>NZ_JBEZKJ010000001.1:0-351719 GCF_040651675.1 Streptomyces sp. NPDC048415 | reverse complement strand
ACCCGGGTTGCCCCCCCCCGCCCGCGGCCCGGCCCCCCCCCCCCCGCGGCGGCGCCGGCCAGCGCACCGCATGTCACGAAAACTGTCAGTACCGTTCTGAACCGTCCGTCGCGGCGCGTCACAGTGCCCCCTGATGTCTCGTCAACTTTCCCAGGACTCAGGGGGATTGCACCAGACGACGGGGCCCGAGGCGGTGTCTAGGCGCCGACGACCCGGGAACGGATCAGAAAACGCACTCCTTCGGGTGCCTCCAGCGAGAAGCCGCTGCCCCGGCCGGGCACGACGTCCACGATCAGCCGCGTGTGGCTCCACAGCTCGTACTGGCTCTTCGACATCCAGAACGTCACCGGCTCGTCGACCCCGTCGACATCCAGCTCGGCGAGCAGGACGTCGGAGCCGCCGGTGCGGAACTCGCCCTCGGGATAGCACATCGGCGCGCTGCCGTCGCAGCAGCCGCCGGACTGGTGGAACATCAGCGGTCCGTGCAGGGCGCGCAGCCGCCGCAGCAGCTCGGCGGCCGCAGGGGTCAGCTCCACGCGCGGGACGACGTCCATCGGCTCTCCCCGTCGGGTCATGCGGATGAGGTGGCCCGGCCGACGGCGCGCCGCCCGGCCGCGGGCGTCAGTCAGCTGACCATCGCGCACGTTGCGAGAGGGTTGCACGGGAGGGGGAACTCGACGCAAGGGACGCCCGGCGGCCCGGCGACAGCCGACGCGACGACCGAGACGGCGAGACGAACCCGGTGCGGCCGGGTCCACTACGCCCTGGGGCCAGGCGGGTGTTCGGTTGGGCGATACTGATGGATCATGCTGACGTCTCGGTCGAGCGGAGGTGACAGGGATGGGGCCCGAACAGCGCGACGACGACCACGTCACCGGCGGCGCCCATTCGTCCGGGGAACACGACCGACGGCGCGTCGCCGACGCGCTGTCCACCGCCGCCGCGCACGCCGATCCTCAGCAGGTACCGGTGTCGTTGTGCCGGGCGTGCGTCGAGTTGTTGCCCGTGACAGGGGCGTCCGTGTCGATCAGCGCGGGTGCGACCGTGCGCGCCACCTGGTGCGCCAGTGACCGTACGGCGGCGCGGCTGGCCGAGGCGCAGTACACGTTGGGCGACGGGCCGTGCCAGAGCGCGCTCGAGCTGGCGGCTCCTGTGCTGGCGGCGGATCTCCTGCGCGGTGCGGACGCCCGCCGGTGGCCCGTCTTCGCCCAGGAGGCGGTGGAACTGGGGGTACGCGCCGTGTTCTCGCTGCCACTGGGTACCGGTCCCCGGCCCATCGGCACCCTCGACCTCTACCGCGACACCGTCGGCGTCATGCCGGAACGTGACCTGCGTACCGCCCTGCTGGTCCGCGACGCCGTCACCTTCGCCGTCCTGAACCTCTACTCCCTGCTCGACGCCCCCGATCAACCCGACTCGAACGGAGTAGCGTCATGGATGGAGGCCGCGGAGGCCGACCACGCGGAGGTACACCAGGCGGCCGGCATGGTGATGGTCCAGCTCGGCGTCGATCCGCAGCAGGCGCTGGACCGTATGCGGGCTCGCGCCTTCGCCCAGGGGCGAACGGTGAGCGAGGTCGCCCATGACGTCGTTCTGCGCAAACTCCGCTTTCCCGGGACGGCGGCCCCGGACCGCGACCCGGACGAAGGCCGGCACGGTGGCAATGAAGAGGAACGGTGAACGGTGATGAACCGCGAACAGCAGCTCGCCGAGGCATTCGTCGGGCTGGCCGACACCCTCGCCACCGATGTCGACCCGGTCGTGCTCCTCGACCGGCTGGCCCACCACTGTGTGGAGATCATCGGAGCCGACGCCGTCGGCATCATGATGGCCACCCTCCGCGGCGACCTGCGCACCATGGCGGTCACCGGTGACGGGGAGCGCGGCGAGCTGTTTCGGACGCAGGAGGAGGAAGGCCCGAGTCTCGACTGCTACCGCGGCAGCCGCCCGGTCGGTGTGCCCGACCTCGCCGAGCTGTCCCACACGTGGCCTCGCTGGACAGCGCTCGCGCTCCGGGACGGCTACCGCGCCGCCTACGCCCTGCCGCTGCGCGTCAACCGCCAGACGATCGGCGCCGTCAACCTCCTGCTCACCACGCCCGGCGGACTGCCCTCCGAGGACCTGCGGCTGGCCCAGGCCCTGGCGGACGTCGCCGCCCTGGCGCTGATCCACTGGAGTCCGGATCCCGCTCGGCCCACGGACATCCACACCCGCGTCCAGGCCGCCATCGCGGTGAACGCCGCCGTCGAGATGGCCACCGGCATGCTCGCCGAGTACGGCAACCTCAATCCCGCGCAGGCCCGGCTCGCCCTGCGCGCCTACGCCTCCCGCACCGGCGGCCGGCCCACCGACGGCGCCCAGGCGCTCGTCAGCCGTGCGATCGCGCCGGAGGCGTTCATCGCGGCACTCGACTGAGCCGCGCCCGGTGGCGGGCGGACCTGCCGCCCGCCCCGGCGGTAGCCCTAATTTTTTGCCACCGAGCTGTCTCCAAGTGTTTGAGCCGACTGATCACGGCTACCTCGTTAGGCCCAGAGTCCCCGTACGCCACCTGGGACGGAGCCGGCCGGTCGCCTCCTGGCGGCCGAGGGGAGCAGGTCATGAGCGAGAGCCGTACGACGGTCGTCGTCATCACCCGTAACCGGCGGGACGAACTGCTGCGCACCCTCGACCGGCTCGGCGAGCTGCCCGAGGACCCGCCCGTGATCGTCACCGACAACGCCTCCTCGGACGGCACCGCCGAGGCCGTCGCCCGCCACCACCCGGACATACGGCTGCTGCGGTTGGGCCGCAACCTCGGCGCGGTCGGCCGCAACGTGGCGGTGCGGCAGGTGAGTACGCCGTACGTGGCCTTCTGCGACGACGATTCCTGGTGGGCGCCCGGCGCGCTGTCCCGGGCCGCCGACCTCCTCGACACACACCCCCGGCTCGGCTCCGTCACGGCCCGCATCATCGTCGAACCGGAAGGAACCGAGGATCCCATCGTCGAGGAATTGCGCAACTCGCCGATCCCCGGCCCCCCTTGGCTCCCGGGCCCGGCGCTCGGCTCGTTCCTGGCGGCCGCCACCGTGCTGCGCACCGACGCCTTCCGTGCCGCGGGCGGCTTCAGCCCACGGCTGTGGCTGGGCGGTGAGGAGGAGCTGCTCGCCGTAGACCTGGCGGCGGACGGCTGGTGGCTGACGTACGTCGACGATCTGACGATCCATCACCAACCGTCCATGGCAAGGGACTCCACGCTGCGCAGGACGCACGGAATCCGCAATACCCTCTGGTTCACCTGGCTGCGCCGCCCGGCGACGACCGCGCTGCGCCGCACCCTGCACCTGGCCCGCACCGTCCCGCGTGACCGGGCTTCGCTGCGCGCCTTCACCGAGGCGATGGCCGGTCTGCCCTGGGTCCTGCGCGAACGGCGCGTGGCACCGCCCGAGGTCGAGGCCCGGCTGCGGCTGCTCGAACACACGCAGAACCAGTCGAAGGCCCGCCGGTACACGGGCTGACCGCCGCCCGGCCGGCAGGAGCTCAGCCCTCGGCCGTCCGCTCCGTCCAACTCCAGGCGTACTGCAGCCAGTCAGCCATCGTGTTGGCAGTCAGTCCCGCGGAGACCAGACGGGTGGCCCTGGGCGCGGAGGCGTAGCCGGCGGTCAGCGCGCCGGCCACCCAGGCGGAGGTGCAGAAGGGGCAGGCCACCAAGTCGCCCACGGCCCGCCGCGCACCGCTGCCACGGGGTTCGTCCATCACCTCGCCCGCCGTCCCGTCCGACTCACGGTGGGTGAAAGGCGCCCGGAGAAAGCTGGTGATCTTGTCCTTGGACAGCAGGCGGGACGCCTTGAACGTCGCTGTTCCCAGCAGGGCGACGTCCCAGGCCGGAATGCTGTCGGGCAGCCGCAGACCCCGGTGCCGCGCCGCCACGGCGAAGAGTGCGGCCCCGGCCGCGAAGGTCGTGGCCAGTGCGGCATACCCCCCAAGAGGTACGTCCCCCTCGTCGTCGTAGCGCGGCTCGTCCGCCTTCATCGCAATCTCCCTCGGGTTTGTGGCGTACGCGCCGAGTGCCCGCTCGCGGGCGCCGCGACACGCGGGCTCAGGACGTCGGTGGCCGTCCCCCCCGGCCGAGGGAGGGTTACCCCGGCCACGGGGCTTGGCGGTGTGGCCGGGGTGCGAGTGGTGCCAGCATGTCACCGACGGTCGCCTCACCGTGCCGGAAGCTGAACCACCCGGCGAGCAGGGCGCGTTGGCGGCGATGGACGGCCGGTCAGCCGGAGCCGAACACGGCGCGGCTGACGGCGTCCGGACCGTCGAAGTCGTCCTCGGTGAGCGACTCGAGCCGCTCGACCAGCGCACTGTCCGCTCCGTTGTGCTGGGCGATCTTGACCAGTTCCTCGCGGTCGGCGGGATATTCGGCGCCTTTCAGAGCTTTCTGCAGCTCGATCGGGTTGACGTCGGACATGGGGCCTCCCTTCCGCTCTCGCCGTGGTGCGACGGATCGTCGCACGTGACGGCAGTTGACCGGGTACCCGCGTGGGCCGGGCTATGCGGTCATATACGGTGATATGCGGTGATCATGTGGAACACGTCGGCAGCCCCGTGTGGCACACCCGCACCAGACGTCAGAGCATGAAAGTGACGGTGCGGGGCACTCGAGCGGCTGTCGCCGGAGCGGGGTGCGCGGACCGACGCCGGCGGCTTCGGGAAGGCGTCCATCCCTCGTCCGCCCGCCCCCGTCCCTCCCTCATCGGCGGAAGGAAGGTCGTGCTCATGACGCCGATGACGTTCTCCCCGCTGTCGACGAAGCGACCGTTCTGGAAGAGGGCCTTGGTGACGGGAGGCGCCGGGTTCCTCGGCTCGTACCTGTGCGAGCGCCTGCTCGGCAGCGGCGTCGAAGTCGACGGTGTGGACAACCTGTCCTCGGGATCGGCGGACAACGTCCGGCACCTGGCCGACCACCCCGGTTTCCGGCTCCTGGAGCTCGACCTCGCGGATCCGGACTGCCCGGACGCCCTCGTCGCCCCCTACGACCTCGTGCTGCACCTCGCGGGTCCCGCTTCGCCCGCCGACTGCGGACACCGCGCCCTGGAGACGCTCGACGTCGCGAGCCGGGGCACCAGCAACGCGCTGACCGTCGCCGACCGGGACGGCGCGCGGTTCCTGCTCGCTTCCGCGTCCCAGGTCTACGGCGACCCGCTGACGCATCCACAGCGCGAGGACTACTGGGGCAACGTCGACCCCGTCGGACCGCGCAGCGCCCACGACGAGTCCAAGCGCTTCTCCGAGGCACTGACCACCGCGTACGTGAGCGCCAACGGCACCGATGCCGGAATCGTGCGGTTGTTCAACACCTACGGACCCCGGATGCGCGCCGACGGCCCCCAGGCGATTCCCACCTTCATCAAGCAGGCACTGGCCGGACGGGCGGTGACCATCGAGGGAGACGGAAGCCAGACCCGTGCGCTGTGCTACGTCGACGACGTCGTCGACGCCCTGCTGATGGTGGCCGCGAGCCGGTCCGTACGACCGGTCAACATCGGCGGCGGTGACGAGACGACCGTGCGGGAGATCGCCCGTCGGGTGATCGGCCTGACCGGATCGGACTCGCGCGTGGAGTTCGTCGACCGCCGCGAGGACGATCCCGTTCGGCGACGGCCCGACACGACCTTCGTCCGGGAACTCTACGGCTGGACACCGAAGGTCACCTGGGAGGAGGGGTTCAAGCGCACCATCGCCTACTTCGCGGAGCTGCCCGACGACGCACGCCGGACCCCGGACCCGTACAAGCGGCCGGGCGGCCTGTTCCCTCGCCCCGAGGGAGGTATCCGGCATGCCTGCTCGTGGTGAGCTTCTCAGAACGACGGGCTCGCACGCGACGGGCGTGGGCCGACTGTCCGATGACCGGCGGACGGACTGGTCACGGTGAAGGCACTCGTCGCGCGCCTGGACGGCTTCGGAGGCGTTCTCCTGGCCGGCCCGGCCGTTCGCGCGGTCGCGACCCGGGCCACCCACGTGACGGTGATGTGCGAACCCAGCGGTGCGCCCGCCGCGCAGCTGCTTCCCCACGTCGACGACGTCCTCGTGTGGGAAGCGCCCGGCGAACCGACCGTGGACGAAGCGACCATCGACGGCCTGCTACGGAGCCTGCGCGACGCCGCCTACGACGTCGCGGTCGTCCTCACCCCGTACGGGCAGAGCCCGCTGCCGGCCGCACGTCTGCTGCGGACGGCGCGGGTACGCCGCATCGGCGCCTGCAGCGCCGGCCGCTCCGAGAGCGCGGACGGTTCCGAGAGCCTCCTCGATGTCAGCCACCGGCGGCTGCCCGACCGGCACGAAGCCGAGGCGGCGCTCGACACCGTGGCCGCCATGGGGTTCGTCCCCCGCAGCGGGGACGACGGACGGCTGCGGGTGCTGCCCGCGCCCGACACCGCCGTCCTCACCGGCAACGGCCCCTACGTCGTCGTACATCCCGGTGCCGGCGCGGCTGCCTGCGCCTGGGCCCCGGACCGCTGCGCGGAGGCGGTCGCCCTGCTCGCCGACGCCGGCCACCGCGTCGTCGTCACCGGCGGCCCGGAGGACACCGAGCTGACCCGGGACGTCAGCGGTGACACCGCGGTCGACCTCGGAGGCCGTACGGACGCGCGAACGCTGGCCGGTGTGCTGCGCGCCGCCGACGTCGTGGTCTCCGCAAACACCGGGCCGGGCCACCTCGCCGCGGCCACCGGCACCGCGGTCGTCTCGCTCTTCTCCTCGGTGCCGGCGGCCGCACAGTGGGCCCCTTACGGCGTTCCCAACGTCCTGCTCGATGACCTGGGCAGTCGGTGCGCGGACACTCGCGCCCGCCGTTGCCCGGTGCCCGGCCACCCGTGCCTGAACGACGTCACGGCCCAGGACGTCGTGAGTGCGGTGCGGAAACTGCTCGAGCGGGGCGCGTGATGGTCTCTCCCGGGAGCCGTATCCCCGTCATCCATACCGTCCCGACGTGCCCCGACGCCGTACCCCCACGTGCCCGAGGAGCAGCCCATGTCCGACGTCGCCACGCCCTCCGCTCGCGCGCCCGGCCGACACTCCGCCCGGGTCACGGTCGCGGTGATCACCCGCAATCGCCGCCGGAGCGTACTGCGCACCCTGGACCGCCTGGCCGCGCTGCCCGAGCGGCCTCAGGTCGTCGTGGTGGACAACGGCTCCGTCGACGCGACGGTGGACGCGGTGCGCGCCCATCCAGTGGGCGCGCAGGTGGTGGCCGTCGGACACAACACCGGGGCACTGGGCCGCAATCTCGCCGTACGGCACGCCACCACCCCATACGTGGCCTTCAGTGACGACGACTCCTGGTGGGCGCCGGGCACGCTGGACGTCGCCGCCGACACCCTCGACGCCTACCCGCGTCTGGGCCTGCTGGCCGCGCGCACCCTTGTCGGGCCGGACGTCGCCGAGGACCCGCTGAACTCCGTGCTCGCCCACTCGCCGCTGCCCCTCGCCGCTGACCTCCCCGGCCGCCCGGTCCTGGGATTCCTCGCCTGCGCGGCCGTGGTCCGGCGCCGGGCCTTCCTCGAGGCCGGCGGCTTTCACAGAGTGCTCTTCTTCGGCGGCGAGGAGACACTGCTCGCCTACGACCTGGCGGCTCGCGGCTGGGGCGTGACCTATGTGTCCTCCGTGACGGCCCTGCACCATCCCGACCCCGGCGGGCGGTCCGGCCGCTCGGCGGTCCAGCGGCGCAACGCACTCCTCACCGTGTGGCTCCGACGGCCGGTGGCGGTGGCGCTGCGGCACACCACCCACCTCGTCGCGGCGGCGGCGCGCGGCGAGCGGGAGGCCGGGGCGGCCCTGCGCGGCGCGCTCGCCCGGCTCCCCGCCGCCCTCAGGGACCGCGAGCCGCTGCCCGACCGCATCGAGCAGGCGGCCCGCCTTCTGGATCGAGCGCCCTCCTGAGCTGCGCCTGTCGGGCCGGGCGGCGCTGCTGACCTGAGCTGCGCCTGTCGGGCCGGGCGGCGCTGCTGACCTGAGCTGCGCCTGTCGGGCCGGGCGGCGCTGCTGAGTGGCGCCTGTCGGGCCGGGCGCCGCTGCTCAGCGACGCGTGCCGGACCGGGCGCCCCTGCTGAGTAGCGCATGCCGGCCCGCGTGTCCTCCTGAGCGGCGGTGTCAGTCCTTCTTTCCGCGCCCTGTCAGCGCGTCGCGCATCCGGTCGACGAGTCCGAGGCCGGGGGCGAGCAGCTTGTTGGCCGGGGGCCGGTCGGGGGCAGCCGGGTGCGGACGGGTCGGCGCCATCTTCTTCGCCTGGCGGACCTTGTCGCCCAGCTCGTCCAGCGCACCCGCAGGGGCCGCTTGCTGCAGCAGGGGGAACAGATTCTGCTCCTCGTCCGCCACATGCGCGCGGATCTCGCTCATCAGCAGGCCGATGACCCGGTCGAATGCGGGATTGTCGGCCTCATGGGCCTCCAGTTCCTTCATGAGCCGCTCGGCCTTGGAGTGGTCCTCGATCTCCTTGTCGGCTATGGCGTCGCCATCGGCCAGGTACTGGCGTACGGCCGGGTAGAGGTGGGCCTCCTCGGCCACCGAGTGGCGTACGAGTTCGATGGTGGCCTGGTCGGCGTAGACCTTGCGGTCCTTCCTGCCCTGCGGCAGCGCCTCGATGCGGCCGAAGAGTTCCTCGACCTCGCGGTGATCCGTCATCAGTTCGTCGATGACGTTTCCTCCGTGTCCCATGTCCAGCACCTCCCAGTTCCGTGACGGCGGCTCCCACGAGGGATCGCCCACTCCCGGGTGCCCGTGCCCACCGCCGCTTAACACGACCCGCGGTGCACAAAGCCCGCCGCCGGTGTGAGGTGCGCGTCCCGGCAGCCGACGGTGGACGCTGTGAGCAAGTGCACAACAGGGGGCAAGTACGCGTGGGATACGGGGACTTGCCGCCTTCCGGGCCTCTCGGCACAGAGCGCCTGGCGACGACTCGGCAGTCCCATCTGTCACGATGGGCGACGCCGTACTCCGGGGCTTCGGGCCAGGGCCTGTCAGGACGAGCCATCCGGCGGTGCGGCGGACCGACAGATCCGGTGGAGTGACCGTGCAGCGCAGCCGGTGTTCCGAACTCCCGTGGATTGCTGATTCCTCCACCTGAGTTCCCCGGACACCTTTTCGAGTACCCCTGTGCCTCTTACCTCCACTGCCTCCTCGCCCCCTGCCGCGCCCGCGCCGGACGCGGGATCCATGCCCTCGACGGGTGATTCCCGCTCGCCGTGGCGATCCCTCAAGTACCGCAGCATGCGCTGGTGGTCTCTGGCCAACTTCGTGTCCAACGCCGGTACGTGGATGCAGCTCACGGTGCAGAACCTGCTGGTTCTGCAGATCACCGGGTCCGCCGCCGCCACGGGTCTTTCGCTGTCCGTGCAGGCCGCCCCCGCGCTTCTCGTCAGCCTCGCGGGCGGCGCCGCGGTCGACCGCTGGCCCCGCAAGCTGACCGCCCTCGTCAGCCAGGCGCTCCTCGGCGCCGTCGCCCTCGTGACGGCGGTCCTCGCGGCCACCGGCCGCCTCGACCTCACCGTGCTGATGGTGCTCGCCGCCGTCACCGGCCTCGTCGCCACGGTCGACGGACCCGCGTGCGCTCTGCTCGGCAACGATCTCGTCCCGGCTCAGGACGTTCCCTCCGCCATCGGAGTGGGCTCACTGGTGCACAGCGCCGGCCGGCTCGCCGGCACCGCGCTCGCCGGCGTGACGGTCGCCTTCTTCGGCACGGCCGCCGCCTACGCCGCCAACGGAGCGTCCTTCCTCTTCGTCGCCTCGGTCATCCCCTTCCTCCGTCCGGTCGCCGGCGCGGTCCGGAGCGCCGAGAAGGGCCGGTCCGCCGTGCCTGCCCCCCGGCGCGCCCCTCAGGCAGCCGGTCAGGACATGACCGTGCGGCAGGGCCTGGCCTTCTTCATGCGCCGCCCGCGACTGGTCGCGCTCGCGGGCATCACCGGGATCAGCGCGGTCCTGGGCCGGAACTACACCCTCACCCTGGCCGTTCTCGTCACCGGCCCGCTCGCCGGCGGCGCCGGAGCGTTCGGCACGGTCTCCACCGTCCTCGCCGTCGGCGGCATCCTGGGCGCGGTCCTCGGCGCCAGGCTGCGCCGGCCTTCCGTACGGCTGGTGGGCACCCTCGCCGCCGCGGGCGCCCTGCTCCAAGCGGTGGCGGGCCTGTCGCCTTCACTCGCCGTCCTGCTGGTGCTCGTCCTGCCCATGGCCCTGCTCGAGTCCGTGTCCGACACGGCCGGCACGACCGTCCTCCAGACCGATCCGCCCGCCCACCTGCGAGGACGTGTCCTGGGAGTGTGGGGAAGCATCAGCACGGCCTGGGGCCTCGGCGGTCCGCCCGCACTGGGCCTCCTCATGGAGTTCGCCGGAGCCCGCGGCGCCCTCGTCACCGGTGGCCTGATCATCGCCGGTGCCATCGGAGCGGGTTACATGGTCCGGGAACGCCGCACTACGACGACGGTCGCCCTGCGCACGGAGCAGCGCGGCCCGACGGCCCAACCGGCCCTGGACACGGCTGCCTGAGCCGTTTCAGCCCGTCCGGCGTTTGAGGACGAGCGCGGTAGCGCGATACGGGGGTCTGGGGGCGGGCCCTCGGATGCGGTGGGGGTTCCCCTGCATCCGGCGAAGCCGAGAGTGGGGGACGGTAGGGGCGGAGGGGGCGAAATCCGCGGGGCGCAACGGCGGCTGGGGCGGCCGGGAAACACGGTGTCAGCGTCCGCTGGGAGGCAGCGCACCTACGCCCGCGCCGACGTGCGGGCACCTACGCCCGCGCCGACGTGCGGGCACCTACGCCCGCACGTCGGCGTGCGGGCGTCTGCGGAAGCTGCGACGTGCGGGCGTCTGCGGAAGTCGCGACGTGCGGGCGCCAGCGGACGCCGCGGCGTACGAGTGCCTCGACCGCGGGCAACCAATGGCGCCTGCGGTTACCACGGGATACGGGTGCCTTCGGGCGCCGCGACGTAAGGTTTCAGCCCCCCGCGACGTACGGAGCCTGCGGCCGCATCGACACACGGCCGCCTCCGTCGGCGTCCGTCTCAGGAGTCGGCAGGCCCGGGGGCCGCGGCTCCGCCGCCTGCTGAACTGGAGCCCCTGGGCGTCTCCACGGCGCGCCCGGATCCACCGCCCCGCCGCACAAGGCGAACCGGCTCGGCCAGCCCCCGCACCGCCTCGACCACCTCCGCGACGGTGATCCGCAGCAGTCGTTCGTCCGGCAGGCGGCCGTGGGCGTCGCCGGGCCGGGCAGAGTCGCCGTCGCCGGGATGCCACAGCACCTGGTGGCGTACGTCGGGCGGTGGCCCCCACAGCCGAGGGGCGACCGGACCGAACAGGACGACCGAGCAGGTACCGAGCGCCGTGGCCAGATGGGCGAGCCCGGTGTCGCCGACCACCACACAGCGGGCCCGCGCGACGAGCGCGGCCAGCTGATCGAACGGCAGGTCACCGGAGCCTCCCAGGACCGCGCCGGATGGCAGCTCGGCCTCGGCCGCCACGAACCGCGCCAGAGCGTCCTCGCCCGCGCCCGCGGTGACCACGATGTCGTGACCCGACCGGCGCAGTTCCCGGACCACGGCCGCGAACCGCTCCTTCGGCCAGCAGCGGGCGGGTGCGTCGGCGCCGGGATGCACGACGATCGCGCCGGGTGCGGGGGAGGGCGTCGCGGGCGCCGGGATCCGCAGCTCCGCCGGGTCCGCGTCGATGCCGTACCAGCGGAGCAGGCGGCACCAGCGGGCCCGCTCGTGTTCCTCCTCGCGCCAGTCGGGACCGGCAATGTCGGGTGTCCCCGGGTGTGCGTAGGCGATCAGCCGCCGGGGTCGAAGCCGCTGGAGCAGCAGATGGCTCGGCGGGCCGTTGCCGTGCAGGTCCACGGCGAGATCGGGTGCCGGACCCTCCCACGCCAGCTCGGCCGGCACCTCCCGCCCGGCGGCCGAAGCGGGCAGCAGCCGGTCGACGAGCCCGGTCGCGGCGACGGCACCGGACAGCCGCTCGGGCGCGGCCAGCACGATCTCGTGGCGGGGGAGATGCCGTCGTAGCGCCCTCAGGGCGGGAACCGCGGTCAGCAGGTCGCCCAGGCCGAGCGCCCGCAGGACCAGCGCCCGGGGCCGGGTGGCTCGGGCCGACGCGCCCTTCTCAGCCTTCGGGTCCACGGATGCCTCTCCGGGTTGCGGGTGGGTCGTAGCGCCGCGGTCGTGTTCAGGACGCGGACGGCCCCAGCGGTACGGCGGCCCGTGCGGCCCGGCGCGCCAGCAGGGTGGTGGACCTGCCGTCGAGGTACGGCAGCACGACCGCCTGCCCGCCCCAGGCGCGCAGCGCTTCCGCCTCGGGAAGATCCTGTACGGAGTAGTCGCCGCCCTTCACCCACACATCGGGCCGCAGCCGGCTCAGCACTTCTCGCGGGGTGTCCTCGTCGAAGACCGCGACGGCGTCGACGCTGCCGAGAGCTTCCAGGACGCGGATGCGGTCCGCCACCGGATTCAGCGGGCGTCCCGGGCCTTTGAGCCGGGTGAGCGAGGCGTCCGAGTTGAGGCAGACGATGAGGCAGTCGCCGATGCCCCGGGCGCTCTCCAGCAGGCCGACATGGCCCGCGTGCAGCAGATCGAAGCAGCCGCCGGTGGCCACCACCGTGCCACCGCGCGCCCGGACGTGCTCCGCCACGGCGAACGCGTCGCTCCCGGGAGGATCGGCGGTGGGGGAGACGGGCTCCGTCCGCCAAAGGGCGGGGTTGCCGGCACCGCCCTCCGACACGAACGCGGCGGCTTCGGCGACACCCCGCTGGATCGCCTCCTCCGGGAGCGCGCCGTCGGCCAGGGCGGCGGCGGTCGCCGCGGCGAAGCAGTCGCCCGCGCCGCACGGATCCCCGGCGGCCCGATAGGGCGCGGGCACCAGCATCGGCGTACCCGAGGCGGGCCTTGCCAGCAGGGCACCGCGTTCGCCGAGCGTCACGGCGACGCCCGCGGCGTGCCAGCGCTCCGCCAGCCGGGCCCCTCGCTCGGCGTACGCGCGCAGCGATGTGCCGCCCTCGCCGGGGCACAGGCTGAGCGCCTCCGCGGCGTTCGGCGTGACCAGCCGGGCTCCCGGCACGGGAACCTCGCCCTTGGGGTGGGGATCCCATACCAGCGGCGTGCGGGGGGTGACCGCGGCCAGGTGCTCACGGACGGCGTGCGCCGTGCGGCGCCCGTAGTCCGCGACGAGGACGGCGTGGGCCTGCGCCAGCGCGTCCCGCACCGCCTCGTCGGGTTCGCCGGGTGTGCCGCCGCCCCGGTCGATCCGCACCAGCGGGCGGCCGCTCGCCAGCACACGTGTCTTCACCGGCAGGCTGCCTGCCAGGGGTATCTCCACCAACCGGACCCGGCCGCGCAGTTCACTGCGTACGGCCTCGCTGGCGGAGTCGTCGCCGAGGGCGGTCACCAGGACGACTTCACGGCCGCCCCGGGCCGCCAGCGCGGCGGCCAGTCCCGCCCCGCCGGGATGACGCCGGTCACGGGTGACGTCGACGACGGGGGCGGGGGCGTCCGGGGACAGCCGGGTGGCGACGCCTTCGATGTCCTCGTCGAGCAGGACGTCTCCGACGACCACGAGCGGCTTCGGTCCCGTCATGACGCCCTCCCGTGGGCCGCGACCGCGCGGGAGGCGGCGGCGCGCGCGGCGGTCGGGGAAGGGGCCGCGAGGGCCAGGTCGAAGCCCTCGCAGAGCAGGTGCACCGCGACGAGGTGGGCCTCCTGGACGGTCGCGGTGCTGTCGGCCTCGATGCACAGCGCCTCATCCGCGGCCTCGGCGAGCGGGTTCGGACTCCGCCCGGTCATCGCCCAGACGCGCATCTCCGCCGCCCGGCCGGTCACGGCGGCGCTGATCAGGTTGGCGCTGCGGCCGGACGTGGACAGCAGCACCAGGACGTCCCCGGGCCGGCCGTGGGCGGCCACCTGACGGGCGTACACATGGTCGAAGCCGTAGTCGTTGCCGATGGCGGTCAGACTGGACGTCTCCGCGTGCAGGGAGATGGCCGAGAAGGCCGGCCGTTCCTGCCGGTAGCGGCCCACGAGTTCGGCGGTCAGGTGCTGGGCCTGCGCGGCGCTCCCGCCGTTGCCCGCGGCCAGCAGCCGGCCGCCCGCCGGAAGGACCGCGGCGAGACGACCGCCCCAGTCCGCGATCCGGCCGAGACCGTCGAGGCGCAGACGGACGAGCGCTTGCTCCAAAGACCGGCAGTGCACGTGTGCGGCATCGAGTGCAGGGGATTCGGTCATGCTGATCGGGCGTACCGCGTCGCAGAGGACGGCGGCCGGACCCGCACCTCCTTCGGACGTCGGTGCTCCGCGGTCGGTCGGAACGCTGTCGAGGGCCCGGGCAGGTCGCCCGGACCGCTGTCGAGGGCCGGGCCCATCGCCCGGACCGGCGGGCGGGTGGTGTCTCAGACCACCTCCGTCACAGCGGACTGGGCGTCCAGGACGGCGCAGTACGCCGTCTCGGTCTCGGCCGCGACGTGCGCCCAGCTGTATCGGCGCAGCACACGACGGCGGCCGGCCTCGCCGCACGCCTGCCGTGTCTCGGGGCGGGAGAGGAGTTCGGCGACGGCCCGTGCGAGGGCGTCGGGGTCGCGGGGCGGCACCAGCCGTCCGGTGCCCGGATCGGCGACCGTGTCCAGCTGGCCGCCCACCGCGCTGGCGACGACCGGCCTGCCGCAGGCCATGGCCTCCAGCGGGACGATGCCGAACGGTTCGTAGTCCGCCGGGCACAGCACCACATCGGCGGCGCGCAGCAGCGACGGCACCTGGGAGCTGGGCACCCCGCCGGTGAAGCGGACACGGTCGGCGACACCGGTCTCACCGGCGATGCGGCGCAGACGCCGTACTTCCGGATCGTCGTCCAGGCGGTCCGCCGGGGGGCCGCCGACGACGACCAGCTCCGCGTCGGGCAGCAGGGCCAGTGCCGCGATGGAGACGGCCGCCCCCTTGCGCGGGACCAGGCGGCCCAGCTGGAGCAGCTGGTAGGGGTGGGCGCCGCGCGCCGCGGCCGGTCCTCGCGGAGTGAACAGTTCGGTGTCGACCCCGCACGGCACGATGCTGATCCTGTCGGCGGGGATGCCCATCTTGCCCAGTTCGACGACCTCGTCCCGGCAGGTGGCGATGATCCGGTCGCACCCCAGGCCCACGTCCGTCTCATGGGTGATCCGCCGCGGCGGACTGGTGTCCGCCAGCTGCTGGTGCCGTCGCTTCACCGTGCCGAGTGCGTGGTACGTGTGCAGCAGGGGCAGGTCCAGTCGACGTGCCGCCACCAGCGAGGCGAGTCCCGACATCCAGAAGTGCGAGTGCACCACGTCGGGCGGCCGGCCCTGCCAGCTGCGGATCAGCTGGTGCCCGAAGTCGCCCATGTGGGGCAGGAGTTCGTCCTTGGGTATGGGTTCCGCCGGTCCCGCGGGCACATGGTGCACCTCGACCCCGTCGCGCAGTGCCACCCGGTCGGGCAGGTCGGGGCTGTCGCGGCGCGTGTGGACGGTCACCCGGTGACCTCGGTCGGCGAGGGCGCCGGCGAGGCAGGCCACGTGGACGTTCTGCCCGCCCGCGTCCACCCCGCCCAGCGCGGCGAGCGGGCTCGCGTGTTCCGAGACGAGGGCGATCGCGAGGGAGCCGGGACCGTCCATGTCGAGGGCGGAGTGGGTGAGGGATCCGAGAGATGAGGTCATGAACGCGCCTCCGTCATCACGCGCTCCCAGTCGTCGAGGAAGCGCTTGAGCCCGTACCGTCCGAGGGCCGCCTGGCGGGCACGGGCCCCGTCCTCGGCCGCGGCTTCCGGCTCCTGGAGGTAGTGCCGTGCGGCCCGGGCCAGCACGTCGGGGCGGGTGGACAGCGTGCCCGCGTCCGGTGGGACGGCCTCGACCGCCTCCGTGGTGGCGAGCGCCACGACCGGCATGCCCAGGTGCATGGCCTCCAGAAGCGACAGACCGAGCGATGTCCAGCGCACCGGATGCAGATAGAGCCGGCGTTCCGCCATGGCGGTGTGCAGCTCGCTCTGCGGCAGGTCCGCGGTACGGCAGCGGTCCTCGGGCAGGCCGAGATGGGCGGCGAGGCCCTCCGTGCGCATGCCGAAGACGTCCAGCGGCGTCGCCTCGGACAGCGCGGGCAGCAGATCCGTACCGGTGTAGCGGCCGCGCCGTACCGGTTCGTTGACGACGACGGCCGCGCGCGGGAGCCGGCCGGTGTACTGGTGCCCCGGATCGACGACGCCGTGCTCGATCACCTCGGTGCGGGTGGAGCCGCAGTCCCAGAACAGCTGGTTGAAATGGGTGACATGAACGAGTGTCAGGTCATCGCGGTCGGCGAACGGATGCCGGGTGCCGGGGACATCGCCGTCCGGCGCGTTGTGCTCCAGATATACGGCGGGCACGTCACGGCCGGGGCGGCGACCGCCGAGCCAGCGTTCGGCCAGTTCGAGTTCGTGCGGGCGCTGCAGGACGACCAGGTCCACCTCCGCCTCCCGCAGTTCCTCGGGATTCGCCTCCCGCACGGAGGCGGGCCAGGAGAAGGTGTGGGCCCGGCCGCGGCCATCCGCGTCACGGTCCGGTGTCACAGGAACGAGGTAGGTGTGGGGGCCCTGGACGAACGCCGTCGTCCAAGAGCCGTGCACATGCCACAAGAAAATATTCATATGGTCGCTCCTCGTTCCGTTTCGGCCGCGCCGCCCCGGTCGGACGGGTCGCGCGGTCCAGGGGACGAGTCCGCGTCGGCCCCCGCCCGTTTCGTCTTCCTTGTCCTGTTGAAGTCATTCATCCCGACTAGTCGGTTTCGATCGAGTGCGGCCACCGCGGCGAGCACTTCGGCGTCGCCGATCCCGTCGAGACACGGATGTCCGGGTGTGGGGCAGTGCCGGGCCCTGGTCCCCGCACAGACCGCCTCCTGGTCGCCGAGCAGGACGTGCGGGACGCCGTACGGCCGCCACCGCTCGGCCGGCACCACCGGGGCGAACAGTGAGACGACCGGTGTCCCGACCGCGGCGGCGAGGTGTGCCGGACCGGTGTTGCCGACCACCGCCACCCGCGCCGCGACCAGCACCCCCGCCAGGTGTCGCAGATCGGTGACCCCGCCGAGGTCCAGGGCGTGCCTGCCGGCGACCCGCGCGGTCAGTGCCCTCTCGTCGGGCCCGCCGGTGACCACGACCCGGTACCCCTCGGCGGACAGGGCGGCCGCGGCCCGTGCCGCCCGGCCGGGGCTCCACGCCCGCGCGGCCACCGCGGCGCCGGGATGCAGCACCACGTACGGCTCCGAGCCGGTGAGAGGCGTGGTGTCCGGCGGGGTGTCGACGCGCAGGGCCCCCTCGTCGCCCGGCGGCAGCGCGAATCCGGCGGCCCGGGCCAGGTCCAGGGCGGCCAGGGCTTCATGCCGGTGGGGCAGCCGGTGGTGGCGCAGATCGAGCAGGGCACCCGGGTAGTCCTCGCTGTCGGCCGCCGTCCACCCGACCCCCGCGAGTTTGAGCAACAGGGCCATCGGCAGCGGGCTCTGGTGGTACGAGACCAGCACCAGGGCACGGTCGAAGCGGCGGGCCGCCAGCGCCTCGAGCAGTTCCCGGGTCTGCGCCAGGGAGACCGGCGCCGGCTCCAGGCCCACCCACGGGGCGTCGTGCACCAGCACCTCGTCCACGCGCGGCAGCAGCTTGCCCGCCTGAGCCCCCTGCGGCCCGCACAACAGTGCCGTGTACGCGGATCCGGCAGCGGCGGCGCGCACGGCGGGACCGGCCAGCAGCACGTCACCGGCACTGTCCAGGCGCACGATCAGGGTGCGGGGGAGGCTTCGGGAAGCGGCCGTCATGACTCACCCGCCATCCGCACGGTGCTTTCGGCGCCGAATGCCGCCCCCGCCGGCCGGCCTTCCGCGCCGCGGACGAGGTCGGGTTCCGGGGCCAGCACCAGGCGCACCGCGGCGAGCAGGTCGGGGGCCGTGGTCTCGGCGCTCTCGGTCTCCTCGGGGCGGGTCACCGGAGTCGGCACCAGCACTCCACGGGCGCCGGCGGCACGGGCGGCCGCCATGTCGGAACCGATGTCACCGATGACGGCGGTGCGTTCCGCCGCGACGCCGAGACGTGCGCAGGCGGCCACCACCAGGCCCGGCGCGGGCTTGCGGCAGCCGCATCCGTCGTCGGGCCCGTGCGGGCAGACCGCCCAGACATCGAACGGGCCGAGCAGCTCCTCCACCCGCAGCCGCACGGCCTCCACCTGACGAAGCGTCAGCAAGCCGCGCGCCACGCCCGACTGATTGCTCACCACGGCGACCGGGATGGCCCGCGCCCGTACGGCGTCGACGGCCTCCCGCGCTGTCGGCATCGGCTCGACCCGCGCCGGGTCGCCGTTGTAGGGCACGTCGGCCACGAGCGTGCCGTCGCGATCGAAGAGGACGGCCGCCGGAAGGGCGCCCCCACAGGCGCACTCGCGCGGCGCTCCGTCCGCCGGTCCGTCGAACAGCCAGGGGCCGTCGGCGTCGGCGCGCTGCGGGCCCGTCGGGCGGCGGGGGGTCATGAGCGCACCCGCTCCCGATCGGGCTCTCGCCACGCACGGGGCGGCTCACCGGACCCGTACGCATCGAGGGGCGGTGTCCTGCGGTGGACGACCTGCCCGCGCAGCCAGTGCCGGACGGCGGCGGGCGGGATGACCACACTCGTCAGCACCATGGTGACGACCTCGTCCCGGGTCCGCGGCCCCGGAGCGATCCGGGCCAGGGCGAATTCGGCCGTCCCGGCAAGCCACACCGCGGCGCAGGCCGTGGCGGCTCGGGGCCTGCGCAGGGCGGCGCAGGCAAGCGCCGCCACCGCCGCTGCGGTCACCGCCAGATGGCGGGGCAGGCGCCCCCGTGGCGCGCCCGCCCGGCTCCACCAGTCGCGGCCGTGCAGCCGGGTCATCAGAACGTCGTCGGCGTTGCCCGCCTGGACGCGCACGGAGACCCACCGGTCGGCGGGGCGTACCGGGTGGGTCGTGGCGCGGACCCCGGAGGTCACCGCCCACCCGGCGGCGAGCACCCGCAGCGCGAGGTCCGCGTCCTCCCGGAAGGCTCGCCGGAACCGTTCGTCGAAGCCGCCGACCTCCTCCAGGGCCGCCCGCCGGTATGCCATGTCGGCGGTGATCCACCGGGCGGTGGCGAGCCCGGCGGTGTTGCGTTCCCAGTCCGTGGGCCGGCGCTCCGCCGGGAGCGGGACGTCGATACGCGCGGTGATCGCGGCGGTCCGGGACGTCGCCGCGGCCAGGTCGAGGGCGAGGTCGTCGCCCCACGTGGGGCCGGGCACCACGTCGTCGTCGAGGAACACGATCCAGGCAACCCGGCCGGCCGCCCGCCAGCCCGCGTTCCGCGCAGCGGCCGGTCCCCGGGCACCGCCCCGCACGATGGTGGTGAGGGCCCCCAGTGGCTCCGGGACGCCGACCGCGAGCGGTGTGCCCGAGGCGTCCGGCCGGTCGTCGACCAGGACGATCCGGACCGGCCGCGGACCATCGGACCGGGCCAACGCACGCAGGCAGGCGTTCAGGCTGGGCCGACCGAGTGTCGGGATCACCACCGCGTACGCGTCGTCCGCCTCCTGGGCGCTCGCCGGCCGCGCTCCGTACTGCGTCATCACACCCTCCCGTCGCCGGTGGCGCGGAAGAAGTCCCCGCGCCGGATCGCGTACGGGCCGATGGCAAGCAGGTCGACGGGTGAGGAGCCGAAGCACTCCAGGGCGTCACGCGGGTCGTCCACCATGGGGCGGCCCGCCGTGTTCAGGCTGGTGTTGACGACCACCGGCAACCCGGTGAGCCGCTCGAACGCCCCGAGCATGCGGGCGACCAGCGGCTCACGCTCCGGGTCCACGGTCTGGATGCGAGCCGTGCCGTCGACGTGGACGACGGCCGGGATACGGTCCCGCCAGGCGTCGGCCACGTCATGGACGAACAGCATGTACGGGCTGGGCAGCGGACCGTCGAAGATGTCGCAGGCCCGGTCGGCCAGCACCATGGGGGCCACCGGCCGGAACTGCTCACGGCCCTTGACGTCGTTGAGCCGTTCGAGATTGCCCGCGTGCCCGGGGTGGGCGAGCAGCGAGCGGTGTCCGAGCGCCCGGGGACCGTACTCGGAGCGGCCCTGGAACCAGGCGACGATCGCGTTCTCCGCCAGGGCCTCGGCCACCGTCGCGGCGATGTCGGGCGGGCGGTCGAACGGCACGGCCGCCGTCTTCAGCCACGCTCCGAGCTCCGCCTCGGACCAGTCCCGGCCCAGATCGGCGCCGTCCATGGGCTCCGGCTCGTCGCCCGCGTCGGCGGCCAGCAGCAACGCACCGCCCAGCGCCGTACCCGCGTCACCGGCGGCGGGCTGCACCCATACCCGGGAGAAGGGTCCTTCGCGCGCGATCCGGGAGTTGGCGACGCAGTTGAGCGCGACGCCACCGGCGAGGGTGAGCACGCTGTGGTGCGTCTTTCCGTGCAGCCAGCGCACCAGGTCCAGCAGCGTCTCCTCAAGGACGGCCTGGGCGGAGGCGGCCACGTCCGCGTGCTCCTGCGTCCACGGCTCGTCCGGGCCGCGCGGCGCGGACAGTTCGTGCCAGGGCACCGCGGTGGCGCGGAACCCGCCGTCCCCCGTGGGGTACACGTGACGGCGCAGTTCCGGCAGCATGCGCGGGGTGCCGTGGGAGGCGAGCGCCATCACCTTGAACTCGTCACAGGAGCGCAGGAAGCCGAGATGCTCGGTGAGTTCCTCGTAGACCAGTCCCAGCGAGTGCGGCAGATCCTGTGCGTACAGGGGTTCCAGCCGGTCCCCGACCCGGCGCGCGGCGAGATGCGAGGCACGCTCCCCGCGCCCGTCCAGGACCAGTACGGACGAGTCCCCGGCGTCGGGTGCGGCGAAGGCGCTGGACGCGGCGTGGGCCATGTGGTGCGGCACGAAGCGGACGATTCCGGGGTCGAGACCCGGCAGCGCGGCACCGAGGAAGCCGGGTGCCTCGCGGGCGTACGTCTGCCGGAGGTGGTCCCAGGGGTCGTCGAGGCCCATGTCTTCGGCCGGCCGGGCGAGCCGCGGGTCGTAGGAGTAGGCGACGGCGTCGAGGTCCTGCGGGCGCAGACCGGCCCGCCGCAGGCACCACGCGGCGGCCTTGTCCGGCAGTTCCCACGAGGAGAAGGGCACCGGTCGCTTCCCGTGCTTGCGGCGGGAGAACCGCTCCTCCTCGGCGGCGGCGACGGTGCGGCCGTCGATCACCAGGGCGGCGGCCGGGTCGTGGAAGAGGGCGTTGATTCCGAGGATGCGCATGGAGGTCACAGGCCTTTCGGCGGTGTGGTGGGCCGGGCGAGCCGTCGATCGGGGCGAAGCCGGGCGTCGAGCCGGTCTCCGCTGCGGGAGTGCACCGCCGGTGGGGCGGGCGCTCGCACCGGATCAGGGGTTCGCGGTGGCGCGGAACCAGTCGATCGTGCGCCGCAGGCCTTCCTCGGCGTCCACCGCGGGTTCCCAGCCGAGCTTGTCGCGGGCCAGCGTGATGTCCGGGCAGCGGACGGCCGGGTCGTCCGTCGGCCGTTCGATGAAGCGGATCTCCGACGTGGATCCGGTGAGTTCGATGACGAGGCGCGCGAGGTCGAGCATGGTGATCTCGGTCGGGTTGCCGATGTTGACCGGGCCGCGCATGCCGTGCGCCGCCGCGGCGAGGATGCCGCGGACGGTGTCGTCGACGTAGCACAGCGACCGGGTCTGGCATCCGTCGCCGGTGACCGTGAGTGCTTCACCGTCGAGCGCCTGACGGACGAACGTCGGCACGGCACGGCCGTCGTGGCCACGCATCCGGGGGCCGTAGGTGTTGAACAGCCGCACGATGCAGGTGTCGGTGCCCTCGGCGTCGGCGTGAGCGGTGGTGAGGGCCTCGGAGAACCGTTTGGCCTCGTCGTACACGCTCCGTGGCCCGACCGGGTTCACATTCCCCCAGTACCGCTCGTCCTGGGGATTTTGCTGGGGGTCTCCGTAGACCTCGGACGTCGACGCGAGAAGGAAGCGGGCATCACAGCGGTGGGCGAGCTCCAGGGCGTGGCGCGTCCCGAGGCTGCCGGTCTCCAACGTGTGCAGCGGCAGCCGCAGATAGTCGGCCGGGGATGCCGGGGAAGCGAAGTGGAGGAGCAGATCCGGTGGTCGGTCGACGGAGAGGCCCTCGGCGGCGTCGGCCCGCACAAGGGTGAATCCGGGGCGGTCGAGCAGGTGGGCCACGTTCTCCGGCCGACCGGTGCTGAAGTCGTCCACGCAGGTGACCGCGGCGCCCGAGTCCAGCAGGGCGGCGCACAGATGCGAACCGACGAAACCCGAGCCACCGGTGACGACGGCATGCTCCCAGTTCCGGGAAAAAGTGCTGGTCATTCAGATCTCCTCTGTACGTGGCGACGGCGTATCCGGCCCTGGTCGTCGACCCGGGCCGCTGATGCCGCAGAGGACACGTCGAGTACCCGCTCAGCGTCCGTTGCCCGGGCGAGGGAGGCTCGGTGGTGTACGGCATCGGAGTGACTCACGGAGAGTGAGGACCCAGGACGCCCGGTAGTTCCGCTTTGCCATGTGCACGTGGCGCGGGGTTCCCCGCCGGTCGCCGCTCATGCCAGGGATCTCGGACGTGCGGGCGCGTTCCGGATGCCGGCTCGTCGGCTGCGATGGTGCGTGATCGGGTCCCATGAAAAACTTGGCACGACCGTCGGCCGCGTTCTTCGCCGCCGGCTGCCGGAAAGTGCCTCACTGGGGGTTTCCTCCGGGCCGTGGAGGCAACTCGGGCCCGAGCCCGGACGTGGCAGCGCCGCGCCGAGCTTCGGCTCCTGCCGCCTTCCCAGGGCCGTCCAGGACCTACGCGTCGATCATCAGCTCCTCGGAACAGGAGTTCCGGATGACCACCACCACACAGCGTCCGCGGTCGGGCCCACGCATCGGCCTGCTCGGCTCGTACGGCGGCTACAACATGGGCGACGAGGCCATCTTGATCTGCGTCCTGAGCTGCCTGCGCGCCCATCGCCCGGACGCCCGGCTCGTCATCTTCAGCCGCAACGCCGAGCACACCCGCGCCCACTATCCAGGCGTCGACGACGTGGTGAGCTGGGAAGGAGTCCCGCAGAAACAGGTGCTCGACGCCCTGTCCGGCCTGGACCTGCTGGTGCTCGGCGGCGGCGGCATCCTCTACGACGGCGAGGCCCGCCGGTATCTGCGGCTGGTGGAGGCGGCACAGGCCCACGGTGTCCGCACCTTCGGTTACGCGGTCGGCGCGGGCCCGCTGCGGGACGCGGACGACCGGGCGGCGGTGCGCGCTGTGCTGCCGATGATGGACGAGGTCGTCGTACGCGACGAGGAATCGCGGCTCGTGCTGGAGGAGGCCGGGCTCGACCGGGAGCTCACCGTCACCGCGGACCCGGCGCTGCTGCTGCCGCCGGAGCCCTTCACCGAGCAGATGATGCGCCAGGAGGGCGTCCCCGCCGATACCCGGCTGGTGGGGATGTCGGTACGAGAACCTGGCCGGGCGGCGGAGAAGCTGGACGAGGGCGACTACCACGCGCTGCTCGCCGATGTGGCGGACTTCCTGGTGCGGCGTCTGGACGCGCACGTGGTCTTCGTACCGATGGAACGCCAGGACGTCCACCACGCCCATGGCGTGCTGTCCCGGATGACCGCGCCGGACCGGGGCCGGATCCTGCACAGCGTCTACCGTCCGGGCCAGGTCCTCGGCCTCATGAGCCATCTGGACCTGGTCGTCGGTATGCGCCTGCACTTCGTGATCTTCGCCGCCGTCTCCGGCCTGCCCGTCCTGCCGTTGCCCTACTCCGGCAAGGTCTTCGACTTCGCACGCCGTATCGGGGCACCGGCGCTGGTCGGTGTGGCACGCGAGCAGGCCGGACTGCTGCTGGCGGAAGTGGACCGGCTCTGGGACGAGTTCCCCCAGCGCCGAGTGGACCTCGGCGTCCGCGTCGAGCGGTTGCAGGAACTCGCGCGGGAGACCTGCGCACGTTGCGGGCAGGTGCTCGACCTCATGGACGACGCCGGCAACCCGCCGGATGCCGCACAGTCCGGCCTCCACCTGCTCAGGCCGGGTACCGGGGCCGCGGGCTGAGAGGCCGCGACCGGCCTCATGACGCCGGACCAGGGCCGGACCTGCCGTACAGGAAATCCAGCCGACGGGAAGAAACGATGCCGATCCTGAAGCCACCTCCGCACTCCCAGACCATCACCCTGCCGCCGCGCGCGGCCCGCTACGGAGGCGGGACGGACGTTCTGGTCGTCGGTGGCGGCCCGGCCGGAACCGCCGCCGCCTGCGCGGCGGCCGATGCCGGGGCCGACGTCGTGCTGGTGGAGCGGTACGGCTTCCTCGGCGGCAACGCGACCGCGGCGCTCGTCATGCCCTTGATGTCGTTCCACAACGAACAGAAACAGGCCCTGTTCACCGAGCCCGGCGCTGTCGGGGACCGGCTGCTGCCCACCGATCACGGAGAGGGCGAACCGGTGGTCGCCGGCTTCCTGTGGCGGCTGCTGGACCGGCTCACCGAGCGTGGCGGATGCATCCCGCCGTCCCTCGAGACCGGCTACACCGTGCCGTTCGACCCGGAGATCTTCAAGCTCGTCCTCCTCGATCTGCTCGACGAGGCGGGAGTGCGGATGCTGTTCCACTCCTTCGCCTCCACTGCGCTGCCCCTGGAGAACGGCTGGCGGGTCGTCTTCGAGACGAAGTCCGGCCCGGTGGTCATCGACGCCGGAGTCGTCGTCGACGGAACGGGGGACGGTGACGTGGCCAACGCCTGCGGAGCACTGTGCGAGATCGGGCGTCCCGAGGACGGGCTGGTGCAGCCGATGACGCTCATGTTCCGCGTCGTCGACTTCCTGCGGCCGCGATTCGCCGAGTACGTGCGTGAGCATCCCGACCAGTGGCGCGGCGTGCACGGGCTGTGGGACCTCGTCGAGGAGGCCAGGGCCTCCGGTGAACTGCATCTGCCGCGCGAGGACGTGCTGTTCTTCGCCACTCCGCACGACAAAGAGGTCAGCGTCAACAGCACCCGCGTCTCAGCGCTGGGCATCGACGTATGGGACCTCAGCCGGGCCGAGTTCATAGCCCGCCGCCAGCTGGCCCAGATCGAGCGCTTTCTGCGGACCCACGTGCCGGGCTTCGAGGAGTCGTACGTGGTGCAGAGCGGCACCCAGATCGGGGTACGGGAGACGCGCCGCATCATGGGCGACTACAAGCTGACCGGACACGACATCATGGACGCCCGCTCCTTCCCCGACGTCATCGCGCACGGCGCCTATCCCATCGACATCCACAACCCGGCGGGCACCGGCACCGTCCTCAAGCGCGTCCCCCGGGGCCGCTTCTACGACATCCCGCTGCGCTGTCTGCTGCCCCGGCAGAGTGACCGGCTGCTGGTCGCCGGCCGCTGCATCTCCGGCTCGCACGTGGCGCACTCCTCCTACCGCGTCATGCCCATCGCCATGGCGACCGGTCAGGCGGCAGGCGTCTGCGCCGGATTGGCCATCGGTCTCGACCGCAGGCCGCGCGACGTGCCCTACCCGCTCGTCCAGCGAGAACTCCTGCGGCAGGGCGCTCGCCTGCGTCTCGGGTCCGATGGCCAGACGTCCGGCGCCATCGTGGGCGACGGCAGCGCCGACCGCACGCGCCGTCCGGGCGTCTAAAGGTCTGCACGTCGTATCGCGTATTCGCGTGCTGGCGTACTCGCCTATTCGTCGTTGTCGCGCCAGCGGCTGCCGCTGGGCGGCGTGTCGAAGCGGGTGGCCGCCGACGCGTTCCCGGTGAAGTCGTTGCCGCAGACGCGTCCGCGTGTCCAGCTGCCCTCGGATGTGATCCACACGCCGTGAATCTGGGTCCTGGGCCGCTGGTCGTCCCAGACGCGGTTGCCGTTCATCTGCGCTCCCGTCACCGCGGCCGCGGCGGTGATTCCGGCTCGCGGGGCGGGGGAATCCGGCAGCCGGTACGAGGAGCCCGGCGCGGGTGTGCCGTCGCTCCACGCGGTGTCAGCTCCCGGACGTGCGGGGGCCAGGGCGAGATCCGTCTTCGTGTTGGAGGTGACCACGGCCCTTTGCCGGCCCACGGTCAGTTCCTTGCCGCGATGACCGTCCGGGGGCCAGTCGGCGTTCTCGTCTACCAGGGACAGACGGGTACAGCGCACTCCCGCGCCGCCGCCCGATGCCGCGGGCGCGGCGCGGCGACCGTTGTTGCGGATCCGGTTGCCCAGGATCGCCGGGTCCCGCAGGTCGGCGTCGATACGGACACCGTCGAGCGCGTTGTCCCGGATGTCGTTGGACTCCAGCACGACGTCCGCGGCCGGCTCCCGATCGCCGCCCTCGAGGTTGTGCTCCCAGTAGCCGTAACGTCCGTTGTCGCTGACGCGGTTGCCGCGGAGGGCGTAGGGGCCGGGGGTGTTTCCGATCGCGATGCCGTTGCGCACATTGCCGTCGATCACGCAGCCGTTGACGATGCCGCCTCGCCCCCCGACACCCGAGGTGCCCTGCGAGGACACGTCGAACCCGGCCTCGTGGTTGCCGATCATCGTCGAAGAGGTGACCAGCAGTCCGTCGGCTCCCCAGTCGGAGATGCCGAAGCGGTTGTCCTCCGCGTGGCAGGCGGTGATACGAATGCCGCGGGGCGGCGGCCAGTTCTCGCGTTGCAGCTCCACGAAGATGCCGTTGGTGCCGTTGCCGATCGCGGTGCAGGTGGTGACTGTCAGGCGTTCGACCGCGCCCCAGCCGCCGACGCCGATCCCGATGCCCGCGCCGCCCATCTTCTCGCCGGGGTCCTGCCGGCCGCACCGCTCGGCCAGTACCCCCTCCACGACCGTGTCCTGCAGGAAGTCACAGCCGAAGCCGGTCGCCGCGGTGTCGTGCACGTACAGATCGCTGAAGCGGCCCCGCAGCACGTACTGCAGGCCGAGCCCCTTGGCCAACGGGTCGTACTCCCGTGTCCGCACGCCCGAACCGTCGACCTCGAAATGCGCGAAGGTGATGTCCGCCAGATGGTTGTCGCGCCCGGCTCCGTGCTGCGCGGTGGTGAACCAGGCCAGCGGCACCGGTGTCGTCGGACTGCCGGGATTGCACAGCACGAAGCAGGTGGCGCCGCGTCCCGCGCCGATCAGGGACACACCGCTGCGCCACACCGTCGCCCTGTCCCGGAGGACATAGCAGCCCGCGGGGACCGTGATGACCCGGGGACGGCCGTCCGCGGCGCAGGCCGCGCCCATGGCGTCCACCAGCCGGGCGAACGCCGGCTGATCGTTGGTGGTCCCGTCACCGACCAGACCGTGCTCGCGTGCGTCGACCGTCAGCGGCGAGGACACAGAGATGGACATACGAACTCCTCCCGGGCCGCACCGGCCCTTCACCGCCGAGTACCAGTGATCGGTGGCAGCCAATCCCGGGGGAGGTCGCGAATGCGTGAGGGGTATCAGCCCGGGTCAGACGCTCTTGGCAGCTTCTGCGCAGGGCGGAGCGAGCGCGGTCAGCCCCACGGCGAGGCCGTGCAGCCAGGAGGACGTACGCGGTGGGGCTGAATCCGCCCGCGAGATATGCGTGCTCACGCAGGGGGTATCCCACACCGCTGACAGCCTCCACGACGTGCGGTTCGCCGAGTTTGCGGCGCGGCCCTCGCCTAGTGACCCTGACGATTGTGGTGAACGGGTCGATCTCCTCGTCCCAGACCCGTTCCAGCAGCGTCTCCGCCGACACCGGAGCACCGGCCGCGCGCAACAGCTCCTCCGGCACCGCGAACTCCTTGCGTGACAGGGCCACTTGACGGCCGTCGCCGTGGGTCTCGGGCAGATGGGCATCTCCTCCTCCTCCATGACCAGAACGCGCATGTCGTACCCACCCCTCGTCCGTCGCGCAGCGGGTGCCCGCGGCAGGCGCACCGTAGAGAGGAGACGACGTGGAAGGAGCGCGCGTTCACTGACCCGCCCACCCGAGGCTCTTGTGAGGCTCATCGCAGCGAGGCGGGCCGCTCCGTTCTCCTGGCGGCCACCCACAGGGCGATCTGCGTGCGTGACCGCACGCCGAGCTTGTCGCGGACGTGGTCCAGGTGCGAGGCGACCGTACGTACCGAAAGGTCCAGCTTCTCGGCGATACGGCGGTTGGTCAGCCCTTCGGCGACGAGCTCGGCTACCATGAACTCCCTGCCCGTCAGCTCCCCGGTGCCGGGGGCATCGCCGTCGCCGATGGCGCGCAGGGCGTAGGCGACCAGCCGGTCCCCGCGAAGTCCGCGGCCTCGGCTGACGGCCGCCTCCCGCGCCGCGGCCGACAGCCGCGTCCGTGCCCGCGCGGCCGTCTCCTCCACCCGGCGCCGCCACGGGCCCTCGGGCTCGGTGTCCAGTCGGCGACGTGCCTCGGCGCTTGCCTCACACAGCCGCAGCGCCCGCTGCATATCACCGCTCTCCGCCGCCACGATCGCCAGGCCCTCGACGGGGTACAGCGCGTGGAAGCTGGCCCCCGGGGCGATCCTGAGCACCTCGGCGAACAGCCCCTCGGCGCTCTTCAGATCGCCGAGGGCGAGCCGCACGGCGCCCGCGGTGTGCAGCGCGGCCGCCAGCTGGCGCCAGGGAGCGTGCCGTCGAAGCACCGGCAGACAGCGAGACATCAGCACGTCGGCGTCCCGCACTCCGCCCGACTGGTGCAGGGCCCAGGCCAGATGATGAGTGCACCACGCGGTGTCGTGCGCGTTGCCGAGCGCGGTGACGACCTCCAGGCACGCGCGCAGGTCCGTCACGGCCTCGGCGAACTCCCCGCGGCACAGCCGGGCCGCGGCCCGCGCGTCCAGGGCGTTGGCGAGCCCGGCGGGGCGGCGGTTGCCCGCACACTCGACACGCACGGCGTCCTCGCCGAGCCGCAGTGCCTCCGCCAAGTGCCCCTGCTGACAGGCCACACGGGCGGCGAGTGCCGGGACCTCGCCGCCGAGCGCCCGGCCGTCGTCGTCGTCCAGGAGCCGCGCCAGCAGCGTACGGGCGGCGGACGGCTGCTCCTGCTGGTAGCGCACCCGGGCGAGTTCGAGCGCCAACCTGACGTACGTGGCGCCGTCACGCCCCGTGATGTGGGCGAGGGCCGCCGCGAGGTTGTCCTGTTCCCCGGCGAGGGGGCCGCCGATCTGGTCGGCGAACACCTCGTCACCGGCGCGCCGCGCCAGCCCGTCCAGCCACCGCAGGGCCCGCCGACGGGTGGCGGGCAGCTCGCCGGAGGCTGTCAGGCGTTCCAGGGCGTAGCCGCGGATGGCGGTGAGCTGCCTGAACCGTGCGGGCAGCGCGTCCCCAGGCACCCGTACGATCAGGGACTTGCCCTCCAGGGCGCACAGCACGCGGAATATCTGCCGCGACGTGATGCCCCCGCCGGCGCACACCGCCTGAGCCGCGACTGTGTCGAACCCGCCGACGAGGACCGAAAGGCGCCGGAAAACCGCCTGTTCCACGGGATCGAGGAGCCGATGGCTCCAGTCGATCGCGGCGGCCAGCTCACGGTGCCGCCCGGGCCCGGTCCTGCTGCCGTCGGCCAGCAGGGACAACTGATCGTCCAGTCCCGCCAGGATGCCGCTCAGCGGAAGCGTCCCGACCCGGCGTGCCGCCAGCTCGATGGCGAGGGTCAGGCCGTCGAGGCGGCGGCAGATCTCGGCGACGGTCCGGCCGTTGCCCCGGTGGAGCCGGAATCCGGGTGCGCGGGCCGAGGCGCGTTCGACGAACAGCCGGACGGCGTCGGACCGCAGCAGTGCGGCCGGGTCGTCCTCGCCGCCGGGCGGGGCCAGCGACAGCTCCTCCACCCGGAACACGACCTCCCCGGGCACCCGAAGCGCCTCCCGGCTGGTGGCCAGGATCCGCAGCCCGGGACAGCGGCTCAGCAGGGCCGCCGCCAGATGCGCGCAAGAGTCGGCCAGATGCTCGCAGTTGTCCAGGATCAGCAGCCGGGAAGCGTCCCCGATGGCGTGAGCCAGCACATCGACTCCGGTCCGTCCCGCCCGCTCGCCCACGGCCAGTACGGCGGCCACGGACTGTGCGAGCACGGCGCCGTCGTGCAGCGAGTCGAGTTCGACCAGGTCGACTCGGGAGGCACTGCCGGCCGGGCCCCTGGCGAACTCCAGCGCCAGCCGGGTTTTGCCGACTCCGCCGGTACCGGTCAGGGTGAGGAGCCGCGACGACCTCAGCAGGGTGCGCAGTCGCGACAGCTCCGGCCGGCGGCCCACGAAGGAGTCGAGAGCCCGGGGCAGGTCTTGGGTGTGTGCGGCGGTGGAGGAGGCAGGGGAGGGGGAGGGGGCCGACTCCGCCCGGCGGGCCGCCCGCTGCCGGAACGCCCGTTGTCTGCATGCGCCGGAGCAGTAGCGGGCCGGTCGGCCGCCGTGCGGCCCTGCGGTCAGGGCTGCGCCGCATAACTCACACGTTCGACTCGGGTTCATCCCCGTTTCCTGGCCGCGATGTCCCGAGGGGAAACCACCGTCATCGTGTCGCCGGCGCGGTCGAGGCACGCACCGGCATGCGGTAGCCGGGGCCGGATGAGGCGGACCCGGCTACCGCTGCCCGTGCTGTCAGGGTGTGGCGGCGGGATGGACGCCGAGCACGACGGTGCCCGTCACTCCCTTGCTGAGGTCGCTGCCCGCCTGAGTGACGGTCAACAGGGTGGCGGAACCGCCGCGCTGGTATATGCCGTCCCGGGCGTTGAGTGTGCGGGTGGTGGTGTTGGTCCGGTACGGAGTCAGTGTGGCGACCCTGCTGTTGTACGCCTCCGGGAAGTAGAGCTGGCCAGTGTGGGACACATGGCCGCCCTGGTACTTCCCGTCGGAGACGGTGCCGCCGGCGTGGGTCTTGACGTGGATGTGAAGGGCACGGCCCACGTACCAGCCTGGGTAGATGGTGGTGAATGTGGCGGCGCCGGTGGAGTCGGTCAGCTGAACACCGCGCAGGAACGTCGTGTCCGGGGTGGAGCCGCCGGCCGCATAGCCGGAGTAGATCCCCAGAGCGTCGCAGTGCCAGATGTCGACCGCCGTGTCGGGAAGCGGAGAGCAGGTCGTGGCGTCGACCACGGTCACGCGCAGGGTGAGCGGCACACCGGGCTTGCCCTCGGTGATGTCCTTGCGGACCGTCTCCAGGTCGAGGTAGTAGGGGCCCTCGGTCTGTTCGGGGGTGAGGACGCAGACGGCGGCCGCCTGGACGGGGGGTTCGGCCGCGGTGCTCGGGCCTGCGTGTGTCGTCGCCTGCGCGGTCGCCGGACCCGTCAGGCCCAGGGTGGCCAGTCCCAGGGTCACGCCGCCCAGACCGGCGATCACCGATCTGCGGGTGGCCCGCGCCCGGTCGTCGACGGATTCTGAACCGCGGTCCGCTGCCGCGGAGTTGGAGTGGGGGGTGTCAGTCATGTGGTGACAGTGGCCCCCGTCCCGGCACGGCACATCCCTCACCTGACCGATGAGTCGGGGCGTGACGAAACCCGAGACGAACGCCGCGGTCGGTGAGCACACCGAACAGATCACAGTCGTAGACCACCGCGGCGTCGCCGGCGTCGTGCTCGCGCAACGTACGCCGCCCGCTCCAGCGTGGTCATCGGCTCGACGGCCACCGCGCCCGGTTCCATCACGTCGCGCACTCGCCGGCTCATGGGCCCGGCGGAACCGCAATGCCGTGGGGCGAGAGGCGAGTGGCCCTCACCGCACGGAGCCGAGGCGGCCACCGGCCCCGCGTGCCGGCCGGTCCAGTGATGGACGCCGGCCGCGATGACCGGGCCATGCGGCGGGTCGTCCCCGTACTGCAGAGTCAACGCCCGCTCCCCCCGTCGGCGGCGGGGGCCGTCCAGGTTCTGGGCGTCGGCGTCGGCGTCGGCGTCGGCGCGTGCGGCCGTGCGCAGTCGCGAAGGGTCGCGCGCACCTTGCCTGCGCCGTGCGCCCGGCGCACGCTGGTCGTATGGGTGCTCAGGACGGCCCTACGCTCATCTCATCCGTACAGCGGGCCTTTCGCCTGCTGGAGGCGGTGAGCGCGCACGAGAACGGCGCGCCGGCGAAGCAGCTGGCACGTGAGACCGACCTGCCCCTGGCCACCGCTTATCACCTGCTGCGGACACTGGTCCACGACGGATACATACGGAAGGTGGACGGCGCGTTCGTCCTGGGCGACAAGCTGCAGACGCTGCACACCGCGGGCCGCGGACAGGCGCTGCTGAGCCGTGTCCGTCCCACGCTCGCCGCTCTGCGGGACGAGTGCACGACCGCCGCCTACCTCACCTTCTACGAGGACGGCGAGATCCGGGTCGCCGAGATCGTCGATGGCCCCCGGGCGCCCCGGGTCGATCTCTGGGTGGGATTCGAGGACGCGGGCCACGCCACCGCACTGGGCAAGTCCGTACTGCGAGAACTCGACGACGACTCCCGCAAGGACTACCTCTCCCGGCACGCCCTCGCCGACCTCACACCACGGACCATCACCAGCGCTCCGGAGCTGCTCCGGCGACTCGACTCCTCACCCGTGGCCCCGGCCGTCATGGACCTGGAGGAGTACGCCCTCGGCACGGTCTGCGTCGCCGTGCCCGTCTACAGCGGGGACACACTCGGCTCACTCGGCGTCTCACTGCCGGCGGAGCGGCTTCCCCGACTCGAGCGGATCCTCGCCCGGCTGATCCCGACCGCGAGTCGCGTGACCAGGAGCCTCTCGCTCACTATCTGAAAATCCTCTCCTTGTGGCGCCCGAGTCGAACCCGTTTCCTAAAGGAAACAGACATTTCAGGAGTGCCCGCACACAGGTGAGGACTGCGGACGAAATATGAGTCAGGCCCGAGACCATGGTGGTGGCGACCACTGGCCGATACGGCCGCTCAAGAACTTGGTATCCGGTCCCGGGGCGTCGGCCCGGGACCGGACACGCGCTGCCGCGCACTTGGCCGCCGCAACGCTGCCCGTGCTGATCGTCTTCGTCGTCGTGGTCGTCGACCTCGCCTGCGGAGCAGGGATGATCTGGTTGTCACTGCTCGCGGCCGGGCCCGCGCTCGCCGCCACGACCAGCGGACCGCGCGGAGTCTTCGGTGTCGGCATCCTCGCCGCGGTGCTGGGCGCGACGCTCGGAGTCCGGGACGGTGTTCCGGGCCGAGAGCTGGCAGCCGTACTGTCCGCCCTGGTGGCCGTCACGCTGGCGAGTGGCCTGGCCGGCACACTGCGCGGCCGTCGTGAACGGGTGCTCGCGGCCGTCCGCTCGGTCGCCGAGGCCGCCCAGCATGCGCTTCTCAAGCCCGTACCGGCGACCGTCGGCCCGTTCCAGGTGGCCGTCCGCTACAGCGCCGCGGCGGCGGAGGCCCGTATCGGCGGGGATCTGTACGCACTGGTGCCCACCCCGTACGGGGTCAGGCTGATCGTCGGCGATGTGCGCGGCAAGGGGCTGCCGGCCGTGGGCACCGCCGCACTCGTGCTCGGTGTCTTCCGGGAGGCCGCCTACGACGAGCCCGATCTCCTCGCCGTCGTCGCCAGAATCGAGCGGAGCCTGGCACGCAACCTCGGTACGGACGACTTTGTCACCGCGGTGGTCGCCGGATACCCGCAGACAGGGCAGCTGGAGGTGGTCAACTGCGGACACGCGCCTCCGCTGCTGGTACGTCGATCCGGAAGCGTCGTCGCCGTAGAGCCCGCCCATCCGGCCCCGCCCCTCGGGCTGCGCGCCCTCACGGGCGAGACCCCCAGCCTTCAGGTGCTGCGCTTCGGCGACGGGGATCAACTGCTGCTCTACACCGACGGGGTCACCGAGGCCCGCAACCACGGCCGTGAGTTCTATCCGCTCGCCGAAGGGCTGGCGCGCCACTTGTCCGACGAGCCGGCGCGCACCCTCACCGCGCTCCATGACGAACTGCTGGCGCATGTGGGCGGCCGGCTGCACGACGATGCGGCGCTGCTCCTGCTCCAGAAACCGGCCACTCCCGAACAGGCGGTTCCTGGAGCGAACGTTCCCGATCCGGCGTCCGAGGTCGGTCGCGGCGGGGGGAGGCAGGCTGCCGGGATGGCGGAAGGAGCGGCGGACCTGGGTGTTCTTCGCGCCGCGATCACGTCAGGGCGCTCTCCCTGGCCGGGGAACGGCCGTCGCCGCCCTCTGCCGTACCAGGCCTGACCAGCCAGGCCGCGTATTCACATGCGGCGAACCAGTCCCCCTGACGTATAGCCGGGCATTCTCATGCGGCGAACCAGTCGCCCTGACGTACAGCCGCGCATTCTCATGCCGCGAACCAGTGCCGCCGACGTACAGCGCCGCGCATTCTCATGCCGCGACGAGATCGGCCCACCGGGTAACCCCGCCGGAGTGGATGCGCATGCCGTGCCGAGTCGCCAGCGCGTGGACGATTTGCTCGCCCCGGCCGTGCTCGTCCGGGTCGATCCCCGCAGTCGACTGCCCCGCCGCAAGCGCGGGTCCCCTGTCGGTGACCTCGACGCGCAGGGTGCTGGGCCCGTCTCCCCGGATCCATGACAGCCGCAGCTCCGCCGGGGGCAGGGCGTGGACGACAGCGTTGGTGAGCAGCTCCGACACCACCAGGAGTGAGTCCTCGACCATCGCCGGGCACAGGTTCCAGTCGGCGAGGACTGCTCCCACACGTCGGCGTACGGCCGAGACGGCCCCGGCGACGGGCGGCAGCGGGCAGACGTGTTCGACTGTCTCGCGAAGCATCGTGTTGAGAGGTACCGCCATCTGCTCTCCTCCGGTGAGCGCCGGTCGCCGGGCGCCGAGCCGCAGCGCGCCTTTCCGGGCCTCAGAGCACGTTAGGGAGCGCGGTGAGGCCGGTCAATGAATGGCGGTCGGCATTACCGAACGCCGAGGCTCACCCGGTGGCGGGGCGTCCATCTGCACGTAAAGCGGACGGTTCGTGGCGGTTATAGGCTCGCTTCATGGCCGGCCCAGTCCAGTCGATCGAACGGGCGGCGGCGATCTTGCGTCTGCTCGCCGGTGGGCCCCGCCGACTCGGGCTCGGCGAGGTGGCGGCCTCGCTCGGACTGGCGAAGGGCACCGCCCACGGCATACTGCGCACGCTCCAGCATGTGGATTTCGTGGAGCAGGACGCGGCGACCGGAAAGTACCAGCTCGGGGCCGCCCTGCTGCACCTGGGCACCAGCTATCTCGATGTCAATGAGCTGCGGTCGCGCTCCATCAACTGGGCCGATGCCCTGGCCGCCCGTAGCGGGGAAGCGGTCCGCCTGGGCACTCCCTTGGAGGGCAAGGTCCTCGTCGTCCACCACGTGTTCCGGCCCGACGACACGCTCCAGACGCTGGACGTGGGCTCACTGCTGCCTCTGCACGCCTCCTCGCTCGGCAAGGTTCTGCTGGCCTTCGGGACCGCGCCCCTGCAGTCGGCCCTGGAATCGGCGCTCGAGGCGTACACCCGGCACACCCTGATCGTCCCGGAGCAGCTGACCCGGGCGCTCGCCGAGATCAGGGAACTCGGATGGGCCGCCGAAGTCCAGGAAATGAGCATGGGCGAAGCCGGAATCGCCTCGCCGATCCGAGGGCACGGCGGCCTCGTGGTGGGCGCCATCGGACTGTCCGGCCCTGTCGAGAGGATCTGTGACAGCCAAGGCCGTCCCCGGCCGAGCCTGATCATCCTGCTTCGTGAGGCCGCACGGGCGATCTCCAGAGACCTTGGCGCGGCTCGCTGGTAGTCCCACCGCATCCTCGGTACATCGGAAGGCAGACCCGATCATGGTTGAACGGTATGTAGTGTCCATCGATCAGGGCACCAACTCCACCCGATGCATTCTGTTCGACCACCATGGGCGGCTGGTGTCGGTCGCCCAGCGGGAGCACCACCAGCACTTCCCCAGGCCCGGATGGGTCGAGCACGACGCCGTCGAGATCTGGCGCAATCTGCAGCGCATCGTTCCCGAGGCTCTGTCCGATGCCGGTGTCGGCGCGGACGGTGTCGCCGCCATCGGTCTCGCCAACCAGCGGGAGACGACGGTGCTCTGGGACCGTCGGACGGGTGCCCCGCTGGGCAGGGCGCTCGTGTGGCAGGACACCCGCACCGCACCGCTCGTCGAGGACCTCAGACGTCGGCCCGGGGAGGAATTCTTCCTCGAGCGGTGTGGTCTGCCCCCCTCGACCTACTTCTCGGCGCTGCGGATCCGCTGGCTGTTCGACCACGTCAACGGTCTGGAACAGCGGGCCAAGGACGGCGAGGTGCTGTTCGGCACGATGGAGACCTGGCTGATCTGGAACCTCACCGGCGGTGCGGACGGTGGCCTGCACATCACCGACGCCACCAACGCCAGCCGCACCATGCTGATGAACATCCGCACGCTCGACTGGGACGAGGAGCTGCTCGCGTTCTTCGAGGTTCCCCGCCTCATGCTGCCCGGGATCCGGTCTTCTGCCGAGAGCTACGGCGAGGCCCGCACGCTCCTGCCGGGCGTCCGTATCACCGCCGCCCTCGGTGACCAGCAGGCCGCCCTGTTCGGCCAGACCTGCTTCTCCCCGGGCGAGGCCAAGTGCACCTACGGAACGGGCAGCTTCCTCCTGCTCAACACTGGTACCGATGTCGTGCGGTCCCGGCATGGACTCCTCACGACCGTCGCCTACAAGATCGGGGACCAGACCCCGGTCTACGCCTTGGAAGGTTCGATAGCCGTCACCGGCTCGCTGGTCCAGTGGTTCCGTGACCGCCTGGGACTGATCAGCAGCGCGCCGGAGATCGAGACCCTCGCGCGGACGGTCGAGGACAACGGCGGTTGCTATATCGTCCCCGCCTTCTCCGGTCTCTTCGCACCCCGCTGGCGCAGCGACGCACGCGGTGTCATCGTCGGCCTCACGTCGTACATCACCAAGGGACACCTGGCCCGAGCCGTGCTGGAGGCCACGGGCTGGCAGACGCGAGAGGTCGTCGACGCCATGAACGCGGACTCCTCGGTCGCCCTGAAGCAGCTCAAGGTGGACGGCGGCATGACGTCGGACAACCTGCTCATGCAGTTCGTGGCCGACGTGCTCGACGTGCCCGTCGTGCGGCCCATGGTCGCCGAGACGGTCTCCCTCGGCGCCGCCTACGCCGCCGGGCTCGCCGCGGGCTACTGGCCGGACCTGGAAGTCCTGCGTCGTAACTGGCACCGTGCCGCCCAATGGCTGCCGGACATGGACCCCGAGCGGCGCGAATCGGAATACGACAACTGGCAGCGAGCCGTCGAGCGGTCGCTGGGGTGGATCAAATCGCCGCCGAGGTCCACCTGAGGCCCGGCCGGACTCCCCCCCGGAAGAAGCTCAGCTTCCGCACCCAGTGGCTCACCAGCAGATGACATGGAGTGCCGGTCGGCGGCTCCAGGCAGCAGCTGGTCACAGAGCTCTTCGGGAGCGGCGCCGATCTGCGTGCGCGGAGACTGCGGCCTCTTTCGCCCTCACGATGTCGGGGTCCCGGGGGTCGAGCGGCAGCGCATCCAGCAGCATGTCCTGCCGCTCGCGCGAACCCCTCGTACGACGGTGCTTCGTCACGCGGACCTGATGCATCTCGCACCTCCCAGAGGATGACGAACGACTTGCGTCCAGCCTGGCCGCAGATGGCTTCGAAGCCATCGAGGCCAGCGCCCGTTTCCATGGCGAGGCAGCGGTAACGCTCGTCTACCGGCCAGCCGTACCGTGCCTGGCCGCAGCACCGGGACCGGGGGCTACCGATCCACCGTCGGCAGGCCGGCCTGCAGCGTGGTGCCGTCACCGGGGGCGCTGATCACGGCGAGGGTTCCGTCGAGTGCCTGGACCCGGTCCATCAGCCCGATCAGTCCCGACCCGTGGCCGACGTCGGCACCACCCACGCCGTCGTCGCGGATCGACAGGCGCAGGTGTCCGTCTTCTACCCGTGCCTTGACCCACACCGCCGACGCGTGGGCGTGCTTGACGGTGTTGGCCAGCGCCTCGGAGACGATGAAATAAGCGGCGACTTCCACCGGCTCCGACAGCCGGTCCGGCACCGCTACGTCGAGCTCGACCGGGACCGGGCAGCGGCGGGCGAGCGCCTTCAGCGCCGGGCCCAGTCCGCCCTCGGACAGGATCGCCGGATGGATACCGCGGGACAGCTCGCGCAGCTCCTCCTGGGCATCGCCGAGCCCTTGCGCGATCTCGGCCAGCTGCTTGCGAAGGTGTGGCTCCTCGGAAGGCGCCAGCGCCTCGATCGCGCGCAGCTCCAGCGCCAGGGACACCAGGCGCTGCTGGGTGCCGTCGTGCAGGTCGCGTTCGATCCGCCGGCGCTCCCGGTCGGCGGCGGCGACGATGCGCGCCCGGGAGGCGGCCAGATCCTGACGGTTCTCCTCCAGGGCGCTCGCCATCGTGTTGAAACTGTGCTGCAGCGCGGCGACCTCGCCGGTGCCGCGCTCCTGCACCCGGGCGCCCAGGTCACCGCCCGCAAGTCGGCATGCCATGGCAGCCACTCTGCGTACCGGCCGGACGATCCTCCTGGCCAGGTAGCTGGCGAACAACGCGACCAGCGCCACGGACCCGGTCAGGCCGGCAACGGCACCGGCAACCGCGCGGCTGTCCGCGGCGGCCGAGCGGCGCTGCCTGTCCGCCGCCATGGTGGCTTCGGCCGCCACCAAGCGGTCGAACTCGGCCCGAATGGCGTCGAGCCGCTGTTTGCCCTCCTCGGTCGCCGTCACCGCGTTCACCGCTGACCGGTCTCGCCTGGCTGCCTCGACCAGCGGGATCGAGTAGTCGCGCAGGTACGAGGTGCCGGCGTGCTCGATCCATCGCGCCCGGGCCTCCTGCTGCGGGGTCATGTCGGCGACCAGGCGTTCGAGTGTCGCGGCCTCCGTGGGGAAGGCGGCTCGTGCGGCCTGCCAGGGCTGGAGGAAATCGGCCGAGCCGGTGAGCAGAAAACCGCGCTGGCCGGTCTCGAGGTCGACGATGGACCGCTCGAGATGGTTGGCCACCACCAGGACCTGCTGGGACTGCCGTGCCTTCACCTGGAGCCTGTCCTGGGCGGCGACGGAGGAGAGCAGCACCGCGAACGCCCCGGCGATGATCACGGCGAGCAGGCCGCTGGCGACCAGTACGCGCCGGGTAAGGCCGCCTTGCATCGGAGCCTCCGGTTCCCGCCATGCGTCCTTAGTGCGAGCTATTGGGACATACAGTGATAATAGTCAGCATGCGAGGGAGGACGGCCGGGCGATGACCGGGGTGCGGGTGGTACTGGCCGAGGACGACGTCTTGTTGCGCGCGGGCCTGGCCAGCCTCCTGCAGCGCTCCGGCTTCGAGGTCATGGGCGAGGCCGGCGACGGACCGGGGCTGCTGTCGCTGGTCCGAGAGACCACCCCCGATCTGGCGGTCGTCGACGTACGGATGCCCCCGACGCACAGTGTCGAAGGGCTCGACGCGGCACGGGTGATCCGTCAGGAGCTTCCCGAGATCGGCATCCTGGTGCTGTCCGCGCATGCCGAGGTCGATCACGCGATGGAGCTGATGGCCAGCGGCCGTGCGGTCGGCTATCTGCTCAAGAGCCGGGTCAGTGACGTGGACGAGTTCCTCGACGCGCTGAAACGCATCGCGAGCGGCGGATCGGTGGTCGACCCCGGCCTCATCCAGGAGCTGGTGGCCGCCCGGCGGCGCAACGACCCGCTCGCTCTCCTGAGCGAACGGGAACGTGAGGTGCTGGCCCTCATGGCGGAAGGGCGCTCCAACGCGGGCATCGCCCGCCGGCTGTGGGTGACCGAGGGCACAGTGGAGAAGCACGTGCGCAGCATCCTGGCCAAGCTTTGCCTGTCCGAGACCGACGATGACCACCGCCGTGTGCTCGCGGTGCTCACCTTCCTGGATTCTCGCTGACGCCGTCGAGCAGGTCCCGGATGATGCGAGCCGACAAGGCTGTCTTCGACACGAACCCCACCGCAGGACTGGCGGCGATCAGCTCGGCGTAGTCCTCCTCCGCCTGCGTCGAGATCATGATCGTCGGTGGATGCGCGTCGCCGGTCTCCCACGCGAGGCGTCCAGCCAGCTCGAAGCCGCTCTCACCGCCGAGGTTGATGTCCACCAGCGTCACGTCCGGCCGCAACTCGATCGCCTGGCGCAGCGCCTCGGCGCCGGTCGAGGCCACCCCCACCACGGTGATGCCCTCGCCGCCGAGCAGCGTCCGCGCGACCTTAAGGAAGTGCGGGCTGTCGTCGACTATGAGGCAGCGCAGCATGACTTCCATGCTTTCCATGGTGATGGGACGGGCGCGCCGTCGGCATTCCTGCTAGCTGTACATCCAGCAGTGCCGCTCGTAGCAACGAGGAAGTATCGACGATGCCCGCCCGCCTGCCCGCGTTCGGCGCTGCCTTCGGGGCGGCGCCGATGCCGTCCGGACGCTGTCGCGCACGCGCCGACGGGCCGGGGACGGGGTTGTTCCATTTCAGTACCGGCTCTCAGTGTCGGGCAGTTCTGCCTGCCGGGTGATCTTTGCCATGGTGGCGTGAGCATCCCCGACGTCCGCGCTGAGGTCGAAGAGTTGTCGCAACGCGTCGAGGTAGACCGGCCCTGTCGGGCCGGTGGTGAACTCCTTGGCGCGGACTGTCGGCCGGTGCAGGATCTTGCGGAGGATGCGGTGGACCGTGGCGGCCGTCTCGGCCCTTTGCTGGTCGCTGAGATCGGGGAGCCGATCGTGCAACCGGGCCAGTTCGGCGTCCGCGAGCTGCCTGATCTGTGCGTGCATCGCGGCGATGACAGGCACGGCAGCCGTCTGTTCCTGCCGGTCCCTGTACACGGCGGTCTCCTCTGCGACGATGGCCCGTACCTGGGAGATCTGGTCCGGTGCCGCTCGGTCTGCCAGGTGCCGGCCGAGTGCGGTGAGGTCGACGAGCGTGACCCCTGGCAGGCCTCCCACGGCGGGGTCCACATCACGCGGCACACCCAGGTCGAGCACGAACAGCGGTCGGCCGGGGACCTTCGCCCTGGCTGCCCGCACCTGCTCGGCGGACACGAGGGGTACGGCGGCCCCTGTGGCGGTGATCAAGACATCGGCGTCGGCGAGCGCGGCCGGAACGTCGCCGTTCCGCAGGGGCATGCCACGCACCGCCGTGGCCGCCTCAGCGACTCGCACCTGGCTGCGGCCGGCCACGGAAAGGCGCCCGACTCCGGCCTCGCGCAGCAGCCGTGCCGCGAGCTTGCCCGTGCTGCCTGTCCCGATCACCACCGCATCGCGGGCCGCGAGCCCGCCGAAGTGGGCGTCGGCGAGGTCCAGGCCGGCGCGGGCGAGCGAGACGCCTTCGGTGCTGATCGTCGTCTGCGTGCGGGCCCGCTTGCTGGCCCGGAGGGCCGCGTCGACCAGGCCGGTGAGGGCAGGTCCGGTGGTTCCCGCGTTGGCGGCCGCCCGCGCCGCGGCCTTGATCTGGGCGACGATCTGGTCCTCACCCACCGCCATCGAATCCAGTCCGCACGCGACCGAGAACAAGTGCTCGGCCGCCGCGCCGCCGACGCGGATGCGAGTCATCCGCAGGACGTCACCGACCGGGAGCTGCCCATGGTCGGCCAGCAGGTCCGCGACGGCCTGGGTCACCGGTCCCGCAGGGCCGGGTGTGGCCGCGTATACCTCGACCCGGTTGCAGGTGGACAGGACGACCACCTCGTCGATGGACGGCACGGCGTGCAACCGTGCCAGCACGCCGGCCTGTTGCGCGGACGGAACGGCAAGCTTTTCGAGTACCTCGGCCGGCGTGAATCGGTGGGACAGGCTCAGGCTCACAATCGTCATCGCATTGGCCGTTCGCTGTGGGGATTGAGCTGCGGGGGATGGGCTATGGGACGGGGCTACGGGGATGGGGATGGCGCTGGGACGGGCTTCAGGGACGGGGCTGTGGGGATTCGGCTCGCGGACGCGTGAGGGGACCGGCACCTGCCGGCGCCGGTCCCCTCGTCCGTCACGGTGTGGTCCACCGATCAGGACTGTCCGGCGCGGACCCCCTTCTCGATTCGCCGTCCCAGGTCCTTGTCGACGTTGCCCCAGTACTCGAAGGCGCGCTCCAGCACCGGTTCGGTGACCCCGTTGAGCAGGTGGCCGACGATGTTGCCGACCAGCCGATCGCGTTCCGCGTCACCCATGACCTCGCGGACCAGCGTGCCGGCCTGGCCCCAGTCGTCGTCCTCGGCGTGGAGGCTGTAGGCGGCGCGCACCATCTCGCCGTCCGTGTACCAGCCCGCCGGCTCGCCGTAGCGAGCGGTGTCGGCATGCGGGCCGCCCTTGGAGTTCGGCGCGTACACCGGGTCGGAGACCAGGTCGTAGCGCATCGCGCCGTCCTTGCTGTAGCTGTGCACAGGCGACTTGGGGGCGTTCACCGGCAGCTGGTTGTAGTTCGCGCCGATGCGGTAGCGGTGCGCGTCCGGGTAGGAGAACATCCGGCCCAGCAGCATCTTGTCGGGGCTGGGGCCGATGCCCGGAACCAGGTTGCTCGGCTCGACCGCGAGCTGCTCGATCTGCGCGTGGTAGTCGGTCGGGTTGCGGTCCAGCGTCATCCGGCCGACCTCGATCAGCGGGTAGTCCGCGTGCGGCCACACCTTGGTCATGTCGAACGGGTTGAACCGGTAGTCCTTGGCGTCCTCGAACGGCATGATCTGCACCTTGAGGGTCCAGTGGGGGTGGTCCCCGCGCGCGATCGCCTCGAACAGGTCGCGGGTGTGGTAGTCCCCGTCCGAAGAGGCCAGCGCATCGGCCTCTTCCTGGGTGAGGAACTCGACGCCCTGCTCGCTGATGAAGTGGTACTGCACCCAGAACCTCTCGCCCTGCGCGTTGATCCACATGTACGTGTGCGAGCTGTACCCGTTCATGTGCCGCCAGGTCCGCGGGATACCGCGGTCGCCCATCAGGTAGGTCACCTGGTGCGCTGATTCCGGGGACAGGGTCCAGAAGTCCCACTGCATGTCGTGGTCGCGCAGGTTGTTGTCGGCGCGGCGCTTCTGCGACCGGATGAAGTGCTGGAACTTGATCGGGTCACGAAGGAAGAACACCGGGGTGTTGTTGCCGACCATGTCGTAGTTGCCCTCGGTGGTGTAGAACTTCACCGCGAAGCCCCGGGGGTCGCGCCAGGTGTCCGGGCTGCCGCGCTCCCCCGCCACGGTGGAGAACCTGGTCACCAGCTCCGTGAGCGTGCCCGGCTGGAACACCGCGGCCTTGGTGTAGGCGCTGACGTCTCCGGTGACCTCGAACCGGCCGAAGGCGCCGCTGCCCTTGGCGTGCGGCTGGCGCTCAGGAACCCGCTCGCGGTTGAACTGCGCCATCTGCTCGATGGCGTAATGGTCGTGCAGCAGGATCGGACCGTCCGGGCCGACGGTGAGCGAGTGCTCATCGCTTTCCACCGGGATGCCGGCATCGGTCGTCGTCGGCAAAGGCTGTGTGCTGGTCATACGTCTGTCTCCTTGGTGGACGGAACCCCAGATGGACGTACCTGGGGCCGTGCGGGGTGGCTGACTGGGCCGAGAGGACGCCGGGCCAGGTGTGAGGACCTGGGCCGGATCACTTGTCGCTGGGGTTGAGTGCGAGGAAGACGAGGCCTGCGGCGGCGCCGGCGACGGCTTGCACCACGATGTAGACCCACAGCGTCGACCAGGCGAACAGGCCGCCGGCCGCGGCACCGAGCGCTACAGCCGGATTGAACGCGGCACCGGAGATCCCGCCGACGGCGAACGCTCCTGCCACGACGGTGAAACCGATCGCCAGGCCGAAGAAGGAGTTGCCGACCTGGTCCCTGCTGGTGGCGACGTTGAGTACCACGTAGCACAGGGCGAAGGTGAACAGGAGCTCCACCACGGCCGTGGCCGCGAGGGTGTGACCGGACGGGGCCAGAGCTGTGACCTGTGCCGGGTTGACCACCGCGCGGGCGACCACTCCGGCGATCACTCCGGCAGCCAACTGTGCGATCCAGTACGCGACGGCGTCTGCCGGCCTGATCCGGCGACGCCACAGCGCCGCCATGGTCACGGCCGGGTTGTAGTGGCCGCCGGAGACGTGCCCTCCGGCGTACACCATGACCATGAGCACTGCGCCGGCGGCGAGCGGGGTGAACGTGCTGTGGCTGAACCCGCAGACTGCCACCGTGAACACCAGGAAAAACGTGCCGATCACTTCGACGACGTATTTCCGGGTTGCTGCTCCCCATTGAGGGACAGCCGCCGCTACCGTTTCTCGGTCGCGGGTGACGACGTTCGCCATTTGCTTCCTCCTTACTCCGGGAGCCCCGTGCGGCGTGACCAGGTCGCGGACGCAGTCGCCGCGTCTTATCCGGCGGATACCGCCTTCTTCTGCTCCTGGGTCGAGTTTTCTGTGACGCACTCAACGATTCCGCTAAGGAGGTTCCGTCGTCATCGTTGCCAGCGGCCATTCACCATCCCGGCCAGCCGAACCGAACGATTCCCGCTAGCTGCAACCGTGGTGCGACCTCCGCTTTACGGGCACGCGGAGGCGGCCCCGTGCCATGACTGACCGGGGCAGGAGAACAGTGAATACGTGCGGAGTTCCCGCATTCCCCTGTGCCAGGAAGCGGGTTCGGGGAACAAACGCTCGGCCTGCCGTCGAGGGCGGCCGTCGGCAAGGCTCCGTGGGCTGGAATCCGCCCACGGGCAGCCACCAGGCCCGGCAGCCGCCCGGGGCACCTGTCCGGCCGCCCGTGCGCGGGCGCACGGACCTCAACCCGCGAAAGCAGGTGGTCGCAGATGGGGGGTCGCGCTCACCGACGGCGCCGGATAGGCCGTGTGGATCGTCGCCAGAGCCCACCTCATCCTGGTCACCGCGGTGTCCGGATGGTCGCCGAACTCACCGGCCATCTGGGCGGCACAGCCGCGGACCCCCAGCTGTCGCAGCGTGGTTCCGACCGCGCGACGGACCTGGTCGGGGGAGGGCGACTCGGAGAGTTGCAGGGGCGACACGAACAGCGCCGCGGCCCGAACCGTCTCGAACGGGCCTGGCATCCCGTATCCGGGAAGCGATGTCTTCGTAGCCAGAGTCTCCGTCATCGTTCGTGCCTCGCTTCCTTGCGCTGCGCGGCTTACCTGGGGTGGCGCCGCATGCTGTCCAGCTTCGCGGCCAGGTCCGCTCATGTCTTCGCCGCCAGCGCCCGATCCGACTACCTGCCAGCAGGAATCAGCCCCTTCCGGTGAGCGAGAGACGCTTTGATTTCGACCCACCGCGCCACAACGCGCCGCGAAGGGCGCCTGAGGGCAATCTGCCCGGTCAGACGCCCTTTTTCTGTGTCTAGAAGAAGCCGAGCTTCTTCGGCGAATACGACACCAGCAGATTCTTGGTCTGCTTGTGGTACACGGCCTCACTCGATCCCGACAAGTGAGAGGTGAGGAACCCTCGCCGGGCCGGCCCCGGTGGGGGTTTCTGCGTTCGGGGGCCGCGCCATTGCGTGAGCTCGTTGATGCATCACAGGCCGCCGGCCACCGGATCTGCGTCACCACTGCACGAATGCCCCGCCTGATGAGGTGAGTTCGGATGGCTCGCGAGGAGTACGCCTTGTCGGTCAGGACCGCATCTGGCGCCGAGCGGGGGCGGCCGGTCCGCCTGGGCACCCGCAAACGGGCCATGACTTGTGGGGGCGGGGGCGTCCCCGGCCAGTCCGCCGATGGCACGTCCGAGGGCGTGGTCATGCGGCGCGTCCGAGGGCGTGGTCATGCGGCTCGCCGGCCGGGGCCCGTTCGGGCGGGCTCCGGCGGCGTGCTGGTGAGCGCGCACGATCGTGGAGTCGACGACGACCCAGCCGAGTCGCCCTCGGCGTCTGGCTGCGCGAGCAGAGCGGCGAAGATCCGTTCCCATGTGCCGTCGATCGCCCACACCCGCAACCACCGCCCCGTACTCACCGACAAGATCCGCCGAACAGGCCCTGAGCGCGGACCAGTTGGCAGTGCCGGGACGCCTCGGGATTGTCGGCGCGGCAGTCCGGAGAACTTCCGTCACCACAGGTCACAGGGCGCGCCTTCGTCGCCAAGGCACCGCAGGTGGCGACCGATTTGTGGACTCAGCTTCAAGTCGTGTGCACAAATTCCACACATCCCTCTCTTCAGACGGGTCCCGATGGTCTAGATTGACCGTGCTTCACATGCCGGGACACGAGGCAACAAATGATGATCTATGGGTCCAGTGCTACGGACAGCCGGCAGCGGCGTCTCCGGCGCCAGGCGTGGGGGTGATCAATTCTTGGAGCCCGAGAGGGGCTTTGGGTGCGGGGAGCACCCGAGGTTTCGACGGGTTTCCGCGCACCTCGAGAGGTTGGCAGGACATGCGAGTCTGCTGGCGCCAGGGCGGGTTGTTCACGTAGCGCTGAAGTAGCCGGGATGTCATGCGCGTGGGGCGAGGGCCTCCTGCGGGGAGGAACAGCGCGGTGCGGGGGGCGGGGGGCCTCCCGACGGGAGGAAGCGTGCGGGAGGCGGGGGCCTCCCGGGGGGAGGAACAGTGTCAGTCGACCACGTCGTACCACTGGGGACCGGGGGGGTTCTGTGCGGCAGGGGGGATTAGTCGGCCCTTTTTCGTCGGCGCGCGGCAGTCTGGCGAGTGGGGCAATCAGCCAGCCCGCGATCGACTGGGAGCAGCGGTACCGCCGTACCGTGATCACCAGCGATACCGTGGCCACCGCCTTGGTGGTGGCGGCGATCGGCAACTTCTTCGGGGCCCGGGACGCGGCCAACTGGCACGAGAAGTGGGGAATTCTCGCATTCGGCACCGAGCTACTGGTGCTGGGAGCGCTTGCGGTGAGCAGGTCGTGGGCTCCGGCGGTGCTCGGCCAGGGTGCCGAGGAATTCCGCCGGCTCGGACGCTCACTGTTCACGGCGACCGTCGTACTGGCGCTCGGCGGGATCGCCCTCACCTCGCGCAACATCAAGCTCTGGATATTCGTCGCGATACCCGCGATCGCGCTCATCACCATGACCGCGCGGTATCTGCTCCGCCTCTGGCTGCACAAACAGCGGAAGGAAGGACGGTGCCTGAGACCGGTGCTCGCTGCCGGGAGCCCGGCCACCGTGCGCGACCTGATCACCCGAACCCGCAAGTTCCCGCACCTCGGTTGGCGGGTGGATGCGGTGTGCACGACGGACGGTCGCGGGCTCGACGGTGACCAACTGGACGGGGTGCCGGTCGTCGGTCGGCTGGAGGACGTCGCCAAGCACGTCCGTCACGACGGCTACCGTGTCGTCGCGGTCACACCGGACCCGCACTGGTCACCGGACCGTCTTCAGCGGCTGGCCTGGAACCTCGAAGGCAGCGATGCCGAGATGGTCGTGGCCCCCGTGCTGATGGAGGTGGCCGGCCCGCGGCTGCACGTCGATGCGGTGCTCGGTATCCCGCTGCTGCGGGTCAGCATGCCGACCTTCACCGGGGGGCGCCGGGCGATCAAAGGGGTCGTCGATCGGGTGGGCGCGGCGGTCCTGCTGGTGCTGTTCGCGCCGCTGATGGTGCTCGTCGGGCTGCTCGTGCTGGTGGACAGTCGGGGCGCGGCGTTCTACCGCCAGCGCAGGGTCGGCAAGGACGGCCGCGAGTTCACCATTCTCAAGTACCGCACCATGGTCACCGGGGCTCACGGGGCACGTGCCGAGCTGGCCGACCGCAACGAGGGCGCAGGGCTGCTGTTCAAGCTCCGCCGGGATCCGCGGGTGACCCGGGTGGGAGCAGTGCTGCGCCGGTACTCGATCGACGAGCTCCCGCAGCTTTTCAACGTGCTCACCGGATCGATGTCGCTCGTCGGTCCGCGGCCTCCGCTACCGGAGGAGTCCGCTGCGTACGGCCCGGACATCCGGCGGCGGCTGCTGGTCAAGCCCGGACTCACCGGCCTGTGGCAGATAAGCGGACGCAGCGACCTGTCGTGGGAGGAGGCGGTTCGGCTGGACCTGCGGTACGTGGAGGACTGGTCGCTCGCCCTGGACACAGTGATCTTGTGGAAGACGCTGCGTGCGGTGCTCTATGGGCAGGGGGCCTACTGATGCGCGGGAGTCGTCGTCCGGCCGGCGCGCGGACCGCAGGCCGGTACGGCCTGCCTGGGGGGAGGAACGGGTCATGAGAGTCAGCGTTTTCGGGCTCGGCTACGTGGGCTGCGTGTCGGCCGCGTGCCTGGCCAGCATGGGTCACGAAGTCATCGGGGTGGACGTGAACCAGGTGAAGGTCGACCTGGTCAACGACGGCAGGGCCCCGGTGGTCGAGGAGCGGATCGGCGAGCTCATCGCCGAGGTCGCGCGGACCGGAGCGCTACGCGCTACCGACGACGTCCGCGAGGCGATCATGGGCAGCGAGGTGTCGCTGGTCTGCGTGGGCACGCCGTCGGAGCCCAACGGCAGCCTGTGCACCACGTACTTGGAGCGGGTCACCGAGCAGATCGGCGCCGCGCTGGCCGAGGGGGCCAAGCAGGGGGGCCGGCACACCGTCGTGTTCCGCAGCACCATGCTCCCGGGCACCTGCCTGAACCTGCTGGTACCGATCCTGGAGAAGTACGTCGGTGGCACGGCCGGGGTGGACGTGGGGGTCGCGGTCAACCCGGAGTTCCTGCGCGAGGGCACGAGCGTGCGGGACTTCTTCGACCCGCCCAAGACCGTCATCGGCGAGCTCGACCCGGCAAGCGGCGACGCGGTGATGGCGCTGTACGACGGCTTGCCCGGCGAGGTGTTCCGGGTGCCGGTCCCGACGGCCGAGGCGATCAAATACGCCGACAACGCGTTCCACGGCCTCAAGATCGGCTTCGCGAACGAGCTGGGCGCGGTGTGCCAGGCGCTCGGGGTGGACTCGCACCAGGTGATCGACGTGTTCCTGGCCGACCGCAAGCTCAACATCAGCCCCGCCTACCTGCGGCCCGGCTTCGCCTTCGGTGGCTCCTGCCTGCCCAAGGACCTGCGCAGCCTGGTCCACGCGGCGCAGCGGGCCGACGTCTCGGTGCCCATCCTCGCCCATGTGCTGCCCTCCAACTCCGACCATCTGCAACGCGCGGTGGAGCTGGTCGAGCGCACCGGCAAGCGCCGGGTGGGCCTGTTCGGGTTGTCCTTCAAACCCGGCACCGACGACCTCCGCGAGAGCCCGCTCGTCGAGCTGGCGGAGAGGCTCTTCGGCAAGGGTTACGACCTGCGGATCTACGACCCCAACGTGAACCTCTCCCGGCTGCTCGGCGCGAACCGCGAGTACATCGAGACCCGGCTGCCGCACCTCGCGCAGCTGCTCGCGGAGTCCGTCGACGAGGTCCTCGAGCATGCCGAGGTGTGCCTGGTCGGGACCAGGGATCCGGCCGTGCTGTCGGCACTGCCCCATGGCGAAGGCCCCGTGATTGTCGACCTCATCCACCTTCCCGACGCCGAGACGCGCCGGACCGAACCGGGGTACATAGGCCTTGCTTGGTAACGCAATCAACGGCGACGGGTCGAACCGACGCGCGCTGATCCTGGTGGAGAACCTGTCGGTGCCGTTCGACCGACGGGTGTGGCAGGAGTGCACGACGCTGCGCGACGCGGGCTGGACGGTGCACGTCATCTGTCCCCGGGGGGAAAAGCGGGACACCGAACCGGAGGCGGAGATCGACGGGGTGCGGATCCACCGCTACCCGTTGCGCGCGGCCACCGGAGGGCCGGTCGGCTACCTGCGGGAGTACGGATCGGCGTTGTGGCATACGGCCCGGCTGGCCCGCAAGGTCGGCCCGGTCGACGTGGTCCACGCCTGCAACCCGCCCGACCTGCTGTTCCTGCCGGCGCTGTGGCTGAAGCGGCGCGGCGCGCGGTTCGTCTTCGACCAGCACGACCTGGTACCCGAGCTGTACCTCTCCCGGTTCGACCGCGGCGAAGATCTGCTCTACCGCGCCGTGTGCGCGCTGGAACGGCTGACGTACCGGGCCGCGGACGTCGTGCTCGCCACGAACGAGAGCTACCGGGACGTCGCGATGCGCCGTGGCGGCCGGCGGCCGGAGGACGTCTTCGTCGTGCGCAGCGCCCCCCAGATCGACCGGTTCCAACCGGTGCCGCCCGAGCCGGAGTTGAAGCGCGGCAAGCCTCATCTGCTGTGTTACCTCGGCGTCATGGGACCGCAGGACGGCGTCGACTACGCCTTGCGCGCCCTCGCGAAGCTGCGCGACGAGTTCGGGCGGACCGACTGGCATGCGGTGTTCGTCGGCGCCGGCGACGCCTTCGACGCGATGGTGGAGCTGTCCCGGCGCCTCGGTCTCTGCGAGCAGGTCCAGTTCACCGGGCGCATTCCGGACGCCGACCTGGTGCGCTACCTGTCCACCGCGGACGTGTGCCTTTCCCCCGATCCGCGCAATCCGCTCAACGACGTGTCGACCATGAACAAGGTCCTGGAGTACATGGCGATGGGCCGGCCGCTCGTCTCGTTCGACCTCCGGGAGGCGCGCGTCTCCGCCGGTGACGCCGCCGTCTACGCGCCCGCCAACGACGAGGCCGCATTCGCCAAGCTCATCGCGCTGCTCCTTGACGATCCGGAGAAGCGGGCCCGGATGGGCAAGATCGGCCAGGAGCGGATCAGCGGGCCGCTCTCCTGGCTGAACTCGCAAGCGTCGCTGCTCGCCGCCTATGCCGCTGCGTGCAGTGACCACACTCCGGTGTCGGCGGGCGACCCGGTCCGCACAGGGAAGAGGCAGCGCCGTTGAGCGATGACACGATCCGCCTGGTCACGATCGGGCGGATCTTCCGGCGGCGGTGGCGGCTTCTCGCCGTCCTCGCCGTGGTGGGCGCGCTCGTCGGCTACGGCGCCTCGGTGGTGTTCCCGCCGCAGTACACGACGTCGGCATCGGTACTGCTGCCGGGGCAGTGGGAAGAGCGCGAGCTGCTGACTCAGGTGGATATCGCGACCAGTTCGACAGTGGTCGACCGCGCGGCCGCCGCTCTCCACTGGAGCGGCGTCAGCGGCACCGAGCTGCGGGATCGCGTGAGCGCCAAGGCCGCCGACGGGAACATCATCAAGATCTCGGGTACGGCCGACACCCCGGAGCGGGCGCAGCAGCTCTCCGACCAGGTGGCCCAGCAGTTCGTCAGATTCGCCGCGCGGATCGCGGGCGGCAGCACCGACCCCGGAGCGGCTACGGGGCCCGGGGCGCTGCGGCAGAAGGTGGAGGAGACCAACCGCCGCATCACCGACCTGGCCAATGCGGCCGATCCGGGGCAGTCCGTGGAGAGCGTGGAGGCCCGCACCGCGCTCGAGAAGCTGCGCACCTCGCTGGAGGAGGCCATGACGAAGCTGGACGAGGCCGACCCGGCGACCAACAAGGCCGGCATGGTCGTCATGGGTCCTGCGGCCCGGCCGACCGGCGAGGCGCCGCCGACGAGGATGCAGCTCATCATCGCCGGGGCGGTGCTGTTCTTCCTGCTCGCGGTCATCGGCCATCTCGCCGCCGCACGGATGAACCGCCGACTGCGCACCGAACCGGAGATAGCCGCGGCGCTGGGCTCGGCGCTGCTGGGCACGGTCGACGTGCCCGATGAGCGGCGCGGCGCGCACCGGCCACAAGGCCGTGGCCCACTGGCTTGGACCCGCCGACTCCTTGGTGTCGACACCCGGTGGGACGTACCGGCCCCGCAGAGGTCCGGCGACGAGGCCGGCAGGCGGATCCGCTACCGGCGGATATGCACTCGCCTCCGGGACCAGCTGCCTGCCCCCCGGCGGCTGCTGGCTGTCGTACCGGACGGCGACGAGATCGCCCGCCGGGCCGCCGGGCAGCTCGTCGCCGAGGCGAGGAGCGATCCGCTGCTGCGGGTGGTGGAGGTCTCGGTGGACCGGCCGATCGTGCCGGACCGCGACACCGAGTCCGGTGCCCTGGTCGTCCTCAGCGCGGGCAGATGGACCGCGGAGGAACTCGCCGGCATCGCCGAGGCGTGTGCGGACGGCAGGCATGAGGTTGTCGGCATCGTCGTCGCCGGCACGGTCCGGGCCCGTCCGAAGCGGTCTGCCGGCCCTCCTTCGGATGAACCCACTCCCGCGCTCGCGGTTCGCGGCCATGCGACGGGAGGTTCGGTGTGACGACGAGCACGACTTCGGAGTCGTCTGCAGCCGCTCCGCTGTTTGACCTGCAGGCGCTGGTGGTTGCGGTGCGCAGGCGCCGCCGCCTCTGGTGCGCCATGGCGCTCCTGGGATTTCTGATCGGCGCGGCGGTGGCGGTCCTGCTGCCGCCGCCGCCGAGCGCGGTGACCAAGGTGCTGGTCGCGCATGCGGAGGACCAGCCGAACGACACCGGGACACTGATCCGCACCGACGTCCAGGTGCTGGGGACCACGCGGATCGCCGAGCTGGCCCTGCAGTCCCTCAAGTCCCCGGAAAAACCTGAGGACTTCATGCGGGACTACCGGGGCATCGGCTTGACCAACAACCTGCTGCAGATCGATGTGACAGGGCACAGCGACGCGGAGGCTGTCGCCCGGGCCAAGGCGCTGGCCGACGCGTTCGTCGCGGACCATGTGCGGCGGATGCGGGACACCGCAAAGGCCGAAGCCGACGCCCTGCTCGTTCAGCGTGACCGCATGCGGAACGAGCTCGCCCAGGTCAACAAGGCGATAGGAGACCGATCGCCGGAGAGCGACCCGAAAGCGTCGGCGAGCATCGAGTCGCTCTTCGCCCGCCGGGCCGAGCTCAACTCGCGGATCGCCGAGTTCGACCAGCGCGCCGCGGAGGCTCGCACCGGCACACCCAAGGTCGTCGCCGGCACGGAGATCGTGGACGCCCCGCGCGCGGTGCGACACTCCATGCCCAAGGCCGCCGTCACCAACGCCGCGATCGGGCTCGTCCTCGGGCTCGTCCTCGGGCTCGCGCTGGCCGCGGTCGGCGCGGTGGTGGCGGACCGCCCCGTGCTGCGCCGGGACATCGCGGCGAACCTGGGCGCCTCGGTCATCGCGGAGCTGCCCCACCGGTCGGGCAGGCTGTGGCAGCTCCGGCGGACCCGGGCGACCCGCGAACGGCTCACCGCGACCCTGGCCCGCACCGTGCGCGGCTCCGCGGAACCGGTGTCGCTGCTGGAACTGGGCTGTGCGCGCAGCACGAGCGTGATCGCCCTGGACCTCGCCGGTGCACTGACGGCGGAGGGGCCAGTGGTCATCGTCGATGGCCTGCCTGGCCCGCAGCTCGGGGGCCACCGCCCGAAGCCAGGAGGCCCCACCGTGGTCAGCGGCGAGCGTGCCGAGGCCGTGTCGCATCAGGAGCGCCGGATCGGCGTCGGCTCGGTGGCGCCCGGCACGGCGTGGACCGACCTCCAGTACCTCGGCACTCAGACCGTGCTGGTCGTGCGTGCCGGGCACGGCAGCGCCGCATGGCTGCACACCGTGGCGCGCCAACTCGCGGACCAGCGCATTCCGGTGATCGGTGTGGTGCTGATCGACCCCGATCCGCGTGATCGGACCGACGGCACGCTGTGGGACGGGCTGCACACCGCGCTGCGCGGCCGGAGCGAGCGGTCGGCCCGGCAGAACGTGATGGACCAGCGGCGGACGGAGCGGCTGCCGGTGTGGGCCGTACGGGTCCCGGACAACGACCAGGAAGTGCGGTAGGACATGTGTGGCATCGCAGGTACTTACCGATGGCCGGACGGGAAGGCCGTGACCGACCGGCTCACCGATACCCTCGCCCACCGCGGTCCGGACGGGGCGGGCCGCTACGGCCACCCCGTCGGTGACGGCGAAGTGCAGCTCGGGCACCGCCGGCTGGCCATCATCGACCTGTCCGAGACCGGCGCCCAGCCGATGGTCTCGGGCGGCCTCGCCCTGACGTACAACGGCGAGCTGTACAACGCGCCCGAGCTGCGTGCCGAGCTGGCGGCCGCCGGGGTGCGCTTTCGCGGTACCTCCGACACCGAGGTGCTGCTTGAGGCCTGGCGGCGCTGGGGCACGGACTGCCTGCCCCGGCTGCGCGGCATGTTCGCGTTCGGGATCTTTGACGAGCGAACCGGTGAACTGGTGCTCGCCCGCGACCAGCTCGGCATCAAGCCCCTGTTCCTGCTCCGGCGCGGTGCGGGCCTCGTGTTTGCCTCCGAGCTCAAGGCGCTCGCCGCCGCGACCGGCGGGACGCTGGAGGTGGACCATGCGGCGCTGGTGGCCTCGCTGCTGTACTACTGGGTGCCGGACTCACGGTGCGCGTTCCGCCAAGCGGAGAAGCTGCCGCCGGGGAGCTGGCTGCGGTGCCGGCCCGACGGCCGGGTGGAGCGCGGCCAGTACTGGAACCTGAGGGACGTCGCCGCCGAGGGCCAGGAGCGGGCCCGGGCCGGCGAGCAGCCGGACGTGGCCGCCATCGTCGAGGAGTCGACTCGGCGCCACCTGCTCTCCGACGTACCCGTGGCGACCTTCCTCTCCGGCGGCCTCGACTCCAGCTACCTGACCGCGCTGGCGGCCCGCGACCGACCGGGGATCTCCGCGTACACGATCGGATTCCGCGCCGAGGACGCCAAGTTCGAGGCGATGCCGGACGACCTGCGCTATGCCCGGCAAGTGGCCGAGCGGTTCGGCGTCGACCTGCATGAGATCGAGATCGCTCCGAACGTGCTCGACCTGCTGCCACAGATGACGTACCACCTGGACGAGCCGATCGGTGACCCCGCCGCGATCAACACTTTCCTGATCTGCTCGGCCGCCCGGGAGGCCGGGGTCAAGGTGATGCTCTCGGGGATGGGCGCCGACGAGCTGTTCGCCGGGTACCGCAAGCACCTGGCCAACCTGCTCGCGCTGCGCTACCAGCGCGTCCCGCGGCCCCTGCGGCGTGGCCTGTCCAGGGCCGTGGACCGGCTGCCGGTCGCCACGGCCCGCCGGGGGTACCGGTCGGTGCGCTTCGCGAAGCGGTTCCTCTCCTTCGCCGATCTCCCGGAGGAGACCGCGTTCCGGCGCAGCTACACCATGTACGACCAGGACGAACTGCTCGCCCTGGTCAATCCGGACTTGGCCGGGACGGTCGAGGACGTGCTGACCGAGCACGCGGACATCTACCAGGACAACGACCTCGACGACTTCGTCAACCGGATGTGCCTGGGCGACTCCCGGATGTTCCTGCCGGGCCTGAACCTCGCGTACACCGACCGGTCGAGCATGGCCGCCTCGACCGAGGTGCGGGTGCCGTACGTGGACGTCGAGGTGGTCAAGGCGGCGTTCGCCGTGCCCGGCGATCGCAAGATCGTCGGACGACAGGGCAAGGCCGTCCTCAAGGAGGCGGCCACCTCGATCCTGCCCCGGGAGATCGTGTACCGGCCCAAGGGCCTGTTCAGCGCCCCGCTGCGCGCCTGGATGAGCCGGGATCTGGCACCGCTGGTGCGCGAGGTGGTCAACGACGGCGTGCTCGTCAACTCCGGGCTCCTGCGCCGCGACGCGCTGGCGCGCATGGTCGCCGAGGACGCCGCCGGGCAGCGGGACTTCTCCAAGCATCTGTGGCATGTGCTGACGCTCGAGTACTGGTATCGCGACGCGACCTCTGGCTCCGGCCAGAGCCAAGCGGCTTGACGGCGTGGAAACAAGAGGAGCTCGAGTGAAACAGGTTGTTCAGAACTATAAGAGCGGCGAGCTGGCGGTGCTCGACGTGCCGGTGCCGGGGTGCAAGCCGGGCGGTGTGCTGGTCCGCACCGCCTACTCGCTGATATCCACCGGGACCGAGCTCATGAAGGTGTCCGAGGCTGGGATGTCGATGCTGGGCAAGGCCCGCTCCCGGCCGGACCAGGTGGCCAAGGTCATGCAGAGCGTGGCCACCAACGGGGTGCCCGCCACCTACCGCAAGGTGATGGGCAAGCTGGACTCCTACACGCCGCTGGGCTACTCGCTGTGCGGGGTGGTCGAGCAGGTCGGCACCGGGATCGACGATGTGAAGGTCGGCGACCTCGTGGCCTGCGCCGGCAACGAGCACGCGTTGCACGCCGAGCTGAACTGGGTGCCGAAGAACCTCTACGCCCGGGTGCCGGAAGGCCTCGCGCCGCGGCACGCGGCCTTCGGCACCGTCGGCTCGATCGCGTTGCAGGGCGTCCGCCGCGGCGAGTCACAGCTCGGCGATGCGGCGCTGGTCATCGGTCTCGGGCTGATCGGGCAGTTGGTGGTGCAGCTCCTCACCGCCTCGGGGGTCCGCGTCGTCGGGGTCGACCCCGACCCGGTGCGCTGCGAGCTCGCCGAGCGCCTGGGCGCTGCGGCCTGCGGCGATCCCGCCTCCGCGTCCGTCGAAACCGCCGTCGCCGAACTCACCGGCGGTCACGGCGTGGACCAGGTGTACCTGGCCGCCGGCGGCGCCAGCAACCAGCCCGTCGAGCTGGCCGCCCGGCTCTGCCGGGACCGCGGCCGGGTCGTCGACATCGGCAAGTGCCGCCTGGACCTGCCGTGGAACGCGTACTACGAGAAGGAGCTCGACGTCCGCTTCTCCCGCAGTTACGGCCCCGGGCGCTACGACCCGGAGTACGAACTCGAGGGGCGGGACTACCCGATCGGCTACGTGCGCTGGACCGAGCGCCGCAACCTGGCGTGCTTCCTCGATCTCCTCGCCCGCGGCAGCGTCGACGTGGAGCCCTTGGTCTCCCACATCGCCGACTTCGACGACGCCGTCGAGACGTACCAGCGTCTGAAGGACGGCGACCTGAAGGCCGTGGCTGTGCTGTTCCGGTACCCCGGCCCCGCTGAACCCATAGCGGAAACGGAGGCCCCGGCGGTGGCCGTGCCCGCGGTGAAGCGAGGCAACGGCGGAGTGTCCACGCCGTCTCGGACCGCCAAGACGCCGGTGCGCCTTGCGTTCGTCGGCGCGGGAAACTACGCGACGTCGATGCTGCTGCCGCACCTGGCACAGCGCGACGGCGTCGAGTTGTCTACAGTCGTCACCACGACGGCACTGTCCGCGGCCAACGCGCAGCGGAAGTTCGGCTTCGCCGACGCGACCACCGATCTCGACGCCGTGCTCGGCGACAAATCCATCGACGCGGTGTTCGTGGTCACCCGGCACAGCTCGCACGCCGAACTGACCCGAAGGGCACTGCTCGCCGGCAAGACGGTGTTCGTGGAGAAGCCTCTGGCCCTCACCGAGGACGAGCTGGCCGGCGTACTCGCGGCGGTGGAGGAGTCCGGCAACGACCGGCTGCAGGTGGGCTTCAACCGTCGGTACGCGCCGCTGCTGCAGGAGGCCAGGGAGCGGTTCGGCGCCCGGACCGGTCCGGCGAGCCTCCGCTACCTGGTCAACGCGGGACGGCTGCAGCATGGCAGCTGGTATCTCCAACAGGGCACCGAGGGCTCGCGGTTCGCCGGCGAGGGCGGACACTTCATCGACACGGCGAGCTGGCTGCTCGAGGCAGACCCGGTATCGGTGTACGCGGTCGCCACGTCCGGCAACGAGGACCTGCAGGTCGTGCTGCGCTACCCGGACGGGTCCACCGCCACCATCAGTTACGTCACCACCGGCGCGCCCAGCTTCCCCAAGGAGACGCTGGATCTGGTCGCGGACGGCAAGGTGCTGCGGCTCGACGACTTCGTCCGTGCCTCTGTGTACGACGGCCGCCGCAAGCGGTGGGTCAGTTCGCGGCTGCCCAAGGCCCGGGACAAGGGCCAGTCCGCCGAGCTGGCCGCGTTCATCAAGGCCGTGCGGACCGGCGGGCCGATGCCGGTGCCGCTGGAGTCGCTGGCCGCCACCACGGCGGCCACCCTCGCCGTGCAGGCCGGCTTGGCGGGCGGCGTGCCGGTGACGTTGGCGAGGGTTCGATGACTGTGAGCTCGGGGAGTCCGGGCTGGTACCTGCGGCGGCTGTCCCGGATGGGACCGCGGGAGGTCGGCGGCCGGGTGGGCGACGCGGTGCGCAGGCGGCGGTGGCGGTCGGCGCGGCCGGAGTGCCCGAGGGTGACCGGCGCCCGGTTCACCGCGGTACTGCCCGCCGGGACGATCGCCGCAATACCTCCGGACGCCGCGAAACGTCTCGTCGCCGAGGCGGACCGGCTGATGGACGGGCACGTCGAGTATTTCGGGGTGGTCCGCGACGACCTGGCCGACCCGGACTGGTGGTGCGACCCGAAGACCGGGCGCCGGGCTCCGGCGGGTTACGCCTTCGACGTGCCGTACCGCAGCGAGGACGCGGTCGGGGACATCAAGCAGATCTGGGAGCTGTCCCGGCATCAGTACCTCACCGTGCTCGCCGCCGCCTACGCGATCACTGGGAACGAGCGGTACGCCGAGCGAGTGGCCGAGCATCTGCGGTCGTGGTGGGCGGCCAACCCACCGCTGCGCGGCGTGCACTGGATCAGCGGCATCGAGCTGGGCATCCGGCTGCTGTCCTGGGTGTGGATCCGCCGGCTGCTCGACGGCTGGCCGGGTGCGTCCGGGCTGTTCGAGGGCAACCCGGTGGCGCTGAACCAGATCTGGCACCACCAGCGCTGGCTGGCCGCCTTCCCCAGCCGGGGGTCTTCGGCGAACAACCACGTCATCGCCGAGGCCGCCGGGCAGTTTGCCGGGGCCTGCGCGTTCGGGTGGTTTCCCTCTTCGGCACGTTGGAGAGCCGGCGCGCTGCAGTCGCTGGAGCGACACCTGCGCGGCAACACCTTCGACTCCGGCCTCAACCGCGAGCTGGCCACCGAGTATCACGGACTCGTGCTGGAGCTCGGCCTGGCCGCGGTGGCCGAGGCGGATGCCGCAGGCGTGCCGGTCCCCGCGTCGATCCGGCTGGTGCTGCTGCGGATGACCGACGCGCTCGCGGCCATCGTGGACAGCCACCTGCGGCCGCCGCGCCAGGGGGACGCGGACGACGGGCACGGTCTGGTCGTGGACGGCGCGGGCACCGACCGCTGGGCCTCGCTCCTTGCCACCGGGGACGCCGTGTTCGGTCGACTCGCCTGGTGGCCGGCGGTGACCGGCACCGATGTGCGCACCCCGCTGCTGGCCGCGCTCATCCGGCCGTACGCGAAAGATGGAACCGCACCGGCCGTGACCCGCCCGGCAAGCCGACCGGCTCATTTCGCCGACGCGGGGCTCACCATCCTGCGCGGTCCGGAGGAGATCTGGTGCCGCTGCGACGGTGGTCCGCACGGCTTCCTGTCCATCGCCGCCCATGCCCACGCGGACGCGCTGTCGGTGGAGGTCCGGCACGACGGGGTCGACGTGCTCGCCGACCCGGGGACGTTCTGCTACCACGGGCAACCCGAGTGGCGGCAGTACTTCCGCTCGACCCGCGGCCACAACACCCTGCAGCTGGACGGCAGTGACCAGTCCGTCTCCGGCGGCCCGTTCCTGTGGACCCGGCATGCCCGCAGCCGCGTCCTGGCCGCGGACACATCCGGCGCCTCCGAAGGGGGGACGGCCCGCTGGTGTGCCGAGCACGACGGTTACCGGCGCACCGAGGGCGCAGTGCACCGCCGCCGGGTGGAGCTGACGGCCGCGAGCCAGGAGCTGAGGGTGGTTGACGAGGTCCGCGACCAACACAGCCCGCGCCGGGCCGTGCACCTGACGTTCCACCTCGGCCCGGCGATCGCCGCGGACCTGGTGGGGAACCGGGCAGTGCTCACCTGGACCCGGGACGGTGAGGGGCGCTCCGCGGTGCTCGACCTGCCCGGGCAGCTGAGCTGGCGGGCGCATCGCGGCGAGAGTGACCCGCCGCTGGGCTGGTACTCCGCCGGCTTCGGGCGCAAGGAACCCACCACAACGCTGGTCGGCACCGGCTTGGCCGACGGCGCGGAGGGGTTCATCACCGTACTCAGGTTCCGCGGCTTGGGGGTGTTGTGAGAGTCCTGTGCGGTGCCCGCGGTGTCCGGTGCGTGGCCTCGGCGTGCCGGACGAAGGCCCTCATAGCGGAGCTACTTGGGTCTTTGGCTGGTGCGGCGAGGGTGCGTGCCGGGCGCCGCGGGTGCTGTGTGGGGCACTCACAACACCCCCAAGGGGGGCGCGTGGGGATCAAGAGGCGGCACTCGGCGTTGGCGGCGGCACCGCTGGCGCTGGCCCTTCTGGCGGCGACCGGTTGTGAGAGCACGCCGGGCGCCGGGGCGGAGCCGAAGGCCGCGCCATCCACGTCCGCAGCCCCATCCGTGGCCCGGATGTGCGCCAAGCCCGCGGCCGGGCCCGCGAAGGCACCGGCGGGCGCGGTGACCGTCGACCCCGCGGTGGTCGGTGACCTGGCAGCGAAGACCAAGAGCAGCCCCCCGAACACCACGTTCTGGCTTCGACCGGGCAAGCACAGGCTCGACCCGGACCGCTACGCCCAGGTCATCCCCAAGGAGGGGAACCGCTACCTCGGTGCGCCGGGCGCGGTGCTCGACGGCCGGAAGAAGAACCAGTACGCGTTCGGCGGCAGCGCCCGCAACGTCACCATCCGCTACCTGACCGTGCAACGTTTCGTGGCGCCGCCCGACGAGGGCGTGGTCAACCATGACTCGGCCGACGGATGGGTGATCGAGCACGACAAGATCCAGTACAACTCCGGCGCCGGGCTGATGGCCGGTGCCCGTCAGAAGGTCCGCGCCAGTTGCCTGCGCGACAACGGCCAGTACGGCATGAACGCGTACAAGGCCAAAGGCCGTATCAGCGGCCTGGTGGTCGAGGGCAACGAGATCGTGGGCAACAACACCGGCGACTGGGAGCGGCGGCGGGAGGGTTGCGGCTGCACCGGAGGTATCAAGTTCTGGGCCGTCAACGGCGCCGACGTACGCGGCAACTGGGTGCACGACAACCGCGGAACCGGGCTATGGGCGGACACCAACAACAACGACTTTCGCATCGAGAACAACGTGCTCGAGGCCAACGACGGTGCCGCGCTGATCTACGAGACCAGCTACAACGCGGTCATCCGGAAGAACACGATCCGGCGGAACAACTGGGTCGAGGGCCGCAGGGAAGCCGACCTCGGCGACAACTTCCCGTTCGCGACCGTCTACCTGTCCGAGTCCGGCGGCGAACCACGGATCAAGGCCCGCACCGACAAGATCGAGATCTACCGGAACGTGCTGGAGAACAACTGGTCCGGGATCACTCTGTGGGAGAACGCCGACCGGTTCTGCAACAGTCCGGCCAACACCTCGTCCGGTGACTGCACCTTGCTGGTGCGGGACACCGACCGCTGCGCGAAGCCGGCGATCGCCAAGGCACCGCTCTACGCCGACTGCCGGTGGAAGACCCAGCGGGTGGACATCCACGACAACCGCTTCGTGCTGGACAAGTCCGTCGTCAAGTGCACGGAGAAGTGCGACCGCATGGCGGTCCTTGCCAACTACGGCACCTATCCGGACTGGTCGCCCTACAAGGGCGAGCGGGTGGCCGAGGCGATCACCCGCGAGCAGCACAACCGCTGGCACGACAACGTCTACCTCGGTCCATGGAAATTCGTCGCCTACGACCCGAGCCGGGTATTCACCTTCGGGGAGTGGCAGGGCACGCCGTACCAGCAGGACGCGGGCAGCACCTTCCGCGTACGGGCCGGTGGTTGAGATGGGCGGGGACCTACGGCGCGGCGGGTTGCCGGGCGGACCGGACACGGCGGGCACGCGGCCCGGCGCCGGACCGCGCCCTGCCGGGACACCGAAGATCGTCGGGATCGTCTGGGGGTTGCTGGTCCTCAACACGCTCGGCTCCGCCGGGGCGAAGACCATCATCCCGCTGCCCCGCTCCCTCATCCAGATGGTCACCATGGGCGCGCTGGTCGCCGCCTTCGCGCTGGCGCTCGCGGTCAATCTCCGGCTGCGCATCCGAGCCGGCGCCTACGTGTTCCTGCTGACGCTGCTGCTGGTGCCGAGCGTGATCTCCAGCGTGAACCTGGAGTCCGGCTTCGGCGCGCTGTTCCGCTGCACCCGGCTGGCTCTCTTCGTCGGCACGCTGTGGCTGCTCAGCCGCTGGTGGGACGGCGGCCTGACGTTCGTTCGGCACCACATCCGGATGTACTTCGCGGTGCTCGGCTCTGTGGCCGTCGGCCTGGTCGCCTCACCGGGTGCGGCCCTGCCCGACCTCTACGGCGGACGCCTCGTCGGCGCGTTGTGGCCGCTCACCCCGCCGCAGATCGGACAGTACGCCGCGGTGATCATCGGGCTCACCGTGCTGCTCGTACTGGGCCGCAGGACGGACAGGGCCAGTGCGGCGGTGGTCATCGTGCCGTCACTCGTCCTGCTCGCGTTGACCCATACCCGGACGGCCACGCTCGGCCTGTTCATCGGCCTTGCGTTGGCGATCGGCTCGCTCATCCTGACTAGCGCCGCGGCCCGCCGGTTCTTCACCTGGACGGTGCTGTGCGCCACGGTGGCCGCGGTCGGGTTCAGCTCCGCGCTCCAGGCGTGGTTCCTGCGCGGGCAGAGCCAGGAGAACTTCTCCAACCTCACCGGGCGGGCCAAGGTCTGGGACGCCCTGCTGGCAGCGCCCAGGACGACCGGGGAGAAGCTGTTCGGCATGGGCCTGGGCGACAAGTCGTTCGGCGGGCTGCCGATCGACAACAGCTGGCTGGCCGTTTACCAGGAACAGGGTCTGATCGGCGTCGCCTTGGTGGCGGCGATCATCATCGTCCTTGGCGGCATCGCGTTGCTGCGGCCACCGTCGCTGCAGCGGGCCTGCGCGATCTTCCTGATCAGCTACTGCGCGATCGCGTCGTACACCGAGGCAGGCCTTGGCGACGCCTCGCCGTATCTGCTGCATCTGGCCTTGGCCGCCTCGCTGTTGGCGGCACCTGCCGAGGCCGAGGCCGCTCCCGTCTCGCTGCCCGAATCGACGCCCGAAGTCCCTCGACGACGCATCCCGCGCTGGGCCCGGAGAACGGAGGTGAGCTGACCATGCACGTCCTCGTGGTGCACAACCGCTACGCCTCGGCGCAGCCGAGCGGCGAGAACAAGGTCGTCGACCAGGAGGTGGAGCTGCTGCGCGCGGCCGGCCACCGGGTCGAGGTGTTCGAGCGGCGCAGCGACGACATCGCCGCCCGGTCCCTGCTCGGCAAGGCCGCAGTGGCGTTGCTCGTGCCGTGGAACCCGGCGGTCCGCACGGAACTCGCCGCCCGGCTCCGCACCGAGCGGCCGGACGTGGTCCACGTCCACAACGTCTTCCCGCTCCTGTCGCCCGCGGTCCTTGCCGCCTGCGCCGACGCCGGCGTGCCCGCCGTCGCCACGCTGCACAACTACACCCAGGTCTGCCCGCCCGGCACGCTGCAGCGGGACGGCCGGCCGTGCACCGAGTGCGTCGGCTCCGCACCACTGCCGGCCGTCCGGCACGGCTGTTACCGGAGTTCGCGCCTTGCGACGGTGCCGCTCGCGGTCAGCCTGTCGGTCAACCGGCGGCGGTGGTGGTCCGGCGTGGAGCGCTTCTTCTGCATCTCCGCGGCGCAGCGCGACGTCCTGGTGCGGTCGGGCATGCCGGCCGAGCGGCTGGCGGTGAAGCACAACTTCGTGCCGGAGCCGGGCGTGTGCCGAGCGGGCGCGGGCGAGCATGTGCTCTATCTCGGCCGGCTCGCGGAGGCCAAGGGCGTACGGCTGCTCATGACCGCGTGGGACGAGATCGCAGCGAGCGGCGGAGTGGGCGTACCGCTCGTGATCGCCGGCGCGGGGCCGCTGGAGCCAGAGGTGACCGCCTGGGCGGCGGGCCGGGACGACGTGCGCTACGTCGGCCTGTACGACCCGGAGCAGTGCCGACAGGTCATCGCGCGGTCGGTCGCCGTGGTGGCTCCCTCGACGTGGCTGGAGGCGTTCGGCCTGGTGGTCGTCGAGGCGATGGCGGCCGGGGTGCCGACCGTCGCCGCAGGCCACGGCGCCTTCGTCGAACTCGTCGAGGACGGCGTGACCGGGCTGCTGCACCGGCCGGGCGAGCCCGCCTCGCTCGCGTCCTGCATACGCCGGATCGCGGCCGAGCCGGTCCGCAACCGGGAGATGGGCCAGGCGGCCCGGCGCCGTTACGAGCAGGGGTTCAGCCCGGCCGTCGGCCTGGAGCGCCTGGTGGAGGGGTACCGCACCGCGATCGCGGGGCGGTCCGGCGGCGGGGACAGCGCGCCGCCGATAGGGACGGAATCAATGGGGGGCAGTAAATGACACGTTGCCGACTGTGCGGCTCGGTGACGCTGGCGAGCGTCGTCGATCTGGGGGCGACCCCGCCGTGTGAGAGCTTTCTCGCCGCGGACCAACTGGACCTGCCGGAACCGGCGTACCCGCTGCATTTGCAGGTCTGCACCGACTGCTGGCTCGCGCAGATCCCGCCGCTGATCACGCCGGAGGAGACGTTCAAGGAGTACGCGTACTTCTCCTCGTACTCGACCTCCTGGGTGGAGCACGCGCGTACGTTCGTCGCCGACGCCGTACAGCGGGTGGGGCTCGGCTCCGACGCCTTCGTGGTCGAGGTCGCGAGCAACGACGGATACCTGCTGAAGCATGTGGTGGACCGGGGGATCCGCTGCCTCGGCATCGAGCCGTCGGTGAACGTCGGCGCCGCGGCGCGGGAGGCGGGTGTGCCCACGCTCACGGAGTTCCTGTCCCCGGACACCGGCTCGGCTGTCCGCGCCGAGCACGGCCCGGCGGACCTGGTCGTGGCCAACAACGTGTACGCGCACATCCCCGACGTCGTCGGGTTCACCCAGGGGCTGCGCGCCCTGGTCGCCGACGACGGCTGGGTCTCCATCGAGGTGCAGCACCTGCTGACCCTGATCGAGGAGAACCAGTACGACACGATCTACCACGAGCACTTCCAGTACTACACGGTCGCCTCCGCGATCCGGGCCCTTGCGAGCGGCGGACTCGTGCTCGTGGACGTCGAGTTGCTGCCCACGCACGGCGGCTCCATCCGGCTGTGGGCCCGGCCGGCCGAGGTGGCCGGCGAGCCGACCCGGCGGGTGGCCGACGTGCTGGCCCGGGAGAAGGCGGCCGGGCTGCAGGAGTTGTCCGGGTACACCGAGTTCTCCGCTCGGGTGGCCAAGGTGCGCCGGGATCTGCTGCGGTTCCTCATCGAGGCGGCCGAGCGCGGCGAGACGGTCGTCGGCTACGGCGCCCCGGGCAAGGGCAACACCCTGCTCAACCACTGCGGCATCCGGCCCGACCTGCTCCCGTACACGGTCGACCGCAACCCCTACAAGCACGGCAGGTTCACCCCGGGCACCCGCATCCCGATCCTGCCGCCCGAGCAGATAGCCGCCGACAAACCGGACTACGTCCTCGTCCTCCCGTGGAACCTGCGGGCCGAGCTGGTCGAGCAGCTGTCCTTCGTGCACGACTGGGGCGGCCGCCTTGTCTTTCCCATCCCGGAACTGAGCATTGTCGAGGTCGCGTCTTGAAAGAGGTCACAGCATGAAGGTCGTTCTGTTCTGCGGCGGTTATGGGATGCGGATGCGCGACGGTGCCGCCGACGACATGCCCAAGCCGATGGCGATGGTCGGCCCGCGACCGCTGATCTGGCATGTCATGCGCTACTACGCGCACTTCGGGCACAGGGAGTTCATCCTGTGCCTCGGGTACGGGGCTCACCACATCAAGGACTTCTTCCTCAACTACGAGGAGACGGTGTCCAACGACTTCGTGCTGCGCGGCGGCCGGACCGAGCTGCTGTCCACCGACATCGCCGACTGGACCATCACGTTCGCGCAGACCGGCATCGAGTCACCGATCGGGGAGCGGCTGCGCCGGGTGCGGCACCACCTGGATGGCGAGGAGATGTTCCTCGCCAACTACGCCGACGTGCTCACCGACGCCCCGCTGCCGGAGATGATCGACCGGTTCGCCCGGCGTGACGCCGGTGCGTCGATGATGGTGGTGCCGCCGCAGTCCTCGTTCCACTGCGTGGAGCTGGGCGAGGACGGTCTCGTAGGGGGCATCACCGCGGTGAGCGAACTGCCGCTGTGGGAGAACGGCGGCTACTTCGTGCTCCGCCAGGAGGTCTTCGACCACATACCGGAGAACGGGGACCTGGTCGCCGACGGATGCGCCCAACTGGCCAAGCAGGGCAGGTTGGTGGCGCACCAGCACCGCGGCTTCTGGAAACCGACGGACACCGTGAAGGAGCGGGCCGCGCTCGACGCCGCCTACGCCCGGGGCGACCGCCCGTGGGCCGTGTGGGAACGCGACAACGCCGGGCTGAGCGCGTGATCCGGCTCGGTGCCGGGCGCCTGGACCGGATCGTCGCGGTGGGCGCGCACTGCGACGACATCGCCATCGGCGCCGGCGGCACACTGCTGACGCTGTGCCTCGCGCGGCCGGGTATCCGTATCGACGCGCTGGTGCTCTCCGGCGGTGGCGGCGAGCGGGAGCAGGAGGAGCAGGCCGCGCTCACCGCCTTCTGCCCGGGCGCCGACCTGCGGCTGACCGTGCTCAAGCTGCCGGACGGCCGGATGCCCGTGCACTGGGAAGAGGCCAAGGCCGCGGTCGAGGAATTGCGCGGGGAGACCGAGCCGGATCTGATCCTGGCCCCGCGTACGGACGACGCGCACCAGGATCACCGCGGCCTGGCGAGGCTGGTACCCACGGCGTTCCGTGACCACCTGGTCCTCGGTTACGAGATCGTCAAGTGGGACGGCGATCTCGGCCGTATGGCGGCGTATCAGCCGCTGTCGCCGGAGATCGCCGAACAGAAGGTGCGGCTGCTGCAGGAGCACTACCCCTCGCAGCGGCACCGGCCCTGGTACGACCGCGAGGCCTTCCTCGGCCTCGCACGGATCCGCGGCATCGAATGCCACGCGCGCTACGCCGAGGCGTTCGCCGTCACCAAACTCATGCTCAACCTGGGGGATTGAACCTTGCGCGTACTACTGACCGGACACCAGGGCTACCTGGGCACCGTGATGGCCCCGGTCCTCACGGCCGCCGGGCACGAGGTCGTCGGCCTTGACGCCGGCCTGTTCGCCGACTGCGTGCTGGGCGAGCCGCCCGCGGACCCGCCGGGGCACCGGGTGGACCTGCGCGACGTCACGGCCGAGCACGTGGCCGGGGTGGACGCCGTGATCCACCTGGCCGCGCTGTCCAACGACCCGCTGGGATCGCTGGCACCGGACCTCACCTACGACATCAACCACCACGCGTCCGTACGCCTTGCCCGGCTGGCCCGCGACGCCGGAGTGCGGCGCTTCCTGTACGCGTCGACGTGCTCGGTCTACGGCGCCTCCGGCGGTGACGACCTGGTGGCCGAGGACGCCCCGCTGCGCCCGGTGACGCCGTACGCGGAGTCGAAGGTGCGGGTGGAGGACGACCTGCACGCGCTGGCCGACGGCGACTTCAGCCCGGTGTTCATGCGCAACGCCACCGCCTTCGGCTACTCGCCCCGGCTGCGCGCCGACATCGTGCTGAACAACCTGGTGGGTCACGCGCTCCTGTCCGGCGAGGTGTTGGTGCTGTCCGACGGCACCCCCTGGCGCCCGCTGGTGCACGCCGCCGACATCGCCCGGGCCTTCACGGCCGCGCTGACCGCGCCGCGGGAAGCGGTGCACGACCGGGCGTTCAACATCGGCAGTGAGATCAACAACGTCACGGTCGCCGAGATCGCCGAGCAGGTCGCCGAGGCGGTGTCCGGCGCGAAGGTGGTGATCACGGGGGAGAACGGTGCCGATCCGCGGTCGTACCGGGTGGACTTCTCCCGGTTCCGCGCCGCGCTGCCCGGCTTCGAATGCGAGTGGACGGTGAAGCAGGGCGCGCTCGAACTCGCCGACGCATACCGGAAGTTCGGGCTGACCCGGGAGGACTTCGAGCGACGCTTCACCCGCCTTGCCGTGCTGCGCGCGGCGTCCGACGCCGGTGCCGTCGACGACACCCTGCGGTGGCGCCGATGACCGAGCCATTGAAAAAGAGTGCGGGCGACGAGATGCACGCGCTGGTGGAGCGACTGTACCCGCTGTGCCGGAGCATCACCGGCGACGGCGTGCGCGCCACCCTGGAGATCGTCGGCGAGTACGTCCCGCTGCAGGTGCACGAGGTGCCGACCGGGACTCAGGTGCTCGACTGGACGGTGCCGCAGGAGTGGAACATCCGGGACGCGTACATCGCCGACACCTCCGGCAACCGGGTCGTCGACTTCGCCGCGTCCAGCCTGCACGTACTCGGCTACAGCGTGCCGGTGTCGGCGACCATGCCGCTGGCCGAGCTTCGCGCGCACCTGCACACCCTTCCGGACCACCCGACCTGGGTGCCGTACCGCACGAGTTACTACAAGCCGGAATGGGGTTTCTGCCTGGCCCAGGAGACCTTGGACGCGATGCCGGACGGCGAGTACGAGGTGCGCATCGACTCCACACTCGCCGATGGCCACCTCACCTACGCCGAGCACGTGGTCCCCGGGCAGGTCGCCGACGAGGTGATCGTCTCCTGCCACGTCTGCCACCCGTCGCTGGCCAACGACAACCTGGCCGGCATCGCGGTGGCGACGTTCCTGGCCCGCGCGCTGGCGCAGGAGACGCCGTACTACACCTACCGGTTCATCTACGCGCCCGGCACCATCGGGGCGATCACCTGGCTGGCCCGCAACGCGGAACGGGTGGAGCGGGTCAAGCACGGCCTGGTGCTCGCCTGCGCCGGCGATCCGGGCCGGCTGACGTACAAGCCGAGCAGGCGCGGCGACGCGGAGATAGACCGAGTGATGCGGCACGTGCTGGCCGCCTCCGAACGCCCGCACCACGTCACCGAGTTCACTCCGTACGGCTACGACGAGCGGCAGTACTGCTCGCCCGGGTTCAATCTCGGTGTGGGCTCGCTCAGCCGGACCCCGTACGCCGGCTACCCCGAGTACCACACCTCGGCGGACAACCCGGACTTCGTCTCCCCGGAGGCGATGGCGGACACCCTCGCAGTCTGCCGCGAGGCATTCGCCGTCCTAGACCGCAACCGGCGGTACGTCAACCTCAGCCCCTACGGCGAGCCACAGCTGGGCCGGCGCGGGTTGTACGACGCGCTCGGCGGCCGTAGCGACACCAAGCAGGCCCAGATGGCCATGCTCTGGGTGCTCAATCTCTCCGACGGCGAGCACAGTCTGCTGGACGTCGCCGAGCGGTCCGGGCTGCCGTTCAGCGCCGTCGCCGCCGCGGCCGGCGCCCTGCACGGCGCCGAGCTGATCAAGGCATGACGCCGATGACCACCGAGGGGGAAAAGGCGACGGCACCGGCCGGATCCGCCAAGCGGGCCCTCGCCGGCCGGCTGTCCTGGGGACTGGCCGACCAGGCGGCCTCCAGCATGTCCAACTTCGTGGTGGGCATCTACGTGGCCCGCTCGCTGGGGGTGACCGCGTTCGGCGTGTTCAGCCTCGCCTGGGTGACCTACGGCGTGGTGCTCAACGTCTCCCGCGGGCTGGCCACCGATCCGCTCGTGGTGCGCTTCAGCGGCGTGCCGGACGCGTCCTGGCGCGGGGCGGTGGGCCGGTCGACGGGTACCGCACTCGGCGTAGGTCTCGCCCTCGGCGCGGTGTGTCTGATGGCCGGGCTCGGCGTCGGCGGCCGCGTGGGGCCCGCGTTCGCCGCCCTCGGTGTCATGCTGCCGGGGCTGCTGCTCCAGGACGCCTGGCGGTTCTCGTTCTTCGCCGCGGGCGCCGGGCGGAAGGCGTTCCTCAACGACGTCGTGTGGGGTGTCGCACTTGTCCCGGCCATGGTGCTGGCCGCCCATGTGGGCAGCGTGGCCGCTTTCGTGCTCGCCTGGGGCGCGTCCGCCACGGTGGCGGCGGGGTACGGCTACATCCAGTCCGGCATCCGGCCCCGGATGACCGAGGCGCGCGGGTGGCTTCGTGAGCAGCGCGATCTCGGCTACCGGTATCTGGTCGAGAACGTCAGCCTCAGTGGCGCGAACCAGCTGCGGGCGTACGGGCTCGGCGTGATCGTCGGAGTCAGCGCGGTGGGTGCGGTGCGGGGCGCCGAGCTCCTGCTCGGCCCGTTCCTCGCCGTGCTGATGGGGCTCTCGCTGGTCACCGTTCCGGAAGCGGCACGGGTACTGCGGCAGGCACCGCATCAACTGGGTAGATTCTGCCTCCTCCTTGGCGGGGGACAGGCCGCCGGCGCGCTGCTCTGGGGCACGGCGCTGCTGCTGATGCCCGGGCGGCTCGGTGAGCTGGTGCTCGGCGACGTCTGGCACTCCGCCTCGGAGCTCATCGTGCCGATCACTCTCGGCGTCGCGGGCGCGGGCCTCGGCACCGGCGCGGCGGCCGGGCTGCGCGCGCTCGGCGCGGCCCGGCGCAGCCTTCGCTCCCAACTGTTCGCCTCCGCCTGCTATGTCAGCGGCGGGCTCGGCGGGGCGGCCGTCGCCGGCACTATCGGCTCGGCCTGGGGCGTCGCCGCCGCGACCGTCAGCGGCTCGGCCGTGTGGTGGTTGCACCTGCGGTCCGCCCTGCGCGAGCGGCACCGCAATCCCATCCCCGAATTGAGGACCTCATGACCGCCCGACCCAGGTTGAGCATCGGCCTGCCCGTGTACAACGGCGAGGAGTACCTCGCCGAGTCGCTCGACGCCCTGCTCGGCCAGACCTACGAGGACTTCGAACTCGTCATCTCCGACAACGCCTCCACCGACGGGACCCAGGAGCTCTGCCGCAAGTACGCCGCGCTGGACTCGCGCATCCGGTACCTCCGGCTGCCCCGGAACATCGGCGCCACGCCGAACCACAACCGTGTGTTCGACGAATGCCGCGGCGAACTGTTCAAGTGGGCCTCGCATGACGACCTTTACGCCCGCGATCTGCTGCGGCGCTGCGTCCAGGCGCTGGACGAGCGGCCGGACGTGATCCTCGCGCACGCCGACCAGGCGGTCATCGACGGCGACGGCCAGGTCAAGGTCCCGTACGAGTACACGCTCGCCACCGACTCACCGCACCCGCCGGAGCGCTTCCGCAGCATGCTGTTCGAGCCCGGCGGTGACGACTTCTACGGGGTGATCCGGGCCGACGCGCTGCGCCGGGTGAAGCCGATGGACAGCTACCACCACGCGGACCGCACGTTCGTCGCCGAGATCGCCCTGCACGGGCGCTTCCACCAGGTGCCGGAAATCCTGTACTTCCGCCGCGACCACCCCACCCGCGCCGAGCGGGCGAACCCGAGCAAGCGCTCCCGGTGCGTCAACCTGGACCCGCGCCGGGCGGGCCCGCTGCACCCGACGCCCCGGCTGCTCGCCGAGTACGTCTGGGGCTTCGCCTCGGCGATCCGGCGGGCGCCGTTGTCCCCGGCCGATCGGCGCGCGTGCTACCGCCACCTGGCCGCATGGATGACCAGCCGGGTCCGGCCGGGCGCCGGCGAGCGGGTCGAGGACCGCGCCCCGGTCGATCCGGGCCTGCTCACCGTCTCCGTCGACGCCCTCGTCGCCGGCCGTGAGGGGAGGCAGGTATGACGTCCGCGGACGAAACTCCGGTGCGCGTCGGCGTGTTCGGCCTGCTCGGCTCCGGCAACCTCGGCAACGACGGATCGCTCGAGGCCGTACTCGGGTACCTCCGCGCCGAGCACCCGGACGCGGTCGTGGACGCGCTGTGCGGCGGACCCGAGGTCGTCACGGCCCGGTACGGGATCCCCGCGACGCGGCTGCACTGGAACCGCGAGGAGTACCGGACCGCGTCGCGGGCGGGCGCGATCGCGGCGAAGGGCCTGGGAAAACTCGTCGACGTCTTCCGCACCGCCGCCTGGGTGCGCCGGCACGAGGTGGTGATCGTGCCGGGCATGGGCGTCCTGGAAGCCACGCTGCCGCTGCGGGCGTGGGGCTTCCCGTACTCGCTGTTCCTGCTCTGCGCGAGCGGCCGACTGCTTCGCACCCGGGTCGCGCTGGTCAGCGTCGGCGCCGCGACGATCGGCAACCGGCCTACCCGGGCCCTGGTGCGCTGGTCGGCGCGGCTGGCCACGTACCGGTCCTACCGGGACGCCCAGTCCCGTGACGCGATGCGGGCCATGGGCGTGGACACCGCGCGCGACGAGGTCTACCCGGACCTCGCGTTCTCCCTGCCGGCACCGCGGGCGAGCGCGCCCTTGGGCTCGCCGGGCCCGGTCTGCGTCGGTGTCATGGACTTCCACGGCGGCAACGACGACCGCGCCCAGGCCGATGAGATATACCGGCGTTACCTCGATGGGACGACCCGGTTCGTCCGCGCGCTGGTCGAGGAGGGCAGGCCGGTCCGACTGCTCACCGGCGACGCGTGCGATGCGTCGGTGGTCGCCGCGATCCTCGACGCGGTGGACTCGCCGCTGGTCACCGCTGCCGAGCCGACCTCACTGGCCGACCTGATGAAGGAGATGGCGGCTGCCGACACCGTGGTGGCGATCCGCTACCACAACCTGATCTGCGCGCTGAAGACCGGCACGCCGGTGCTCGCCCTCAGCTATGCGGCGAAGAGCGACGCGCTCATGGCACAGATGGGGCTTGGCGCGTACTGTCACCCGGCGCGCGAGGTCGACGCCGACCGGCTGCTGGAGCAGTTCCGGGCGCTGGAGAAGCGATCGGCCGAGCTGCGGCAGACGCTCATCGAGCGGAACCAGGCCGCCGCCCGGCAACTCGAGGACCAGTTCACCGACTTGACCGCGGCCCTGTTCCCGGCGTCCGACCACACCCACTCCCACGCTCGGCAGGAGGCTCCATGAAAGCGACCGAAGTCCCGGAGATCGCCGGCGCGTACCTGTTCGAGTCGACACCGTACGCCGACGAGCGCGGCTTCTTCTGCCGCACCTTCGACGCCGACGTGGTCCGCTCGGTGGGCCTCGACCCGGACGCCTTCGTCCAGGACAGCCTGTCCCGCTCGGTCCGGGGCGTGCTGCGCGGCCTGCACCTGCGCTCCGGCGCCGGCGAGGCCAAGTTGGTGCGTTGCTCGTACGGGAGGATCTTCGACGTCGTCGTGGACCTGCGGACGGACTCGCCGACCTACCGCAACCGGGCCTTCTTCGAGCTGTCCGACGAGACGCAGGTGACCCTGTACATCCCGGCGGGGTGCGCGCACGGCTTCCAGGCGCTGACCGAGACCGCTGACACCTCGTACCGGATCGACCGCCCGCACGATCCGGCCGAGGACGTGACGATCGCCTTCGACGACCCGGACCTCGCCATTCCCTGGCCGCTGCCGGTCACATCGATGTCCCAGCGCGACCGCGAGGCGCCGAGCCTCGCCGAGGTCCTGAAGAACAGAGAGAAGTGAGGGTCGGCGTGGACACCGAACACACCAAAGAGACCAAAGAGACCAAAGAGACCAAAGAGACCGAAGAGACCGAAGAGACCGAAGAGACCGAGGAGTTCGTCCTGCCCCGGTCTCAGATGGCGAACGAGCGGCTGCACGCCATGATCCCCGGCGGCGCGCACACCTACGCCAAGGGCGACGACCAGTACCCCGAGAACCTGGCCCCGGTCATCAGCCACGGCCGCGGTGCCCATGTGTGGGACATCGACGGCAACCGCTACATCGAGTACGGCTCCGGCCTGCGGTCGGTCAGCCTCGGCCACGCCCACCCACGCGTGATCGAGGCGGTGCGGCGGGAACTCGACCGCGGCAGCAACTTCGTCCGGCCGTCGATCGTGGAGGTCGAGGCCGCGGAACGCTTCCTGGCCACGGTGCCGACCGCGGAGATGGTGAAGTTCGCGAAGAACGGATCCGACGTCACCACCGCCGCGGTGCGCCTCGCCCGCGCCGTCACCGGACGCCCGCGGGTGGCCATCTGCGGCGACCATCCGTTCTTCTCCGTCGACGACTGGTTCATCGGCACCACGCCGATGTCCGCCGGTATTCCGGCGGCGACCACCGACCTCACCGTGGCGTTCCCCTACGGGGACCTGGCCGTCACGGAGGAGTTGCTCACCCGGTACCAGGACGAGGTCGCCTGCCTGATCCTCGAACCCGCCGCCCACACCGAGCCGCCGCCCGGGTACCTCGCCGGCCTGCGCGAGCTGGCCGACCGGCACGGCTGCGTACTGATCTTCGATGAGATGATCACAGGCTTGCGCTGGTCCGAGGCGGGCGCTCAGGGCCTGTACGGCGTCGTGCCCGACCTCTCCACGTTCGGCAAGGCGCTGGGCAACGGGTTCGCCGTCTCCGCGCTGGCCGGGCGCCGCGAGCTGATGGAGCGGGGCGGGCTGCGTCACTCCGGCGAGCGGGTGTTCCTGCTCTCCACCACGCACGGTGCGGAAACGCACTCCCTGGCAGCCGCGATGGCCGTGCAGACCACTTACGTCGAGGAGGGCATCACCGCGCGGCTGCACGCCCTCGGCGAGCGGTTGGCCGCCGGTGTCCGCGACGCCGCGGCCGGCATGGGCGTCGGCGACCACATCGTCGTCCGGGGCCGGGCCAGCAACCTGGCCTTCGCCACCCTCGACGAGAACCGGCAGCCGTCGCAGCTGTACCGCACCCTGTTCCTGCGCCGGCTCCTCGCGGGCGGGGTACTGGCCCCGTCGTTCGTGGTGAGCAGCGCGCTCGACGACGCGGACATCGACCGCACCGTCGACGTGGTGGCCCAGGCATGTGTGGTGTACCGGAAGGCACTGGACGCCGCTGACCCCACTCCCTGGCTGGCCGGGCGGCCGGTGAAGCCCGTATTCCGCCGCTTGGCGTGACGAGACGTGACGTGACGTCAGCGGCGCTCCCGTCGGCCGACGTCGGCCATCCGGTCGGCCATCCGGTCGGCGATCCGGTCTGCGATGCTGTCGACCAGCCACGCGGTCGCCGGAATCACCGCGAGCGCGGTACACCAGCCGCCGAGGACGTCGGTCGGATAGTGCGCGCCCAGGGCGACCTGCGCCCATCCCATCGCGGCGCCGGCGACCAGCGCCGCGGCCAGCACGAGCAACGTGCCGGCCCTCCTGCCGAGGCCGAGCCGGCCGGTCGCGAGCAGCGCCACCATGAGGGCGAGCGCGGTGACGAAGGCGGTGTGCCCGCTCGGATAGGACAGGTTGTCGCCGTGGATGGTGCGTCCCACCAGGGGCTTGAGCAGCGTCGTCGTCGCCACGGTCATGCCGACGCCGGCAATGATGAGCACCGCCGCGCGAGGACGCCGGAGCAGCAGGCAGCCTGCCACGGCGGCCACGACCAACATCGCCGATCCGGCGGGCTCCCCCAAGAAGTCCGTCGCCAGAGCGACGTTCCGCCACGGCGGCCGCACACTGTCCGCCGTCGGCTGGATGATCCATCTGTCCACCGTGCCGGGCTCGTCGTGGCCGGCATACACGCCCCCGAGCACGACGACCACCAGCGCGGCGAGGACCGCGATCAGCCCGAGCCACGCGCGCAGCGACGGGGGCAGCACCGCCGGCGCCGGCCGGCCGGTCACACGCCCACCGCGGCCGGTCGACCTGCGGCAGTGACCTTCTTGTCTGCCGTGCGCAGCGTCGGGCGTTGCGGGATTACGTCGTCGCCCGGCCGGCGCCGTGGGACCGCGACAAGACGCTGACCGCGTTGGCGGAGCCGATGACCACGCCCCACGACGGCGGGGCGTTGTTTCCGGACGACTCCGGTGCCCGGAAGTCCGGGAACGCCACGGCTCACTGCCCGCTGCCGCCCGCCGACATGGCCGGGATCGTCAGCCTGTACGGGCTGCGCGGCTGGACCGAGCAGGATGACAAACCCGTGAGGCACGAACTGGTCTTGGCCGACTTCCAGCTCCGCTCCGGCCAGGCGATCCAACGCGAGCCCCCCGTCGTGTCCGACCCACCCTCCAGCGACCATGCCCCCCGCGAAGCACCGCTCCTGGCCGGCACGACTCCGCGGGAGCCTCCAGCCTGTGCAGCCCCCCACTCGCCGGCCTGGCCATCGCCCTGCCAAGGGCACCGGGATCAGCCTCTGCTTGTCACCCTAACCAACAATCCGCTCGCACGAGCAGTGCCAAAACAACTCCGCAAGGAAATAGCGGAGTTAAAGCGGGCCGACAAGATCTTGAAGGCCGCTTCGGTGTTTCTTGTCGAGGATGGTGATTGCGCTCTGAGGATGCCTGGAGGGTCAAAGTTCCCTCCAGGCAACCGATTTGGGCCCCCTAGAAGAACCCGAGCTTCTTCGGGCTGTATGAACAAAGAAGATTCTTGGTCTGCTGGTAGTGGTCCAGCATCATCTTGTGGTTCTCGCGGCCGATGCCGGACTGCTTGTAGCCGCCGAAGGCGGCGTGCGCCGGGTACGCGTGGTAGCAGTTCGTCCAGACGCGGCCCGCCTGGATCGCACGGCCCGCGCGATAGGCGGTGTTGATGTCCCGCGTCCACACACCGGCCCCGAGCCCGTACAGTGTGTCGTTCGCGATCTTGATCGCGTCGTCGAAGTCGTCGAACGACGTCACCGAGACGACCGGGCCGAAGATCTCCTCCTGGAAGATCCGCATCCGGTTGTCACCCTCGAAGATCGTCGGCTGTACGTAGTAACCGCCCTTCAACTCCCCGTCGTGCTCGACGCGTTCGCCACCGGTGAGGACCTTGGCGCCCTCCTGCCGACCGATGTCCAGGTAGGACAGGATCTTCTCCAACTGGTCGTTGGAGGCCTGGGCGCCGATCATCGTGTCGGTGTCCAGCGGATGGCCGGGCTTGATGAGCTCCGTGCGGGCGACGGCCGCCTCCAGGAACTCCCGGTAGTGGCCGCGCTGAACGAGCGCCCGCGAGGGACACGTGCACACCTCGCCCTGGTTGAGCGCGAACATCGTGAAACCCTCGAGCGCCTTGTCGCGGAAGTCGTCGTCGTGCGCCCAGACGTCGTCGAAGAAGATGTTCGGCGACTTGCCGCCCAGCTCCAGCGTGACCGGCTTGATGTTCTCCGCGGCGTACTGCATGATCAGGCGCCCCGTCGTGGTCTCGCCGGTGAAGGCGACCTTCGCCACCCGGGGGCTCGACGCGAGCGGCTTGCCCGCCTCCACGCCGAAGCCATTGACGATGTTCACGACTCCCGGCGGCAGCAGATCCGCGATCAGGCTCATCCAGTAGTGGATGGACGCCGGCGTCTGCTCGGCCGGCTTGATGACGACCGCGTTGCCCGCCGCCAGCGCCGGTGCCAGCTTCCAGACCGCCATCAGAATGGGGAAGTTCCACGGAATGATCTGCGCGACCACGCCCAGCGGCTCGTGGAAGTGGTACGCGACGGTGTCGTCGTCGACCTCGCCGAGCGAACCCTCCTGGGCACGGATCGCCCCGGCGAAATAGCGGAAGTGGTCGATCGCGAGGGGGATGTCGGCCGCGAGTGTCTCGCGCACCGGCTTGCCGTTCTCCCAGCTCTCGGCGACCGCCAGCTTCTCCAGGTTCGCCTCCATCCGGTCGGCGATCTTGAGCAGGATGTCGGAGCGCGCGCCCACCGAGGTGCGGCCCCAGCCGGGCGCGGCAGCGTGCGCCGCGTCCAGCGCGCGTTCCACGTCCTCGGCGGTGCCCCGCGCGACCTCCGTGAACGGCTGCCCGTTCACCGGACTCGGGTTCTCGAAGTACTGTCCGCGGGCCGGCGCAACATACTCCCCGCCGATGAAGTGGTCGTAACGCGCCTGGTAGGAGACGATCGCGCCCTCGGTGCCGGGCGCCGCGTAACGGGTCATTCTGGTCTGCCTCCCGGAGCAGCGCTGCCCGCCGTTGGGCAGCTCTCGCCGCGAGGCTAGGAGCGCGCACGTTGCGAGGACGTTGCACCTCTCGGCCCCCGCCCGCCCGGCCACGCCGGAGGTGCCGACAGCTCGGACTCCAGCTCGTCCCGACGCGCCCGCACCACCGCCGTCGGGCGTACGGTGGCCAGTGCCCGCCAGACGTCCAGGTCGTCCTCGCCCCAGGGCGCGCGGGCCCAGTCGGCCAGCAGGTCCGGGTCGCCCCGGGCGATGAGCGCCATACGCAGACCGTCGGCGAGCCTGCGCCGCAGCCGTACCACCGCCGGTGCCGCCGAAGCCGGCAACAACGGACCGGCGTACGCCGCCGCTGCCGCCGTGATCGCGCCGGCAGCGAGCCGCCGCTCCACGACCGCGACATCGGATTCGACCGGCGCCGTGAGCCGGTACGGCCGCGAACCCAGCAGGCCCGGGCCGAGGAGCCGGCGCAGCCGGGCCAGTTCGGCTCGCAGCGTCACCGGCGTCACCGACTCGTCCTCGTACAGCGCGCAGAGCAACTCGTCGCCCGTGAGACCTTCCGGGTGCCGGGCCAACAGCACCAGGAGCTCGCTGTGCCTGCGACTGAGCCTGATCTTCCGGCCGGCCACGAGCAGTTGGGCCTCGTCGCGGCCCAGCGCGGTCAGCTCAAGCGCGTCGGTCATCGCCTTCGGCGGTTCCAGCAACGCCAAGTGGGACTCGGCGGCGCGCGCCACCGCCTGCACGAAACCGAGGCTGTGCGGATGCGCGAGCCCGTCCCCACCGGTGATGTCCACCGCGCCGAGCATTCGCCCGGTCCGTGGATCGTGCACGGGCGCCGCCGCGCACGTCCAGGGCTGGACGCGTCGGATGAAGTGCTCGGCCGCGAACACCTGCACGGGCCGGTCGACGGCAACCGCCGTGCCCGGCGCGTTCGTGCCGACCGCCGTCTCCGACCACCGCGCGCCCGGCACGAAGTTCATGCGGCCCGCTTGCCGCCGCGTCGCCGGATGCCCCTCGACCCACAGCAGCCTGCCCTGCGCGTCGCACACCGCCAGCAGGTGCTTCCCGTCCGCCGCGAACGTCCCCATCAGTTCCCGGAACAGCGGCATCACCCTGGCCAGCGGATGCTGCGCCCGGTAGGAGCCGAGATCCCCGTCCATGAGCTCCACACTCGCGGTGCCCTCCGGCACGACCCCGGCCCGGGCCGAACGCCGCCACGAGTCCGCCACCACGGAACGCACCGGCCGCGCCACCCTGCCCGCCTCGGTGAACGCCTCGTGGGCGCGGCGCAGGATCCGCACCCGCTCGGCGGGATCGGCCCCCGGTTCCAGGGCAACCCAAGGATCGGTCAACTCGGCCTCCCAGAAGGCGATGCGGCTGGGACCATCGTCACTCCCGGTGCGAGCCCCGACAAGCCGCTCGGTCAGCCGAAGTTGACGAGCCTTATGTACCGCGTCCAGTCCCAGTTCGGCCCGGGATCGGTGTGGTCGGTGCCCGGCACCTGGTAGTGGCCGAGGATGTGCGCGCGGTCCTTCGGGATGCCGTACTGGGTGCAGATCGCTGCGGTGAGCTTGGCCGACTCCTCGTAGAGGGCGTTGGTGAAGTAGGCGGGCCGGTCCACCCAGCCCTCGTGCTCGATGCCGATGCTCCGGGTGTTGTAGTCCCAATTCCCCGCGTGCCAGGCGATGTCATGCTCCCGTACACACTGTGCGACATGCCCGTCGGCCGAACGCACGAGATAGTGGGCGGACACCTTCTTCTGCGGATTCTGGAAGATGGACAGGGTGGTGGGATACGTCTCCTGCGTGACGTGGATGATCACGTAGTCGAGAGGACAGCTGGTCGGGCGGTTGCTCGCCGTGTAGTTGGACGTGCTCGCCGGTACCCACTCGACGCCCGGGTGGTCGACGGCCGCGGCCTGTGCCGTGGCCCGAGTGCCGGGAAGTAACGAGTAGGGCAGGGCGGCGAGGGCTGCGCCCTTCAGCAGCCGCCGCCGGCTCGGGAACGATCTGGCTCGCTCCATGAAGTGTCTGCCTTTCGATGGTCGGGATGAGGATCGCTGCGTGGGCGTCAACCGACAACGCACGGTCTCTCCTCGGCGCCGGGCGCGCGGGAGTCCGCTGAGCGTCGGAGGAGCGCGGTCGTCTACTCTCAGCGCCGTAAGGTCGCGGAATTCCGCTCAGCCTCGGAGTGTCGCGGAATCCCGCTCAGCCTCGGAGTGTCGCGGAATTCCGCTCAGCCTCGGAGTGTCGCGGCAGTCTGCTCAGCGCCGCAGTGCCGCGGCAGTCTCACGAAGCCGTGCGTGCAGCCCGCGATGTGTCTCCCGCGCGGGCAGCCATTCCTTGCGGAGCTTGGCGACGCACGTGTAGTTGGTGTCGCAGACATTGGCGAGCGGCGACTCGACCGCCTGGCTCGCGAACTGGTACGCGTCCAGCTCGCTGAACCCGTAGTCGCGCACCAGCCACCGCACCAGGTCGAGCTGGGATATGCGGAACGCGTCCTCCAAGGGGCGAGCCGAGCCGGTCGAGACGATGTGAGTGTCGGACTCGATGCGCGGCCAGGGCGTGGCCACTTCCTTGAGCAGCTCGACGATCACGACCGTGTTCATCGCGCACTCCACGGCGACTCCACAGGTCTCGCCCTCGCCCTGTCGTGCGTGTCCGTCGCCGAGGCTCAACAAAGCGCCCTCGACGTTCACTCCGAGGTAGCAGGTCACCCCGGCCCGCATCTCCGGAGTGTCCATGTTCCCGCCGTGCGCGTCGGGCACCAGCGCGGAGCGCACCTCCAGGTTCGCGGGCGCCACGCCGACCGTGCCATGCATCGGATCCATCGGCAGCTCGACCTGGATGTCACTCTCGCGTGCGCTGAACAGCGCGGTGCGGCGCTCCCGGTCGAGCTGCCAGATCCATACGGTCTCCGGCAGCGGGGGTTGCAGCGTGGCCGTGGCGTGCGTGGAAGTGAGCGCACCGAACAGGGGGACCGTCGTCGACGCCGCCCAGTCACGGGCCGGTTCGATCGACACGAAGTGGACCGCGACCGTGTCTCCGGGCTCCGCTCCCTCCACGTAGAAGGGTCCCGTCTGCGGGTTGAGGAACGGGAACTCGCACACCTCGGACACCAGGTCCTTCTCGGAGCGCACCCGTCCGGCGAAGCAGTCCTCGGTGTAGAGATCGAGGACCGTGCCCGGCGCGATACGCGCCACGGGCGGCGCGCCGCCGAACGTCCATGCGTACTCGCCCGGTGCGGGCCGTACGGTCAGAATCCGGGGGTCCGTCATGGTGCACAGCTCCTCTCTGCTGAGGGTCGGGGATGGAGTACTTGTCGGGGTGGACACGAGCGGTATCGGCCATGAACCCGGAGCGGCGGTGCGGCAGGACGACCAACACCACGACCTCCGCCGGTCAGCACGATGATCAATATCACGCCCCCCGCCGGCAACCGGGCACCCACGACCGGCCCCGCGCACGACACGGGCGCACTCAACTCCGACTGCATGTGAACCCCCCGATTCGCCCCGACACGCAGCCATCGATCGGACGGCTGCCCCTCGCGTGAATTACGGTACGGCGCTTGCCGGTTGGGCAGGAAGAGCGAGGCGTGAGCCGTGGACAAGTCCGGGACTGTGGACAACTCGGCCACCCGAAAGGGGGAACAGCGGGGCCCAGCCGTAGGCACAACCGCGTGGTGAACAGCGAGGGACCGGAGGCGGAGTTCCGCGTCGGGTCGTGAGCAGACGGCAGCCCCGATCCGTGCCCCCGCTCCGGGCTCCCGACCCGTGCTCCCGACCCGTGCCCCGATCCGTGCTCTCGACTTCTCCCCCCGACCCCTGCCCCGACGACGCCGAGCCCGCTAAGCCCGCTCCGCCACCCCGGCCGGATCGTCGAGCACTCCCCGCACCACCGAGTGCGCCGCGCCCAGCAGCGGTCCCTCGGGGCCCAGCCGCGAGACGGAAACGGCACAGGGGGGACCGGCCGTGCGCCGCGCCAACTCGCCTTCCAGCGAGGGCAGCAGCCAGGGCGCGAGACCGGACAGCGCTCCGCCCAGCACGACAGTCTCCGGGTCGAGCAGATTGACCGCCCCCGTCAGCGCGATGCCGAGCGCGGTCCCGGCGTCGCGCAGGGCACGCCGTACATCCACGTCTCCCTGGGCGGCGCGCTCGGCCAACAGCCCGACCCGGTCCTCGCCCGGCTCCAGACCTGCCGCGCGCAGCACGGCCTCCTCGCCCGCGTACTGTTCGAGGCAGCCGCTTCCACCGCACGGGCACCGCGGCCCCTCCGGACGGACCGGCACATGCCCCAACTCGCCCGCGAAGCCGCGGGTTCCGCGCAGCAGCCGTCCGTCCACGAGCACCGCCGCACCGATTCCGATCTCCGCCGACACATGCAGAAAGTCGCGCGGTGTCGCATCGCCGAGCCAGAGCTCCGCGAGAGCGCCGAAGTTGGCCTCGTTGTCCACGGTCAGCGGCAGCTCCACGGGCAGCAGCGCCCCGAGATCCGTGTCGTGCCAGTCGAGGTTGGGGGCGCGGACCACGGTCCGCCCGTCGCGCGCCACGAGCCCGGGCACGGCGACCGCGAGGCCCGCGGCCCACAGCCCCTCCCGCTCGGCTTCGGCGATCACCTGACGTATCAGCGTCGTCAGCTCCTCGATCACCGGCTTGGCCGGCCGGCCACGGTTGGTGCCGTGCCGCACCGCACGGGCCCGCACGGCACCGCGCAGGTCGACCGCGCACACCGCGAGATGGTCGACGCCCACCTCCGCGCCGATCCCCGCGGGACCGTGCCCGCTGACGGCGAGCGCCGAGCCCGGCCGCCCCACCCGGCTCGGCCGCTCGGGGCCCAGCTCTTCGAGGAGCCCCGAGCGGATCAGCTCGTCCACCAGCGTCGACACGGCCGCCCGGGTCAGGCCGATGCGCGAGGCGACGGCGGCACGCGACAGCGGGCCTTCGGCGCTGACCGTGTGCATGACCCTGGAGAGGTTGCGGCGGCGCATGCCCTGCTGGGTGTCGGGCAGCCGACGGCCCGAACCGGTCGGGTGGGCCTCGTGCAGCGGTGCGGTCATGCCTCCGTCAGTCCTCGTCCGGCCGGTCCCCACGGGCCGCGGCCCTTGTCGGTGCCGGTCCTGTCAGGGTGGTCCTCGTCAGTGCCTGCCAGGCTCCCGCTCGAGCAGCGGGGCCGCGTCGGAGAGTACCTCGGCGATCCTGGTGAGCGTCTCCTCGTCCCGCTCCATCGCGTCCAGCACGGGCCCGCGGGCGGTGTCCCAGCGCCGGGCGACCGCGGCCGGGTCCTCGCCGGTCAGCAGGCCCGCGGCCTGCGCGGCAGCTCCGAGCGCGACCAGTTCCCTGGCCTCGGGTACCTGAACGGGCCGCCCCGACAGCCGGCGCACCGTCTGCTGCCAGGCCGTCCCCCGGGCGCCGCCACCGATCAGCAGCAGCGCGGCGGAGCGGTCGGCGTCCGCGTCAAGGACCAGATCGAGGGCGCCCAGCAACGAGTGCACCGCGCCGTCGTACGCCGCTTGCAGCAGCTGCCCGCCCGTCGTGTCGTGCCGGAGCCCGTGCAGCAGCCCGGAGGCGTGCGGCAGGTCCGGCGTCCGCTCTCCGTCCAGGTAGGGGAGCAGTGTCACGCCCGCACCGGGTTCGACGGCCTCGCGGTCGAGGCCCAGCAACGTGGCGACGCGGTCGACGGCCAGGGTGCAGTTCAGCGTGCAGGCCAGCGGCAGCCAGTCGCCGCGCGCGTCGGCGAAACCCGCCACGGTGCCGGTCGAGTCGGCGGGACGCCGCGTCGAGACGGCGTACACCGTGCCAGAGGTGCCGAGGCTGAGCACCGCGGTGCCGGGGCGCAGCCCGAGGCCGAGCGCGGCGGCCGCGTTGTCGCCGGTGCCGGCGGCGACCAGCGTGCCACGGGAGAACGGCAGCTCACCACTGGCGTGCACGGTTCCGGCCACCTCGCCGGGCCGGACGACACGGGGGAGGAGGGCCGGGTCGAGGCCGATGTGCGCGAGGATCTCCTCGTCGTACGCCTCGGTCCCGGACGCCCACCAGCCCGTACCGGAGACATCGCCGCGGTCGGTCGTGCCCTGGCCGGTGAGGCGTTCGGTGAGGTAGTCGTGGGGCAGGCGTACGGCCGCGGTGGCGCGGACGGCGTCGGGCTCGTTCTCGGCCAGCCAGGCCCACTTCGTGACCGTGAAAGAAGGGCCCGGCACACTGCCGGTGCGCTCGGCCCAGGCCTTCGGGCCGCCCAGCTCCTCGATCAGCCGACGCGCTTGTGGCGCCGAGCGCACGTCGTTCCACAGCAGGGCCGGGCGTACGGGATCGCCCTGGGCGTCGAGCGTGACGAGCCCGTGCTGCTGGCCGCCGATCGACACGGCCGCGGCCTCGCGCGCCGCGTCGCCGCACTGGTGCAAGGCTTCGCGGAGCGCGTCCCACCACTGTCGGGGGTCGCTCTCGCGGGCCGCCCCCGTGGAGACGGTGTGCGACGCCTGCCCGCTCGCCACCACCTGTCCGGTCGACGCGTCGACTACCAGGGCCTTGGTGGACTGGGTGGATGTGTCCACTCCGACGACGAGCGGACCCTCGGCTGCTGACATCGGGCTCTCCCTCTTCCGCGGCTCCGCGGGTTCTGTCCTGGTTGTGGGGCTCACGGACCGACACGGCCCGGCTTTCGCACTTCGTCTCTTCCCAGAGATGTCTCCGCATACTAATTTGTTAACCGCCATGACGAAATAGTCGAAGCTAGCAAGGAGCCGCGGCATGAACTACCAGCCCACCCCCGAGGACAGGTTCACCTTCGGCCTGTGGACCGTCGGCTGGCAGGGAAGGGACCCGTTCGGCGACGCCACCCGGCGCGCCCTGGACCCGGTCGAGTCGGTGCAGCGCCTGGCCGAGCTCGGCGCCTACGGAGTGACCTTCCACGACGACGACCTGATCCCCTTCGGGTCCTCGGACAGCGAGCGCGAGTCGCACATCAAGCGGTTCAGGCAGACCCTCGACGCGACGGGTCTGAAGGTGCCGATGGCCACCACCAACCTGTTCACCCACCCCGTCTTCAAGGACGGCGCCTTCACCGCGAACGACCGCGACGTACGGCGCTACGCGCTGCGCAAGACGATCCGCAACATCGACCTGGCGGTCGAACTGGGCGCCGAGACGTACGTCGCCTGGGGCGGACGCGAGGGCGCCGAGTCGGGCGGCGCCAAGGACGTGCGCGTCGCTCTCGACCGCATGAAGGAGGCCTTCGACCTCCTCGGTGAGTACGTGCTCTCCCAGGGGTACGACCTGAAGTTCGCGATCGAACCGAAGCCGAACGAGCCGCGCGGCGACATCCTGCTGCCGACGGTCGGCCACGCCCTGGCGTTCATCGAGCGTCTTGAGCGCCCGGAACTGTACGGCGTCAACCCCGAGGTCGGTCATGAGCAGATGGCCGGGCTCAACTTCCCGCACGGCATCGCGCAGGCCCTGTGGGCGGGCAAACTCTTCCACATCGACCTCAACGGCCAGTCCGGCATCAAGTACGACCAGGACCTGCGCTTCGGTGCGGGTGATCTGCGCGCCGCGTTCTGGCTGGTGGACCTCCTGGAGAGCGCCGGCTACGCGGGCCCGAAGCACTTCGACTTCAAGCCGCCGCGGACCGAGGACTTCGACGGAGTGTGGGCGTCGGCGGCCGGCTGCATGCGTAACTACCTGATCCTGCGGGAGCGTTCGGCGGCCTTCCGCGCCGATCCCGAGGTCCAGGAAGCGCTGCGCGCCTCACGCCTGGACGAGCTGGCGCAGCCCACCGCCGAGGACGGTCTGCGGGGGCTGCTCGCCGACCGCGCGGCGTTCGAGGACTTCGATGTGGAGGCGGCCGCCGCGCGCGGGATGGCCTTCGAGCGTCTGGACCAGCTGGCGATGGACCATCTGCTCGGTGCGCGCGGCTGATCGTGCCTCTTGCGGGGGAAGGGGGCCCGTCATCCCCGGGCGGGTCCGGCTCGGCGCTGCCGATCCCTGCGTGGAATGATCCGGAATCATGCGATCCATGGCATGAGTCCGTATCAACTTCCGCGCAGGGCTCGCGCCATGACCGGTTCGAGGCGACTCTTGACGGTATGGCCATGCCGCCCTTACCGCCCCAGCCTCCACGGCCGCCTGGAGAGACGCCGCCCCCTGGAAGCGGTGGCTTCGGGCCGCCGCCGGGAGGCTACGGACCTCCACCCGGCGGTTATGCTCCGCCTCCTGACGGCTACGGTCCCCCTTCGGGGGGCTACGGTCCGCCGTCGCAGGGCGGCGGAGGGTGGCAGCCGCCACCGCCTCCGGGACAGGGCGGTGGAGGATGGCAGCCGCCACCGCCTCCCGGATCGCCCGGCGGCCCCGGCGGCCATCGTGGTGGACGGCGGCGCAACACCCTGTTCCTCGTGCTTGTCCTGCTCGTCGCCGGCGGAGCCATCGCCGCCGTGGCTTTGGCGGCCACCGGCGGTGACGGCAAGGAGGACAAGAAATCCCCCACAGAGAGCAGCCGGAGCACCTCGCCCGGTCCGTCGCTGAACATCCCCTCCGGACTGCCGTCCTTGGCCTCGGAGGTGCCCAGTGTCGTGCCGACGCGGCCCTCGGAGGTGCCCAGCGGAGTCGTACCGAGTGGCCTGCAGTCACTCGTCCCGACCCTCGCGGACGACGAAGTGCCGTACTACATGCTGAAGAAGGGCGATTGTTTCGACACGGACGACAGCCTGCCCGGGCAGGCCGCCAAGCGTTCGTGCTCCAAGCCGCATGACGCCGAGGTCGTGAAGGTGGCGCAACTCAACGGCACTTACACGACGGACGCCGCCCTGAAGAAGGCCGCGTCGGCGCTGTGTCAAGCACCCCTGGAACGCAAGGCGGCCAAGCAGGCCGCGGGCACCGTGCGCGGCACGCTCGTGCAGTACCCGGACTCCAACGGCTACAAGATCGGCATCGACAACGTCGCCTGCAGCCTGGCCGCGGACATCGGCCGTGGCACCCACAAACTCACCAAGCCGCTGACATGAGCGGCACGCGCGCGTGGCCGCCGTCCACGGCTCACGCGCGCGTGCTCCAGGAAACGCCCACGCGCGCGTGCTCTACGAAGGCGCCCCCCGAATTCAGATCCCGCGCGGCAGTCGCACGTACGTGACCGTCGTCTCGATGCCGCTGTCCACCAGACGGCCCTGCGCGTCGAACGCTCCGGCCCCGTCAGTCATCCCGAAGTCGTTGTCGTTGATGAGGGCGAGCGTGTCGTGATCCACGCGCGCGACGCCCTCGATCTTGCCCGGCACCCCTTCGACGGTGCCCAGGTCGACGACCAGGCGCTTGCGCAGCACCGGCACACCGGACGCCGCCGGGTCGTCGAGCTGTTCCAGGGAGGGGGAGGTCGTGTCGATGTCCCAGGGGCCACCGAGGATGTCAGCCTCGCGTGAGAGCTTCACCACCTGCAGGCGGGCCGCCTTGTCGGTGCGCTCCTCGACGAGCAACCGATCGCCGCCGACGGCCACCACCGAGGAGATCTTCAGCTCGGACGTGTCGTCCTCGCTCGGATCGACCACGTTCACCGGGTCGAAGCGGTACGCGTACTCCGCGGTCACCGCCCGCTTCCTGGGCGAGAATCGCAGCAGCCGCGTCGTGCGCGACGCGTCTCCCGCGGCGCTGTCCGGCAGGGAGAGCGGGCTCTGCAGGGCCATCACCAGGTCCCCACCGGGGAGTTGGGCGAGCCCTTCGAAGCCGCGGTTGATCTTCCGGTGCAGCAGAACGGACGGCAGCGCCTCGACCACCGGGTAGTCCGAGCCGGTCAGGTTCAGCCCCTGAGGCACATAGCGCGCAAGTACCTTCCCGCGCGCGGAGACATGGATCAGTGACGGGCCGTACTCGTCGACCAGCCAGAACGTGCCGTCCTCGGCTCGCACGATGCCCTCGGTGTCCACACCGTTCGGGTTGTACGCGAGCGGGGTCAGCGCGTCATAGGAGTACGGTGCTTCGTCGCGTCCCGCCTGGTCGGGCAGCCCGGTAACCGGCTTGCCGGAGGACGTGGTGAGCGGGATCGCGTCGAGCACCTGCACCGTGTCGCCGGACACCCGGATCTTCACGATCGCCGGGTCGAAGCCCGGGACGGGGAACGTCCGGCGCTTCTTGCCGGCCACCTTGATCTGGCCATTGGGCCCGCGGTCGGTGACCGTCCAGAAATCCCCCTGGCGTCCGGCCGGATAGATGTCACTCCCGATTCCCCCGAGGTCCACGCCTCTGTCGTCGTCCACCGTGCCGGGCAACAGCGCGTTGCTGAACGCCCCCAGTGGGATGTCACCGAGCGTCGCGGCGCGCGTCACCCGCGGCTGTGACGGGTCGCCGGCCGCGCTCGCCGCACCGGCCACCCCGAAGGCGGCCAGCACGGCGAGGGGCACGCCCGCCGCGAGGGATCGGTGGACGCGGCGCCGGCCGACGGCATGCGGGGACATCTGGCCTCCTGGGGCACAAGTTCGGTGACAGCGGCAAGAGTTCGCCCCGGGCCCGAACGTCGTGCGGCGTGAAGGTGAACGCCAGGCGTCAACCGTTCATCGGGTCTCCTTCCGCCGTGGCGAGGGCCGTTGCCGGATCTCGTGCCGCCGGCCCCGCCGGGGCCCAGCGGGCCCCCTCCTTGCGATAGGGCCACCACCGGCCGTCGCGCCCCAGACGCAGTTGGGTGGACGTACCGACCGCCGTCCAACGGTTGTGAGCCACACGTAGCCGTGGCCGCTCGTCCTCGTCCCAGGCCGACTCCAGGGCGGCACGCGCGCGTGCCAGCGATTCCGCTTCCACGGCCCACTCGTCCTCGAAGACCGACAGCGCGGCCGCACCTCCGTACCGCCAGGCACGGACCGCGAGTTGCAGCTCCTCGCGGTCGCGCCCCGAGCCGTCGGCGAGCCGCTGTCCGATCGTCCGGTCCGGGTTGGCCGCGGCCAGCCGAACGGCGTCCTGGGCGGGTGTCAGCTGTGCCTCGACCGCGTGCCGTTCGTGCTCCGCCCCGAGTGCCTCGGCGAGCAGCCGGTACGCCTCGCCCGCCGCCGCGGACGCGACGAACTCCAGGGCGACCGGCTCGAGTCCCGGTGCGGGCGTGGCCTCGACGTCCAGGGAGGGCGGCTGCCCGGGCTCGACAGGCAGCTCCGGAAGTGCCGGCAGCGGCGGCAGTACGGCCCCGGCCACGTACGCCTCGGCGGCGTCCACGCCTTCCTCAGCGGTGTCCGACGGCTCGGACGCAGGCGTGCGGCCGCGCTCCTGGAGCTCGTCCAACAGCGTGCGTTCGCCGCGCCCCCGCATCAGCAGCAGGACGAACGGATCCTCGTCCAGCAACCGAGCCATCTGGTAACAGAGCGCCGCCGTGTGCCCACAGTGATCCCAGGCGCCGCAGTCGCACTCCGCTTCCAGATCGCCGAGTCCCGGCAGGAGCTCGACCCCGGCGGCGGACGCGTCCTCGACCAGGTGGGGCGGCATGTCGCGGTCGAGCAGTGCCGCGATGTGCCCGGCGCGCTCGACGGCCATGTCCAGGAAGCGGTCCCACTGCTCCTCGGTCAGCTTCTGGAGCAGCACGTCCGCACGGTGCGCGGTGCGGTCACGGTCCTGGACCACGGCCGTGACGCGCCCCGGGCGCACCGAAACCGCGCCCACCGCCCCGGCGCGCGCGAGCCTGCGGCCCGTCTTCACCTGCTCCGAGTCCAACGCGGCGTCCTCCAGGGCCCTCAACCAGGTTTGACCCCACCATGTATGCGCGAAACCCCGCCCGCGAGCGGGTGCCAGCGCGGCAAACGTCCGCTCCTCGCCGGGATCGGTCATCGTGCGCCCCCTCGCAGCTCCACCAGGTCGGCAAGTTCCGCGTCGGTCAGCTCGGTGAGAGCCGCCTCACTGGCGCCCAGAACCGCGTCGGCCACTCTCTGTTTGCGCCGCAGCATGTCGGCGATGCGGTCCTCGATGGTCCCCTCGGCGATGAGCCGGTGCACCTGGACGGGCCGGCTCTGGCCGATGCGGTACGCGCGGTCCGTGGCCTGTGCCTCGACGGCCGGATTCCACCAGCGGTCGTAGTGCACGACGTGCTCGGCCTGTGTCAGGTTCAGCCCGGTACCGGCGGCCTTCAACGACAGCAAGAAAACGGGGATTTCGCCCTCTTGGAAGCGTTGCACCATCGCCTCGCGCTCGTTGACGGGCGTCCCTCCGTGCAGGAACTGCGTCGACACTCCGCGGGCCGCGAGGTGACGCTCGATGAGGCGTGCCATCCGCACGTACTGCGTGAAGACCAGAACGCTCGCTCCCTCGGAGAGGATGGTGTCGAGCAGTTCGTCCAGCAGCTCCAGCTTCCCGGACCTGCCCGGGATCCTCGGTCGGTCCTCCTTGAGGAACTGTGCCGGGTGGTTGCAGATCTGCTTCAGCCCGGTGAGCAGCTTCACGATCAGGCCGCGCCGAGCCATGCTGTCCGCGCCCGAGATCTCCGCGAGGGTCTCGCGCACCACGGCCTCGTACAGGCCTGCCTGCTCCTTGGTGAGCGCCACGGCACGGTCGGTCTCGGTCTTGGGCGGCAGTTCGGGCGCGATCCCGGGGTCCGACTTGCGGCGGCGCAGCAGGAAGGGGCGTACGAGCTGGGCGAGCCGCTCGGCCGCCGCGGGATCCTCGCCGCCCTCGACGGCTCGTGCGTAGCGTGTGCGGAACGTGCCGAGCCTGCCGAGCAGGCCCGGTGTCGTCCAGTCGAGGATCGCCCACAGTTCCGAGAGGTTGTTCTCCACCGGAGTGCCGGTGAGCGCCACGCGCGCGCGTGCGCCGATGGTGCGCAGGGCGCGCGCCGTCGCCGAGTACGGGTTCTTCACGTGCTGGGCCTCGTCCGCGACCACCATTCCCCAGGGCGCCTCGGCGAGTCGCGGCGCGTCGAGCCGCATCGTGCCGTACGTCGTGAGGACGAACTCGCCGCCGGCCAGGTTCTCCAGGCTGCGCCGAGAACCGTGGAATCGGCGTACGGGAGTGCCGGGAGCGAACCTCTCGATCTCGCGCTGCCAGTTGCCCAACAGGGAGGCGGGGCAGACCACGAGCGTGGGGCCCGCGGCCGACTCGTCGGTCTGCCGGTGAAGATGCAGGGCGATCAGCGTGATCGTCTTGCCCAGGCCCATGTCGTCGGCGAGACAGCCGCCCAGTCCCAGGGAGGTCATCCGGGCCAGCCAGTTGAGACCTCGCGCCTGGTAGTCCCGCAGCGTTGCCTCGAGGGCGGCAGGCTGCCCGACCGGCTCCTGCCCTTCCGGGTCCGCCAGGCGCTCCCGCAGCGCCGCCAGCCAACCCGTGGGACGTACGTCGACCCGGTGGCCGTCGACCTCCGTGGAGCCCGTCAGAGCGGCGCTCAGCGCTTCGATGGGTGTGACCTTGCGGTCGTGCCGCGCGCGGGCGCGGCGCACCTCCTGCGGATCGACGAGGACCCATTGGTCGCGCAGCCGCACCATGGGCCGGTTCGCTTCGGCCAGCCGGTGCAACTCCTGCCGCGTGAGCTGCTGATCGCCCAGCGCGAACCACCAGTTGAAGGCGAGGAGCGCGTCAGCCGACAGGAGCGAGGGCGCGTCCGACGCGAGCCTGCTCGGAATGTCCCCGTCATCAGGCGGGACCCCGCCCGGGCCGTCGCCGTCATCCGGCGGGCCGATGACCGCGCGGCTCGTCAACGTCCGTGCGAGCTCCTTCGGCCAGTGCACGTCGACACCGGCGGACGCCAGTAGGCGGGCGCCTTCGCCGACGAGTTCGGCAACCTCTTCGTCGGCGAGTTCGACGCAGTCCGGTACGGCGGCCGAGAGCAAGGGAGTCAGCGGGGCCCAGGTCCGGGACGCGCGGCGCAAGGCGAGCAGGGCAGCCATCCGCGCGCGCGGGCCGAAGCTCGAGGATCCGGACCAGACGGCGGTGGCATCCGCGACGAGGGCCGGATCGCTCACGCTGTGCAGCTGCAGCACCGCGCGGAACGGCAGCCGGGTCTCGTCCGACACGGCCGACGCCAGCCCCGGGACCTCGACGCGCAGGGAGATCCGTACGTCCGTGTCGTGCACCGCGGCGACGTCCGTGGCCCATGCGCGGTGCTCGGGCGCAAGCTGCGGCTCCGGCGCCGTGAAGGCCGGACCGTCCGCCGCGAGCGCTGCCGCGGGTGAGCGGGGCAGCGCGTCGGCGACGGCGTCGAGGAAGGCGCGCAGCAACCGCTCGGGATCGGGCAGCCGCAGCGGTTCGGCGTCGCCCAGCGGTACCGCGTGCGCCTCGGGTGGCATCGCGGCGGCCAGCTCCCGGATCCGCTCCAGATCGTCCGCCCGCAGAGGACCCGTGCGCCACGCGTCGCGGTCGCCGACCGTCAGCCCCGGCAGCAGCAGCCCACGCGCCGCGAGCTGGAGGGCGAGCACGGCGGCCGCACCCCAGAAGGAGGTCGCCCGGTGTGCCTGCGTGGCGGCACGCGCACGCGTGAGGACCGGCAGAGCGGCCCGCACGGGAAGCAGCGCGGAGGGCACGGTCATGAGCTCGACCCCCTCACCCGCGGGCCGCACGACGGTCAGGTCCTCGGCGGAGCCGGACGCCACGGTGGGAGGGGAGTCGCCCTCGGGGTGCCAGAAGGCGAGGCTGCCGGTACGGGGCGGATCGGCGGGCACGAACACGGCACAGCAGCGGGCCAGTTCGCTGATCTCGGCGGGAGTCGACGCGGGAATCCTCTGCACGGCGATAACGCATTCCTCAAATTTGACTACTGGGCCGGGTCGCCGAGGGTACAGCACTTGGGGCGCCTACGGCCGAGCCCTGACGCACCTGGCTCACCTCGGGCGGAGGGTGTAGCCAACCCCCCTCTGGCGCGGGGAGGACCCCCGCATGGACACGGGTGGTGGCGCCATGGTCGCCGAAGGCCATTGATTCGTACGTTTCATCAGGTCATCCCGCGCCCTGAGAGACCGGAGTCCCACCATGTCCCAGACCGCCGCAGTCCTCACGGAACACTCTGCCGGGGCGAGCGCCGGGCCGTCCCCCGGCAGCGAGTTCGCGCCGCTCCTGCGAACCGTCAAGGGCCGGGGACTCCTGAAGCGGCGCCATGGCTGGTACGCGCGCGAGATCGCCGTGAACGCGCTGGCCCTGGCCGGTGTCGTGAGTGCCGTCGTCCTGATCGGCAACTCCTGGCAGTCGCTGCTCCTCGCCCCGGTGCTCGCCGTCCTCGCCGCCCGAACGGCGTTCATAGGCCACGACGCGGGCCACGCCCAGATCACCGGCAACAAGTCCGTCAGCCGCCTGATCGGCCTGATCCACGGCAACCTGCTCCTGGGGATGAGCTACTCGTGGTGGAACGACAAGCACCTTGCCAGATGTAGCTTTTGAACCATGACGGATGACGTGCAGCGGGCGCATTGGGGCAACTTGGAGGGGCAGAACTGGGCCGGCCTGGCCCGGCTCTCCACTGAGGAGGTAGAGGGAGACGACTTAGCCGCCGAGCCATCGGACAAGCACCGGTTCGTGCCGATGACCGGGCGGGACATCAAGAGCACGGAAGAGCAGGAGAAGGACGGCCGTAGCTTCGTCGAGAGCCGAGGAGGCCGGTACGTCTACACGTACATGGAGCCGGACACCTCCGCTTGGAAGCGTAGGAGAGTTCGCTTGCCGGACGGACGTACCGCGTATCGGGTGATCCGGCCTGTCTTCGAGGGAGCGTTGGAGGACCTCAAGCGCGGCACCGCGCCGAACGGTGATCGCGTGGACGGCTTGATCGTCTACGACATAGACCGCCTCACCCGTGATCCCCGACACCTTGAGGACGCCATCGAGGTGGTCGAGCACCACCACCGGCCGATCATCGACATCACCGGCACCCTTGACCTGCTCACCGACAACGGCCGTGCCATGGCCCGCGTTCTGGTGACCATGGCCAACAAGCAGTCCGCTGATACCGCTCGCAGGGTCAGACGCAAGCACAAAGCGTTGCGAGAGAAAGGCATCCCTGTTGGCGGTACGCGCCCATTCGGCTGGCAGGACGACAAGCGCACGCTGAACCCCAAGGAGGCTCAGCTACTGCGCGATGCGGCCCGCCGCCTGGTCGAGGGAGCCACCTGGCATTCGATCGTCGCCGAGTGGAACCGCCAGGAGATCGTCACAACCCGCGGCAATCGCTGGACCCGCGCGGTGCTCAAGGAAGTGATGCGCAACCCCCGACTCTGTGGCCACCGCTCCTACACGATCTCCGACATCGACCCAGAGACCGGACGGGAGACACGACAGATCGTCGTTGCCCAGGACGACGAGGGCAAGGCGGTCATCGGGCAGTGGCAGCCGATCATCACGGTTGCCGAGTGGCAAGCGCTCGTCGCCATCATCGGAGAGGGCCCGATCCGAGGTACTGGCCACAACACCCGCACCTACCTGGGGACGGGCACCCTCCGATGCGGTAAAGACGGCTGCGGAGCACCGTTGCGCGCACTAAAGGCTGCACGGAGCCAAGGCAAGCCAGAGGGGTACTTCTACTACGGGTGCCCCGGCAAGACGACCGGCCGAGGGTGCGGAGGCATCAAGATCGGTGGGCCGGAAACTGACGAGCTGATCGCCAAACTCGTCATTGCCAAGTACGAGGAGGAGGCCGCCGCGCGAGAAGCGACGGTGACCCCGCGGGCATGGCCCAAAGAAGTGGACCTGGCCAATGCCCGAGAGGACATGGCCGATCTGAAGCAGGCCCGCCGGAATCGTCAAATCAGTGCAGAGAGGTACTACGCCGATCTGAACGAGTACGAGGCCGATGAGCGGCGGCTGATCAAGGAGCGCAACGCTTGGCAGCGGAAGACTCTCGCTGTCCGCGGAAAGCCCGTCGACATGGCCAAGGAGTGGCATCGAGACGGGGTCACCTTGGTCGAGCGACGCGCCTACGTTGAACGTGTCCTGTCGGCAGTCGTTGTTCTTCCCGTGGGTAGGGGCCGCAAGGTGTCGATGAGAGATCGACTGGTTCCGATCTTCGCTGAGGAGTAGTTGTTGACCAGCCGACCCAGGCCCGTCACGTCGCACGGCGATGGTGGCGGGCTCCGTCGCGCATGGACACCTCCAGACCGAGGGCGGCGTTGATCCGGCGCCACTTGGCGTCCGACCAGCGGGGAGCCTTGCGCGCGTGATGCCGGGCCCAGTCCATGTCCTGATCTTCTGCGCTGTCACGAGGAGGCTGCACTCAAGCGTCTCCCTTCGGCAGCCAACTCTCCCCGTGCGATTTCGCGAGTGGTGGCAAGGTCTTCGGCGATTCCGGCAGCGATGAGGGCGGCACCGGGAGAGTGGCCGGAGCCGACGTAGCGCCAGTGCGCGTCAGACGCCGTGCCGGGCATCGTGTCGGGGCCGACGTGTTCGGCGCGGTCAGCGCGCAGGGCAGCGTATGTCGTCGAGTAGGCACGGGACTTGGTGAGGATGTGGCCGCGGTAGCCGAGTGTGTGCGCCCAGCTGCGCAGGTGCAGGGGCGCGTACTCGGGTAGGCCGCCGAGGCGCCAGGCGGTACGCATGAGTGCGCGTACATGGTCGGTGACGCGGGCCGAGTCGATGTCGTCCCAGGTGGTGAGCCGGTAGTCGGTGCCGGCGCCTGTCTCTTGTGCTCCCTTGGTGACGTACTTGGCTACGTACGCGGCTACGGCGTCGTCGTCCGGCCCGTCGGAGTCGACGCGAAGCGGACGAGCGTCGACCTGGACGCCCCACCGCAGAACGAGTTCACCGGTGACGGCGCTGTAGGGAGTGCGGACCATGACCCGTTGCGCGGATGTTCGCACCGCATCAGCGAGTCGGTCAGCCGTGCCCCAGGCCGGGGGTCCCTCCGTCGGTCCGGCCGGCCCGTCGAGGCGGACCACGGCGTGTACGTGGACGGCCGCCCGTTTCTGGTACTCGGCGACGCGGGCGAAGGACAGTCGGGCGTGATCGGCGAATCGGGACTGTACGAGGCCGGCCGAGGAGGCGAGTTGGCGCCGGACGCCGATGACGAAGCGGTCCCAGAGCTTGCCCGCGTGTGCGTGCCAGAGGACGTGCGCGGGGTAGTCGTAGCAGTCCGCGCAGAGGGGTTGCCCGACGAGAGCATCGTCCATGTCATGGACGGCGCCGCAGCCGAGAGACCGATCGTGCTTGCATCGCCTGCGGTCGCGACGAGGGCGGCAGCGCTCCCCGGCGCGATGCACAGGCCCGAAGGACGGCGCGGTAAGGGTGATGAAGAGGCGGGGGCGATGGCGGACCGTGGCGGGGACGTTTTTCCCGCCGATCAGGCCGGCGCGGACGAGGTGGAAGGTGTCACCTGCGTGGAGTCGGGAGCAGGGCGCGCAGACGGTTGCGCGTCTGTTGCGGCAGCGGATCAGGAGTCGTTCGCCGGGCTCGTTGCGGGTGTCGTAGGTCCGGATGATCTCGCCGGTTGTGCCGTCCAGGGTGGTGGTTGAGCCGGAGAGGTGGACGGGGTGGGCGCAGCCGCCTGTGGCTGTGATCTGTTCCAGCCAGCGTGTGAACTGGGGATCTTGGGCGATGCGGATGGCGTCTCGGTCTGTTTCGGGGAGCTGACGCAGGCGCGCCGCGCGGTCGAGTGCGGCGCGCCTGTCAGCCGGGGTGAAGTCCGGGGTGATGGTGGTGGCCTTCCGGGGTGGGCCGCCGAAGCGGCACGGGTGATGGTGGGTGGCGCGCTGTTGTCCATGGGGATCGCTCCTTGTGTGGTTGGGGGTGGTGTGGTGGGTCAGCGGATGGTTCCGGTGCCACGGCAGACGCGGCAGCGGTGGAGGCGCCCGGTCCAGGTTCTGCGGGCTCCGTCGCCCTTGCAGTGGGGGCACCTCACGCGGGGCATGGGCATGGCGTACGTCCTTCCTGCTGCCGGTCTAGAAGTGGGAGAAGCCGCTCAGTACCCAGGTCATGAAGCCGTTGATGGTGAGGCTGACGGGGGTCTGGCCGAGGTACATGCCGAAGAGGGCGATGCAGACCGCTTCCCAGGCGCGGACGTCCCGGGACCGGACGAGGAGGAAGGTGATGATCCCGAAGACCACCACGAGGGACACGGCGGTACCTGTGCTGATCACTGGTCGTCTCCTTCGAGCGCTGCGAGGGCACGATCGATGGCAGGCAGTTCGGGGGTCAGGGCACCGTGCTTCCGGGCCGTTGCCATGGCCTCTTCAGTGGTTGTCAGGTGGGAGCGGGCACGACTCCAGCCGCCGTCCGGGCCGGTGCACACGGCCACGCCCTGTTCGTCGGCGGTGATCGACTGAGTGACGACGACGGCGTCCTTGTTGAGATCCCCGAGGGTCATCTCTGCCGTGCCGGGGTCGTTGACCCGATGGCATATCCGGCCGCCGAGCTGGGCCCGTAGAGCGGTGACGCCGGGGCCGAGGTCGGACCCGACGCGTTGGCCGGCGACGACCAGGTGCATGCCGAGCGCGGCACCGAGTTGGGCCAGGCGGAGCAGGAGCGTCGAGCACTGTTCGGCTTCCGCCTTGCTCTCGCGTCGGCCGTCGGACAGGTACAGCTCCGCGATCTCGTCGACGATCACCACGACCGGCACCGGCCGCAGCTTCTCCGGGAGCTCCCAGACGGAGCGGACTCCGGCCGCGCGGCAGGCGTGCATGCGGTCGTGCATGTCGACCACGAGGGCGGTGAGGACCGCGACCGCCTCGCGTCGGCATGTCGTCAGGGCACTCAGCCGTTCGGCGAAGAGGCCGAGTTCCATGCCGCCCTTGCAGTCGATGCCGACCAGGGCGACGGGTTGCGGGGCGAGTTGAGTGATCAGCCGGGCGAGCAGGGTGGACTTGCCGGATCGGGTGGCCCCGGCGATGAGCCAGTGCGGTACGAGCCGCAGGTCCATGACCCACGCTCCGCCGTTCTCCAGTACGCCGATGAGCGCGGACAGGAGAACGGCGGGCGCGGAGGCTAAGCCGGGCCGCGCCAGCGGATCGCTCGCGGTTGCGGTCAGCAGAACAAGGCCGCGTTCTGGTGACGTGACCCGTACCGCGTGGACCTTCCACGCGTGCACGAGCGCATCGGCCGCCTTCATATAGGTCGCGGGGGTCTGGCCCGCGTGCAGGCGCACGGTCGCCGTCAGTCCCATGCGGTTGGCCCGCGGGAACGAGAGCCGCGGAGTACCCGGCCGCAGCGGATCGCCCTTCACGATCAAATCCCCCAGGAGCCCGCGGGCCGGTCGCCGGGTGACGGTGAGGTCGTTGAGCAGGGCCACCTTGCGCCAGGTGAGCGCCACCCGCAGGGCCGTGGCCGGGTAGCCGGCGAGATACCAGTGCCAGGCCGGACGGTGTCGGCGCAACTGGTCGCCGACGACGAGCACCCACGCCAGTGCCGCGAGCCCGAAAGCGAGCACGATCGGCCCCATCACGCGGCACCGCCATTCTTGGCCGGTGCCGGGGTGCCGTGTACCGGAGTGATGGCGTCGGCGCGGAAGCTGATTCCGTGCCGGTCGCCCATGGCCCAGGCAAACGCGGTCAGTCCGGTGACCTTGAGGATCTGCCCTTCCTCGATGCCCTTCGGCTCACCGGCGACCGCGATCTCGATGACGGAGATGCGCCGTCCGTCCTGGCGCACCGTGACGGCGACGGTGTAGACGGTGTTGCCGTCGCGGTCCTTCTTGACCTCCTGTGTCTCGAAGTTGCTGATCTTCGCTTCGGGTGTGATGGCGCACCGCAGTACGCCCAGTCGTGCTGTGTCCACGGGAATGGACTGCATTGCGCGGCCTCCTTGGCCAGTCGGGACGCCTGACACATTCAGACGTCACTTGTCCTTACGAGTTACGACTATGTGGCTCTGTACGGCGAGGGGTCAACTACTTATGCTGACGAGTGATGTCGCGTGTGCGACGTGCCTACGACTCCGACCCGAAGGTGCCGAGATGACGGAGATCCAACGCCCCGGAGCCCTCTATCAGCAGGTCGCCGCCGCGATCCGGGAAGCGATCGTGAAGGGCGAGTTCGCCCCTGGCGCTCCGCTGCCCTCCGAGGCGCAGCTCATCGAGCGCTACAAGGTCTCCCGCCCCACGGTCCGCAACGCCGTCGCAGCCCTGCGCGCCGAAGGCCTGATCGAGGTCCACCACGGCAAGGGCAGTTTCGTGCGTTCCGATGGCCAGCCGGCCGTCACGCTTGAACGCCGGATCAGTCGCACGTCGGACGGGCGTTTCGTGATGCCCAACGGAGCCGTCTGGGACGAGGCGGAGGAGCCGACCCCGTACCGCACGCACACCACCAAGGCCACCGGCCAGCTCCTCGAACTCGGCGAGGAAGAAGCCCTCTTCGGCTGCGACCGGCTGCTCACCGATCCTGCCAGCGGCACCCGCGCGATGCACCGGACGCTGATCCCGTTCGAGGTGACCGAAGGCATCCCCATGCTCGCCGAGGCACCCGACCGCCGCCCAGACTCCATCTACGGACTGCTCACCCAGGCCGGACACAAGCTGTGGTGGTCGGAAACAGTCCGCGCCCACATGCCACTCCCGGACGAGCGGACCGCGCTCCAGCTCCCGGACGCGACACCGATCCTGCACCTGTCCCGCGTCACGCACGGCACGAGTGGCCGCCCACTGATTCTCGAAGAGCTCCGAGTCGGGGCGGACCGTGCCGAAATCGCCTACCGGATCACCGCCGACAAGGAGCCCGCGCAGCGCACTCGTGCGTGAACGCGGGCGCGCCCCGTGCTGCATGCTCAGGTCATGAGCGCATTCAGGAGCGATCTGGACCTTGAGGTCTACGACGTGACGGGCAACGGCGTGCAGGTCGACGTCGCAACCAACGCCCTGAACGGCACAGTCCGGCTGGCCGTGCTGTTCACCCAAGAGATTCTTCTGTCGGCCGATGACGCCGAGCGAGTTGCCCAATCGCTGCTGCGCGCCGCGGCCCACGCCCGCCGCTTCGAGCCGAAGACGGACCGAGAACCGTAGATCGGTCGAATACGTCTTCACTTCCTCAAGGGCGCGCCTGCGGCGCGCCGGGCAGCCCGGCCGCCCCGGCCGGGCGTGCGGCGTGGCCGCCGGTCCCGTCCGGTCACCCGACTGCCCGCACCGCAGCAAGCCCAAGGAGTCGAGGCGTCGCCCGGTCGGCTCGGGCCGAGGCCCGCGGGGCTGGGGGTCGCCGGCTGCAGAGACTTTAGGCAGCTCCCATGGGGCGAGCCTCGAAGAACAGGGGGCCGATCGGGCTATTGCGGGCAGGTCCAAGGACTGCCCGATCCGCTGGTGAGCGTAAGGCCCCCTGTTCACTCGCCCCATGGCAGCTACTGCCCAAAGTCTCTGCGGCCGGCGACGTGCCCACGCGCGCCACTCTTCAGCAATCACGCGCGTCATTCCGCACCGCCGTTGTCATCCGAGGCGACCGACGACAAGAGCACGGCGAGCCGGTCCACGGCGTGGGGGTGGCCCGTGATCCGTACGACCCCGCCCCCGTCATCGTTCGTCGAGGCGACGGCCCGCACCTGGTCCAGCTCGAACCCCGTGGCAAGGAACGCCCGGTTCAACCGATCAGCAGCCTTCCGCGCATCCCGCCAGCCCGCCACGTAGTCGACGCCGGGCACCCACAGACCACAGTCCACGCCCGCGACGTCGAGTTCGTCGCTCAGCCAGTCCTCACCCGCGCCCGTCACCTTGCCCACCTCTGCCCTGATCTAGGTAATGATTCGTCAACTTCCTTTGGCCCAGGGCGGAACGCAGCGCGACGGCCCCGGTACCATCAGGCACCGGGGACCGTCGCGTCCCCTCCCGGACCACCCCAGTTGCTGCCAGGCGCGGGGGTGGTCCGGTCTCGGTATGAGGTTGTGAAGCGCGGCCCCTCGCATGGGAGGGGAGCCCCCGATGGGATCCGAGGAGCCGCGCCCCTTGTGGCCGGAGTGGTCAGACTCCGGCCGGGTCCGGGCCGCCGTCCTCTCCCGATCGCGTGGGAGAGACGCGGAGACGGCAGCCCGGAGATTTCTAGGTCGTGCCGTCGAGGTCGAAGCGGCACCACACGGTCTTGCCGCCCAGGCCCTTCGGCGACCACCACACCGCGTCGGCCAGCCGCTGAACGATCAGCAGCCCGCGCCCACGGTCCGGCAACAGCGCCTCCGCGAAGTCACCGGCCAGCTCTGGAGAGACGAACTCGCCCACCGGCAGATCAGGCGGGGTGGAGTCCTCATCGGCGACACCGATGAACAGCCATCCGGGCCACGCCTTGACCAACACGTCGATCCGACGCGCGGCACCAGGCTGCGTCAGGCAGTCGTCCGGCACCGCGTGGTGCACGACGTTGCCGACCAGCTCCGAGACGACGAGCCGGGCATCGTCGACCATGTGGCCGAACCCCCAGTCCTGGAGGCAGCCGCTCACCATGGTGCGCGCGGCGAACACGGTGCTTGAGGACTCGTCGAAGAGCGTCAGCGCCCGGAAGTGACCCGACGAGGGATCTTGCGCCGCTTCACGCAGCGAGATCGCCTGCGGAGTGTTCGCTATGCGTTTGCTCTGCCGAGCATCCATCACGTCCCCTGCCGACTGTCGACGGGCTCTTGCCGCCCATCACTCCGTGCCGAACAGTGAACGGCGCCAGCCGCTCAGCCGGGAGCGTTCACCGGGGGGTTCACGTGAACACCTGCAAAGGCAGCGGGGGTTCACTGATGAACCCCCCAATGTCATAGGCCTGTGTCACGATGAACACTCGCTGTCATTCTCGGGTTGGCAGGGGAGCATGAGCCGAGAGCCAAACGCACACTTGATCGCGGTCATGGACGAAGCGAACGTCTCGAACAAGGGACTCGCCAGGCGGATGCAGGACGCCGCCGCTCGGCGCGGAACGAGTCTCGGAACGACGCACGTCGCCGTACAGCGGTGGCGAGACGGCGCGGGCATCCAGCCCCAGACAGCGACGATCATGGCCGACGTACTCGGCGCCAAGCTGGGCCGTCGTATCTCGCCCGCCGATCTCGGGTTCTTCGACCACGCCGCGCAGCCGGCCACTCCACAGCCGATCGGGTATCCCAGCAGCGTGCCCGACGTACTGTCGATGCTGGACGGACTCGCCGATGAGCGAGCCGAAGCCGCCACTCCTGACGACCTGGTGATCGCGGACAACGATCTCAACTCAGCCGTCCTCTCATGGATGATCGCGCGCCCCGACGGCGTCGAGGCCGACAGGCCCGCTCACCAACGCATCGGCATGCGCGACGTACGCGCCATCCGAGACGCAGCCAGCATGTTCATGCAACTCGACTTCAAATACGGCGGAGGCCACGGCCACAGGGCCCTGCGCCACTACTTCCGCCAAGAAGTCCTCCCCCTCCTGGACGCCAGCTACAGCGAGAAGGTCGGCACCGCGTTATTTGGGGCAGCCGCCGAGGTCTCCCAGCTGCTCGCATGGACTGCGTACGACACCGGGAACCAGCGGCTCGCCCACCGCTATCTGACATCGACACTTCGCCTGTCGCAGGTCGTCGATGACCGCATGTTCGGCGCCCGCATCCTCGGCAACCTCAGCCACCAGGCCAACTACCTCGGAAACCACGCCCAAGCCATCCAACTCGCCCGCGCCGCCGTCGAAGGCGCCAAGGGCCGGGCCACCCCACGGGCCATGGCGAACTACTCAGCCATGGAAGCTCGCGCGCTGGCCAACGGAGGAGACCCGACCGGCGCCGGCCGCGCGATGAACGAAGCAGAGCGCCACTTCGAGCACGCCGACACCGCCGACGACCCCGCATGGCTCGGCTATTTCGACTCCGCGGAACTCATGGGCGAGCTCTGCCACTGCTTCCGCGACCTCAAGATGCGCCGCGAGTCGGTCGAGGCCGCACAACGCGCGGTCGATGAAACCGACCCGAAGTACGCTCGCACGCTGGGGTTCTGCCGCATGGTGCTCGCTCAAAGCCACCTGCTGAACGGTGAACTGGAAGCCGCCGTCACGACAGCCAGCCTGGCCGTGGACGGCGGGGACACCCTCCAGTCCTCCCGCTTCCAGCGTTACGTGACCGACTTCCAGACGGAGGTGAGCACCCACGCGGCGAACCCCATCGTGGCCGCCTTCAACGACCAGGTACGCGACGCCCTCGCTCGCCTGGACGACGACGAGTAGGGGCTACCAAGGACGCCAGTCCCGGGGCCCGTCGTCATCGCGCAGCCCAGCGATACGCCGGCGGTACTCGGCCGCCGTCCGGTCGTCCTCCTGCACGTTCTGCATCAGCCACGTCGTCATCCCGAACTCTTGCAGTCCACGCAGCGTCCCGTACCCGTGCCAGTCGTACAGATCCCGCCCGTACGCCCCCACGAACTCGGCGTACTGCTCATCGGTCTGCCACCCAAGACTGTGGTGCTCCACCGCCGTGACCATCAGATCCCACTCAGGATGATCGAAGCAGAAGGCCTCGAAGTCGAACAGGATCACTTGATCTTGATCGTCCACCATGAGGTTCTGCACGTGGGCATCGCCGTGCACCGGCCCCCTGGGAGTCTCGAACCGCAGTTCTTCGAACTTGCCCCGCAGCTCCCGCCAACGCTTCCGCAGGAAGACCCGGTCATCCTCCGGGATCACCGCCCGATCGAGCCGCAACTCCTGCTTGCCGAAGGGATCGAACGAGGGCAACTCCAGACCGGCCGGCAACGTCAGGGAATGCAGATCCCGCAGGATTCCGCCCAGCTCCCCGTACGTGGCCTTTCGGTCCCCCTCCTCGATCAGGTGCCAGAACGTCACGGGGTGCCCCTCGGCCAAGAGCGGCTGTTCAAGATCCTCAACGATGCGCGCGGCAGGGAACCCCTCATCTGCGAGCCACCGCGAAACAGCCACCTCGTTGCGTGCTGTTGGCAGCCACTCTTCCCCACGGGCCACCCGCACGATCACCGGCGCGGAAGCCAGCCGGAACAACGCGTTCTCCCCGAGGCGTATCAACTCCGCGTCTCTGTCATCGAGCCTCGCAGCCCGGCACGCGGCAACCATCACCCGCGTAGCCACCGCCGACGTGAACCCCTCTTCCGATCGAGCAGCGTCAACCGCCATGCCCGTACCAGCTCCCCTAGTCGCACGCGATCAACCAGCGCACGCCCACGGGTGACCAACCCCGACGCACGCCAGACACGAACACGACCGTACCCAGACTTCAGCGGTGCTCACGAGGTAGCGAGTTTTGTCCTCCGATGCCCGCAAGATCTTCCACTGCAGCGGCGGCTCACGCTCCTAGGAACGCTGCGTTCAAGAGACCGGCGCGCGTCCTGAGGACGGGAAGCCCAGGTCAGCTACCTGTAGGCGCACGGCTGACCTGCAACTGAGCAGTGCAGCTGCCGGATCCTTCGCTGCTTCAATATCAGCAGTTCTCCGTGGTTGTCAGCAAGATCTGCCACGTGTCTGGCACGGGGAGAGCCGCTGACAGGATTGTCTCGGTGAGGTGCGCTCGCGCGCTCAGCGACGGAGCCAGGTAGAACTTGGCCTCCGCTGCCAGCTCGGGTGGGCAGGTCACACCTAGGGAAATCTCATGGCCCCACGTCACGAGTACCGGAGATGATGCTGAGGTGACAGAACCGGACCCTACTGAAGCCTTGATTCGCCTTGAGAACTTGATCTCGGGGGATCTTCACGAACGTATTGACCCCTCGAATCGTGCAACGTTGATCGGATGGGGGCTCTTCTTCACCGTCGTTCATCAGATTCGGGCGGTGCTCGTATTGCACCGGGCTGGCGCGTGTGGGGCAGCCAGCCCGAATCGGCGCAGCGCCCTGGAACACACCGTCACCCTTCGTTGGTGTGCGGATCAAGGTGACCGCATAGGCGATATCTACAACCGCAAGTTGGGGATGGATCAGATCCAACTCGCGAAGGCTCTTCAAGCGGATGGCACGGCCAGCCGATATCGGGGATCATACCAAGTGTTGGTGGACACGGTTAAGACCGTCAAGGAATCGATCGCGCCTGACCCCAATGAGCGGTTGGCGAAGATCGAGCATTTGATGAAGAATTACGGACTGGCCAAAGAGTGGAGCTATTACACAGTCGAGTCTCGCTTTACTCACCCCACTCTCGCCGGAACTCTGATGTTTTTTCAAGATGACGGTGAGGCGTTTCGGGTCAGTCAGACGCCTATACACGAGGAGATCGTTTCCTGCCCACATTTCTCGCTATGGATTTTCCACGCGGCGATGCTTAGCTTCAATGAACTGCTGGCTGGAAAGCCATGGGCTTCGGAACTTGAGCAGGTCGCCGAGGAGTACGGATTCATGACTGATTTGCCCACATGGCAGGGCCCTTGAGGCCCTTCTTAATATGTGAGTAGTGATTTGGAGCCAAAGTCTGGCAGGCTAGGTAGGGGCTCTCTTCGCGCTTAAGCTCAGGCTCATAAATCCTTAGGAGTTACCTGAAGTGCCCGCTGGTCGAGAAAGGAAGTATGCATGACAGATGCAAACCCGGATATCGGCGCTCTGGCTCTGGCTTTTGAAGAGATGACGCAGTATCCGATCTCTGGAGAGGTTCTCATTAGGTACCGCGACGGTATCGCAGTCGTAGCGCGCCTAAGCGGCGGCGATGAAGAAAGCACGCTTAGGGAAATCACGTACAATTTCTCCAGTGGTGTTATCCGATTTGAATCCGTTAGGGGTGATTGGTTTCAGGTGGATCCAGAGGTTGTTGGTCCGAGACCCGATCGCCGGCCGGTCGTATACCTGGATCAATGTCACTGGAGCACTCTAGCTCATTCAATTTATGAGCCCGCACGGATTACGAGTGAGTGGGATCGTGAAGCTGCGGCCGAATTGCTTGAACTGGCAGAGCGCGACAAGATAATTATCCCCGTATCCTCCGCGCATACATTGGAAACATCTGCGCTATTTGACGCGAGACGTCAAAACCTTGCCTCCACCATTCTTAGATTGTCGAGGGGGTGGCAGATGCGTAGTCCAGTCGTCGTGCGAACGCAGGAGATGGCAAATGTATTAGCGCGCAGGCTTGGCATTTCACCCCTAATATGCGAAACAGATGTCTTCAGTTTGGCGACAGGGGCTATGGAAACGACTAGACGTATTCCGGACGCATCTGGACTCCCGCCCGGCCTGGCTAAACTATTCGACAGAATGACGTCCTTTTCCGTCATTTGTGATGTGCTTATGAATCCGGAAAGGATCTCATCCCCGAAGCCCGGTTGGCATGAGCACTTTCAAAACATATCTCGCGACCCAGAGTTTCTCGCTAGGTCTGCTAAGCAGAAGATCATTGATGGCCGTGCAATGGCGCTTGCCGATGTGTTGCCCGAAGCAATCGCCGTTGCTCGATCGCTTGGTGTGAGTTCTGTAGAGCAGGTTTCAGTTTTGCTTTATGAGGAATTTAATTCCATGCCGTTCATGCGCCTTTATGGGGACGCGATCGGTCACCGTCTGGCGATTCGCGCGAATTGGGAGGATAATGACCTCGTAGATATGCTGTATCTGGGATGCGCTGCAGCGTACGCCGATGTTGTTGTTGCCGAGCGAACTGCTACGAACTATTTGCAAAGAGCATGGGGAAGTAGAGACGTGGAGTGTCCAGTCGTAGCCAAACTTTCCGACGCGGTTGATCGCCTATCTCAACTGATGACGTGACGCCCTGAAGTTTGGCCGTCTTATTTGTCTTGACCGGACAGCTCCAGGTGAAGGCTGGCGACGGAGGGTGTCAAGACGGGGGTTTCAGCCACGCTTTGACTGCCACTCATCGCTTTCAGCGTCGGCCGACCGGGCGTCACTAATCTTTAGACCGGCGGATATTTGTGAGGAGTTCGGTCATTTCTGGAGATTGCAGTTCTGTCCAGTCCTTCCTTTGGCCCTGAGGGGATTCCATGTGGCCGTAGATACGCTCGCAAGTCCCCACAGTCTCTTCGATGATGTAAATTAGACCGGGCCAGCCATTGACAGTGATTGGTGATTCATCATCATCCAAGGCCCAGTACATTACGGGCCATCGATTGAACGCCGCGAAATTTAACGCCTCTTTCATCTGTGACAGCCGCGCCAAGAGAGGAGACATAACAGCACTGTGGCCTGGCGGCAGATCTAGGAATCCGGATGGTCCAATATATTGGGCAATTCGCTTATCTCGCTCTTCCCGCGTCAAGTCCCAGATGGAGTGGAACTTATCCTCGAGTTGAGTGATTCGCTCCTGTAGACCCGTCACCTTCAAGGACGCTACCTCAGCTGCCGTATTATGGCGAAAGTCGACAAGGCTAGTCAGGGTGAGATTTGTATTCCTCGCCGCGCGGATTGCCCCGGCCTGAAAACCGTTATCGGCAAACATTAAGCCGCGATCTGCACCTACATCGGCGATAATTGCTGAGAATGCAAGGATGCGCTCCTTCGGTACTGCTCGCTTCCATTTCTTGCATTCAACGACCCACAACTGCGCGACGCCTGCTGATGTAATTCTCGCCGTCACGTCAATATCATGCGCGGCTCTAACTCCAGTGATTGTTTCCTCGACCTTGGTGACGAAACCGAGTTCGGATAGCATTTCCGCGACGTCATGCTGATACTGTTGCCATTCAGGCCGCTTAGCAGTCAACGAGGCCTCCTTGGGATACGAGCCGGCATAGTCTTCAACTCACGTGGGCCTGCCAGAAACGTGTCGATTCCTCACGCTTTGCTGTCAATCCACTCGCGAGGTACCAGCGCTTCTCCTCCACGCCAGTCGTAGATGACGGAATCCTGGAACCACGGGTCCGGCAGGTTCACGTGGTCGCAGACAATAACCTGAAACTCAGGGGCTAGCTCACGTACAACCGAATAGATCAGTTGGAAGAGACGCGCTATGGCTTCTCGGTCTCGCGCTGTTTGATCTTCGTTGCCGGCAAAGCCGCTCCATGCCTGCGTTGGTTGATCAAGGATAAGTATTCGAGGTACCGGCCGGCCTTGTTGCACAAAGTAGCGATGCAGCGCCAGATGTGCGATGACGTGGTAACCGATCGAGTTCTGGGCGCTGCCGAGCTGACCCATGCGAAGGGGCGGCTTCGTGTCAAACGCGATATCCAACCGGCCGAGATCAAGGCGCGCAGGGCTTCCGTATGGCTCCAAACGCAGTTGTCGTGCCCAGGCGCTGATGTCCTGTCCGATGGGTACGAGGCGGTCCGAAAGCTCAGCTCGCGATGCCTCGGGGTCCAACTCTGCGGCCCGTGCCCTGGCCGAGGCCTCGGCGGACTCATAAAGGTCACGCAATCTTGTTGTCTCATCGTCCGCATCGGGAGGAAGCGTACTCAGGACACCGTGGATGCGGCCGCGGAGGAAAGCCGCACGCCCTTGCTGAGTGAGGGATTCCGTCGCGGTGGTACTGGCAACCACTGCCTGCAGCGCCCGTTCTGCTGCGAGTAGTTGGCTACGAAGCTGGACGGCCTGAGTATCGAGGGTCTGGAGTGCCGACCGACTGGCCGGAGGCACAGATTCGACGCTGGCCAGTTGCTGGTTGAGGTGGTCCAGGCTGTGGCTCAGAGCCATGACACTGGGATCGGCTTCCGGCAGTGCCGAGCCGCACAGGACACAGATCGATTCGCTGTCTGCTGTGAACGTGGCTTGGTGGTCGGCCGTCAGTCCCAATAGGTTCAAGCTGGTAAGACGGTCTCGGGGAATACGCATGGAAGTGGCATAGTCGATTGCCGCGCTGTTCTGCTCGAAGATCATCTGCCTCTCGACGGACACTGCACGCAGGCGATCACGCAGTTCTTCACATTCGCGATGCAAGGCTGCAGTATTGGGCTGAGATCGCGCATCTTCGAGGAGCGGTTCGAACTCTGCGGCGGCTATCTGGTGCAGTGCTGCAAGCATTTCCGAGGGGCTTGATGGCTGCCCATCTGCGACCATGCCGAGAGCACGCGCCTCGCGCCACAGAGCTTCCAGAATCGGTGTGGCAACTTTGCTGGTCCGCTGCGCGTTATCGTAGCTAGCTTGAGCCTCAAGTTTTTCACGCCGAGCGGCGGCCAGTTGTGCATATTTACGCGCCTGATCAGGTGGTACGGCACCGAGGAAGTACGGCAGGACCGCCTTAAGTGTGTTCGACATGCCTGGCGCACCTTGCCGATGAAACAGCAAGCGTCGTGAGGCAATTTCCTCCTGGCTTTGGATACAGAACAAGACTGCGTGGCCGAGATGAGCTTCCAGTTCAGTATGGCGCCCGTACTGATAGACGTTCTCTCGGATGCCGATGCGCCATCCCAGCTGCTTGCGCAATGTTCGGACGTCGATCTCAGGTCTTAGCTCATCTGCTTCCAGAATCTCTTGGTCAGGTCCCAACCTCATCATGGCCTGGTCGCGGGTCTTCTTGCCTGGACGCGGTGCGGGTCTGGCGACGAAGGCGCGACCACCGTCCAGTTGAAAAAGGGCGGCATACCAGGCGACTGTTTCGGTGACCGGCCCAACGGGGAGGTCCACGCGGTCGCGCCCGAGGCAGTACTCGAAGATCCCGAGCAAGGTGCTCTTGCCTGTTGCGGACTCGCCAGTGACCACGTTTAGGGTCCCAGGCCTGAAGGAGAGGACCCGACGATCCCCACGGACGCTGTACAAAACGATAGCGAGCAGCTGCACGTGATCAGGGTCCCACGCCGAGTAGCGCGAAGGTAGTGGCCGTGTCGACGGTAGACAGCCATCGACCGAGGAGACGGGCGTGGCTGAGGATGTCATCCAGCTCTGCGTACTGCGGCTCGACCTTACGTAGTTGCAGTTGGACACGGAGACGGTCTCCATCCAAGCGCAGAATGTGGTGCCTGAGCGAGAACCGAAGGCCGGCGCGCACAGGGGCGACTAGAGCCTGCGCTCGACCGGGGAACCCAGCGCGCAAAATGGGGTGCATGGAGACCCAATTGCTGAGGTGAGTTCGGCTGGTAGCCGGGAGCGCCTGTCTCGTCCCACGATGCAAGGCCAAGGGGGCCGCGATGAAGGACAGTGCCCAGGGCATGCCTTCCTGGGTTTGACGGGTGTAGCTGTCGGCCGCACTGACCAACAGCGTCGAGATCAATGCCGGGTTGAGCATCCCGTTCACGATGGGCGGGCGTTCACCCCATGCGGTGCTGAGGAGGGGTGCGTGGTCCTGACCGGTCGGCGGAGTGGTCATGACTGCACCGCTGTTGAACCGTCGATTCGCTTGACAAAGTCTGGATGCCATCCGATATGGCCACTGTCCGCGAGGACGTGGCGCTGTCCACGAGTGAAGAAGGCATCGTTGTATCGGGAGCGCACCGAGAGAGCTGTCTGCTGGGTCAGTTGGCGCAGCAGAGACCTGCCTGCCTCTTGTTTTATGGCCTCATCCGCATCTGGGCTGATCTCTGCGGAAATCCACTCGAATGCGCCATCCCACTCATCGAGAAGTTCTGCCTGAAGTCGGCGGAGTTCCCCAGCACCGATCAGGTCCTCGTCGAGCCAGCGGACAGTCTGCGTAGATGCACGGTAGAAATCGATTACTGCTCGCTGGAGATTTCGCGGCGGATACGCCACCCACTGCATCTGCTGCACGAACAGGAAATCAGCATGCGCTGCGGAGACCGCATCGGTATCCACGTCCGCTAGCTCAACGTACGTGGGCAAATCAACTTGCGTAAATCGGTCGCGAATGCTGGCGAGGGCTGCCTTGGCAGCTCCCACATCCACACCTCTTTGATGCCCCCGCAGCATGGCGAGAGCCTGTTCGTCCCACCAGTGCCACACAAGCGCCAGGAACTGGTCTTCATGACCCGTTGGCAATGCCCATGTGAGGTGTTGGCGTACCAGCCCAGCAACATCCTCGATGCGCTCAGCGCCATCCACAACACGGATGCGTGAGATGAATGTACGTCGGTCAATCGTGCCGAGCGCGAGGAATTGATTGCGGGATTGTCCTGTCCGTCCCGATGCCGCCTCCAATGCCACCCGCTCAAGGCCTTCGATTGCGTAATCGTCGTCGCGTGATTCGTCGCGCAGTGCAGCGACTGCTGACCCCTCGCGTGAGATCTGCGTTGAGACCAAGGCAAGAGTTGGTCCGGCTGGGTCGGCTGGTACCGCGGTGTCCATCCACACCTTCAAGGTCGCCCATACATCGGCCGAAGCATCTGTCAGGGCTCGCTGGCCTATGCGGTGGTGTTTCAGCTGCAGCAGTTCCGTCGGCGCACCATGCTGATCCCATGCGACATCGTCAAACAGCTCCAGACTGATCGTTGCGTCCGGTCGTTGGGCCCCCGACCGCAGCAGTTCAAGCAACGCCCACCAGGTCTGATGCTGGTACCCCATCGCGCTTGGGGCAGCGCTGTGTGACGTGTTTGCCACCATAAAAGCCCCCCACCCCTGGAATGCACCCTAGCTTCGCTCATGGGCCAGTGTGCTGACCGATCATTATCGACCATTGAGGGAATCGGTTCCAGTCTGTGGCAACCGTAGTCAGTGAGGTCGGGTGCTTGCGGACGTTGACGGATGCACCTGCAGGTCAGTGCTTCGTGAGCAAACCGTGGCCAGTCCAAGGGGGGAAGGCGAAGGCTTCGGGCGCGACGCAAGAGGCTACTTTCATTGAGGTGTTGCGACAAGCACAATCGCCACCACGCACACCCCAATCACATCGACAAGGATCTCGACGTCGTCGCCGACGTCCTGGTCTTCACCAGTGAGCAGGCCAAGGGCCGAGCCGGCTTTCGACGGTGGCTCACCCGTAACCAGGCCTGGCTCTTCTTCCCGCTCACCCTCCTCGAAGGCGTCGCCCTGAAGGTGCACGGCTTCCAGGATCTTCGTCGGCAGCCGCCGCGTGAGCGGGCCGCGGAGGCACTGTTGCTGGTGGCCCATGTCGTCGGGTACGCGACCCTTCTGCTCACCTCCATGTCCCTCGGCAAGGCCCTGGCCTTCGCCGCCCTCCACCAGGCTCTGTTCGGCCTGCACCTGGGCATGGCCTTCGCGCCCAACCACAAGGGCATGGAGATGCCCGAGCCGGGCGGCGAGCGCTGGGGACATCTGCGCCGTCAGGTGCTCACCTCGCGCAACGTCCGCGGCGCCGCCGTGACGGACTGGTTCCTCGGCGGCCTGAACTACCAGATCGAACACCATTTGTTTCCGAGCATGCCCCGCCCCCACTTGCGGCTCGCTCAGCCCCTGGTGCGCGCACACTGTCAAGAGTTGGGTATCCCCTATGCGGAGACCGGGCTTGTCGACTCCTACCGGCAGGCCCTGAGCCACATGCACGATGTCGGGGAGCCCCTCAGGGTTGAGTAGGGGACGCGCCTCAGGGACGTATCAGGGTCGCCGTCCGGAACCGTGGGACGCAGGGACCCGTTCTCAGGACAGAGAGCGGCAGCAGCCGCGAAGGAGGCGACACATGTCGAAGAACGCGAAGATCGCCGCAGGAGGTGTGGCGGTCGGCCTGATCCTGCTGATCTGGCTGCCCTGGTGGGCCGCCTTCCTGATCGTGCTGGGAGTCCCGGCGGCCGCATACCTCACGCTGGACCCCTCGCAGCGGCGCAGGCTGCGCCGCGTCACGCGCAAGGAGCTCGGCCGCTGAGGAGCCGGCGACGAGCGGCTGCTCCCGCCGGCGCGCGGGATGCACACGCGTCCTCGCTCGCGGGCATGCCATCGGCCCGCGAGCGGGGACGCGCGGCCGAACCCACTCCTGGAGCCGGCGCCCTGAACCAGGCCGGGCCGCGCCGGGCCGCCCCCTGGTGCGCATGGTGCGCCGAACTCGACGCCCTACGCGCGTACGGCGATCACGGCACCGCGATGGGCGCCCTTGTCGTCGGCCCGGGCGGGAGCAGCTGACAAGAGCCATCGAGAGGGGCCGCGCCACCGGGTTCCGCGTGGCACGGCCGCTCAGCTGGGGCGTACCGCCATCTTGTCGAGGGACTCAAGGAGGCCGGGCAGTTCCGGTCCGCGACCAACGGGCAGGACCTCTCCAGGCTCTTCGTCGAGGAGAACGAACGCGATGTCGTCGGTCCTGGCGACCAAGGACCAGCCGGGGCCGTCGGCGCGCAGGGTCCGGGCATCGCCCGTGGCGAAGGACGAGCGGACACGGCCGAGCGGAGGCGGCGTGTCCACGTAGGAGCGCGCCTCCGCGAGGACCCGGCGGACGCCGCTGCGCGGCTCGTTGGCGTCGCCCTCCTCCTGAGCGACGTCCGCGGCATGCGCCGAACCGTCCGAGGTCACGAAATCGCTGTCGTCGATCTGCTCCCGCCAGGTCGCCCACTGCAGGGCGATCTCGTCGGCGCCGAGACGCCGCTGAGCCGGCCCCCAGGCAGAGGTGTCCGGTGGGCTGAGCGGGGGCCGCTCCGTGAGCTCGGGCGCGGGGTCGTGCGGGGCCGGCACCCCGGGGGCGGAGACGGCCACTTCAAGGGGCCAGCCGGGCAGGGCGGCGACGACCGTCCGCTCGTCCGGCGACAGGTCGTGTTCCATCCCGCAGTCCCACGACGCGATGGCGACGGCGACCAGCGAGACATCGTCGACGACGACGGTCCACCGCGCGCCCTCCTCGTCCTGGCCGAGCACGAGGCCGTACCCGTCGGCGAGTGGCGCGAGGCCGAGCGCCGCACAGGCCTCCGGGTAGTCGTCCCCCAGCACGCTGGGGAACTTCGCGGGTGTCAGCAACACCGCCGTCAGCACATACAGCGCGTCGTCGTCCCCGCTGGCGACGGCGTCGTCGTCCGTCCCGGCCATCCCAGCCTCCCCATCGCTACGTCCGTCGGCGCACCCTAATGCGACCGGGAGGTGCTTGTCACGATCCCGAAACACACGCGGAGCTGCAGTTATCCGACTGGACAGGGGCGAAACGACCCTTCGGACTCCCCGGTCAGGCCCCGGGCAGTCCGAGCAGCGTGCGGGCCACCGTCCCCGGCGACTCGTCGCGCTCCCGCGCCAGGGCGATGACGGCCCGGCAGGCCAGCTCGTTCACCCCGAATGACAAGGCCTCCGGCGACACCCAGCCGGCAGCCTCGTCGATCCGGTCCTGGTCGTCCTCCGCGCAGGCCGACACATACTCCGCGGCCGCTTCGAACAGGTTGTGCGTACGCTTCTGCGGCTCCGGCGCCACGGGCCGCCGCTCCTCGGGCCGCTCGGCCGTCTTCTTGCGCCACATCTTGCGGAGTCTGCCGAACATGCGTGACATCGGGCCACCTTCCCCCTGTGCGAGTGCCATCGCTGAACGTTCATCTGCTGCTACTCAACGTAGAGTTGGAGCTTCGGTGGCAGAAGGGGGACGGCCAGGTGATGCGTTTCGAGCGGCTCGAACGGATCCGGCGGATGGACCCGGAGAAGGAGGCGTCCGAGATCTACCGGCTCACCTCCGCGTACGAATTCCCCTGGGACGTCACCCGCGCCCTGGAACTGGCGCTCTACCGCACCTACGCCGTCCCCAGCATCGGCCGGCTGCTCGCCGAGACGGCGGAGCTCACCGACCGCCCCCAGAAGCGGTACGACGACACCGCGCTGCTGCTCGACGCCATCGTCGAGCACGGCTTCGACGGCGAAGAGGGCCGGACCGCGATCCGCCGCGTCAACCAGATGCACCGCAGTTACGACATCAGCAATGAAGACATGCGGTACGTGCTCTGCACCTTCGTGGTGATGCCCAAACGGTGGATCGAGACCTACGGGTGGCGCAGATTGTCACGCCACGAGATCGTCGCGTCCACCGTTCACTACCGCACTCTCGGACGACACATGGGCATCAAGGGCATCCCCGAGACCTACGAGGATTTCGAGGCCTGTCTCGATGCCTACGAAGAGGCCAACTTCGGATGGGACGAGGGTGCGCGACGCGTCTCCGACGCGACCTTGGACCTGATGGCGTCCTGGTATCCGCGTCCGCTCGCCCCGCTGTTGCGCACCGCCACCCTCGCGTTGCTCGACGAACCGCTGCTGCGCGCCTTCCGATACGAGCCCCCGGGCGCCGTCACGCGTGCGCTGGTCCGCGGTGCGGTACGCGCGCGTGGCCGACTGGTCCGGCTGATGCCCCCGCGCCGTTCCCCGCACTTCGCCAGGCAGAACTGGGAGATCAAGGGTTACCCGGACGGCTACCGTGTCGCCGAGCTGGGCACATGCCCGGTGCCGGGCGTGCGGGGTTGCCCCGTCTCACCGGCCGCCTTCGTCGAGTGAGTCGATCGTGGCCCGCAGCCAGGCCAGTTCGGCCTCGCTCGTGGCCCGCGCGATGGTGAGGATGCCGCGTCGGAAGGGGTCCTCCAACTCCTCGGCGCACAGCGGCCGGTCGCCGTCGTAGAAGAAGCTCGCGGGCTCCTCCAGGAAGGCGAGTCTGCGCCGCAGCACGGCTGCCTGCGCGATCGGGTCGTCCAGGTGCCTGAGGAAGGCGAGCACCGTGAACCAGCGGTTCTCGTCGGTGATGTCGCGCCGCGCCGGCTCCGCGAGCCGGCGGCGCAGTTCGCGTCGGCCCTCCTCGGTGAGTGTCAGGACGTGCCGTGGGGCGGCCACCGAGCCGGGCTGGGTGGCCCGCTCGAGCAGGCTCGCCTTCTCCAGCCGCTTGATAGCGGGATACAGCGTGCTCTCGGCCACGGGTTTCACATGTCCGGTCAGCGCGGTGATGCGCTTGCGCAGCTCATAGCCGTGCAGCGGTGCGTCGTACAGAAAACCGAGGATGGCCAGCTCCAGCATGCCCATATTCTGCCGCATCCTCGTTGTACATCGTTTCATCTATACATCGGAAGCGATGTATCCTCCTGGAGGCATGGGAAACGCTGAATCGGCGCAGGGGAGAGCGGCATGAAACAGGCCGAGTTCGACGGCAAGGGAAGCCAGATCCGCTGGACGGAGGCGGCGGGCACCGAACCGGCGCGCGTGTACGTGCACGGCCTGGGCTCGTCATCCACGGTCTACCACGCCCACATCGCGGCCCGCCCCGAACTGGCCGGCCGCCGCACCCTGTTCGTCGACCTGCCCGGTCACGGCATCAGCGACCGACCCGCGGACTTCGGATACACCCTGGAGAATCACGCGGAGGCCTTGGCGGCGGCCCTGGACGCGGCCCATGTCACCGGGGCGGAACTCGTCGCGCACAGCTTGGGCGGTGCCGTCGCCATCGTGCTCGCCCACCGGCGGCCCGACCTCGCCTCGCGACTGGTCCTGACGGAGGCCAACCTCGACCCGTGCCCCCCGGTCACCGCGGGCAGCAGCGGCATCGCCTCCTACGAGGAGGACGACTACGTCGAGAACGGCGGCCACGCGCGCGTGCTGGACAAGATCGGCCCCTTCTGGGCGGCCACCATGCGACTTGCCGATCCGCGCGCCCTGCACCGCACGGCGACGGCGCTTCGGCGCGGCACGAACCCCACGATGCGTCAGATGCTCGAAGAGCTGACCGCGGACCGCGTCTACCTCCAGGGTGAGCTCAGCGGTGAACTCCCGGGCCGGCATGGCCTGGAGGCCGCCGGAGTACAGGTCATGACCGTGCCCGGCGCCGGGCACAACGTCATGTTCGACAACCCCGACGTCTTCGCGGCGGAGATCGCCGGTGGGGTCTGACGCCTCAGCCGCGGCGTACCGCCAGCGCGAGGAAACGGGCGTCCTCATCGACGTACGACGTCATGTCCCAGCCGGAGCCCGCCAGCAGCGGACGCAGATTGGCCTCCGCGCGCAGGTCCTCCGGGGTGATCCGCCTGCCCTGGCGGGCCGCGAGCGCCGCCCGGCCGATCGGGTGGAAGAGCGCCAGGATGCCGCCGGGACGCACCACCCGGGCCAACTCGCGGAGGTTTTCAGCGGGGTTCGGCAGGTGGGCGATGAGTCCCGCCCCGAAGACCGCGTCAAGTGATGTCGTGCGCAAAGGCAGCCCGGCGACGTCGGCGAGCAGCAGCTGCCCGTCGCGATCCCGTCCTGCTCGTACGGCGGCCTCCAGCATGGCCGGGGTGAGATCCGCCCCGATGACTACTCCGCAGGCGCCGACGGCCGCTCGCAGCGGCGGCAGGGCGCGTCCGGTGCCGCAGCCCGCGTCGAGGACGCGGTCGCCCTCGCTCAGCCCCATGGCGGCGACGGCGGCCGCGTACGCCGGTCCGTCGTCGGGGAACCGGGTGTCCCAGTCGGCCGCGCGTGCCGTGAAGAACTCCTGGACGTGTGTGTGGTTGTCGCTCATGCTGCGCATGATCCCTCACCGACAGGAAGGACGAATCGGCGCACACGTTCGAGCGTGACGCGATCGTTCAGGTACATCTCTTCGTCATATTCCAACAGCTTTCGAAATGCGCCCCCGATGTGCGCCCCTGTGCGGACTAGCGTGCCTGAGCCATGGGACACCTGGACCACGCCGCCTTCGGCTGGCTGACCCCCGCGCTGTCGTATGTGATGGCCTGTATCGGCGCCGCCCTGGGGCTGCGCTGCACGGTCCGTGCGCTCGGCGCCACCGGGCGGTCGCGCCGCAACTGGCTGCTCACCGCCGCCTCCGCGATCGGTACCGGCATCTGGACGATGCACTTCGTGGCGATGCTGGGCTTCAGCGTCAGCGGCACGGAGATGCGCTACAACGTGCCGCTGACCATCCTCAGCCTGCTCGTCGCCATGGCCGTCGTCGGCGCGGGCGTCTTCGCCGTCGGCTACGGCCGCGACCGGGGTCGCGCCCTCGTCCTCGGCGGACTGACCACCGGGCTCGGCGTCGCGAGCATGCACTACCTGGGCATGGCCGCGCTGCGGCTGCACGGCCAGGTGCACTACGACCCCGCGCTGGTCGGGCTCTCCGTCGTGATCGCCGTGGTCGCGGCGACCGCGGCCCTGTGGGCGGCGCTCAACATCAAGTCGCCGGTGGCGGTCGCCGTGGCCTCTCTCGTCATGGGAGGTGCGGTGAGCAGCATGCACTACACCGGAATGATGGCGGTGAGCGTGCGCGTCAGCCCCTCCGGCGAGGCCCTCCCCGGGGCCACGGCGATGCAGTTCATCTTCCCCCTCGCCGTCGGCCTCGGGTCCTACCTCTTCCTGACATCGGCGTTCGTCGCGCTGTCCCCGACCTCCGATGAACGGGAAGCATCCGCATCGGCCCAGCGGCCGGTCGAGAGCGTCGCCCGCTGACGGCGGCCCCGGAGCCACGACGGTCCGGAAGGCACGCCCCGAACCTTTCCGAGCGAGGAGGCCATGCGTACACCCCGTAGGACCCCCACAGCGGGCGCCGAGCCGCCGCCCCAGCCCCTGGCACGCGGTCGCCGCGCGCACGCCGGTCCGCCGGCCGACGAGGACGCGGACCCCGACGAGACCGTCACGTGGACGCCGCCGGAGCGGGCCCCGCGCGCGGGAGGGTGGCGCATCCGGCCGCGCACCGTACGCGCCAAGATCGTCTGCCTGTTGATGGTGCCGGTCATCTCGCTGCTCGCCCTGTGGGCGTACGCCACGGTGAGCACTGCCCAGGACGTCGCGCGGCTACGGCAGCTGCAACGCGTGGACTCCACGGTCCGAGCCCCGGTCGACGATGCCGTCGCCGCGCTGCAGGCCGAACGCGCTGCCGCCGTCCGCTACGCCACCGACCCCGCCGCCGAGCAGCCCAGCGACCTCAAGGAGCTGGCACGGCACACCGACCGCGCCGTGGCGAAGCTGCGCCTGGGCGACCACGACACCGTGGCCGAGGGTGCCGAGCTGCCCGAAGGAGTGGCCGGGCGCCTCGACGCCTTCGTCAGCGGAGCCGAGGGACTGCGGTCCCTGCGCACCGCTGTGCTGGACCGCCGCACCGGATGGGACGAGGCCTACGGGCAGTACACCAAGGCCATCTCGTCAGCCTTCGGCGTGGGCGGCGCGCTCACCGGCATCCAGGACGCGGACCTCGGTTCCGACGCGCGCGTGCTGCTCGAATTCTCCCGGGCCGGCGAAGCGCTCGCCCAGGAGGACACGGTGCTGTCCGGAGCCCGGCTCGCCGGGAGCCTCGACGGCGAGCGGCTGCGGCTGTTCACGGGTGCCGTCGAGACCCGCCGTACGCTGACGGACTCCGCCGTAGCGGATCTTCGCGGGCCTGAACGAGCCGCCTGGCACGGCCTCGTGGAGGGCAGCGCATACGCCGATGTACGCGCCGTCGAGGACAAGGTGCTCGTCTCCCGACCCGGTGGCAAGGCGATCGACGCCGCGCCGGAAGCCGACTGGAACTCGGCCCACGCGCGCGTGCAGAACGGAATGCGCACGATCGAGGCGGACGCGGGACGCGGGGTCGCCGACCGGGCCGACCCGTTCAAGCGCGGTCTGCTCACCCCAGCAGGTGCCGCCGTGCTCTTCGGACTCGTCGCCGTCCTCGCGTCGCTCGTCATCTCCGTACGCATCGGACGGGGCCTCGTCGTCGAACTGGTGAGTCTGCGCAACAGCGCCCTGGAGATCGCGCGCCGCAAGCTTCCGCAGGCGATGCGCAGACTGCGGGCGGGAGAGGAGATCGACGTCCGCGCCGAGGCCCCGCCCGGGCCGCCCTCGGAGGACGAGACCGGACAGGTCGCGGAAGCCCTGGGCACCGTGCACCGAGCCGCCCTGAGCGCCGCCGTCGAACGCGCGGAGCTCGCCAGCGGAATCTCCGGAGTCTTCGTCAATCTCGCCCGTCGCAGCCAGGTCCTCGTGCACCGTCAACTGAGCCTGCTGGACAGCATGGAACGCAGGTCCGAGGATCCCAACGAGCTGAGCGACCTGTTCCGCCTCGACCACCTCACCACACGGATGCGGCGTCACGCGGAGAGCCTGATCATCCTCTCCGGAGCCGCGCCGGGCCGTGCCTGGCGCATACCGGTCTCACTGACGAGCGTCGTCCGCGCGGCCGTCTCCGAAGTCGAGGACTACGCGCGCGTGGAGGTACGACAACTCCCCGAGGCATCCGTGGTCGGGGCCGCGGTGGCCGACCTCACGCACTTGCTGGCGGAAATCGTCGAGAACGCCGCTCAGTTCTCGCCGCCGCACACCCGGGTGCGGATCACCGGTGAGCCTGTCGGCAACGGCTACGCGATCGAGGTCGAGGACCGAGGGCTCGGCATGGGCAAGGAGACGCTCGCCGAGGCCAACCGGCGCATCGAGCAGTCGGAGGCGCTCGATCTGTTCGACAGTGACCGGCTCGGCCTCTTCGTGGTCAGCAGACTCGCGGCCCGGCACGGCATCAAGGTGCACCTGCGGACCTCGCCGTACGGCGGCACCACCGCGGTCGTGTTGCTGCCCACGGCGCTGCTCCATGGCGGCGGGGCGGAACGTTCCCCCCGCAGGAGCGACACCGAAAGGCCCGGGGAGCGCGAGTACGCGCGCGTGTCGGCGGCCCCGGAACACGACTCCGTCCACGCCGTCACCGAGCGGCCCGCCCTGGTGCCACCGGTCCGGAGCGTCCCCGAAGCCCCCGTGAACGGCTCGCCGGAAGACCCGCCCCCTGGAGTGACCACGCTGCGGCTGCACCATCCTCCGAGCGACTCCGAAGAATCCGACGGCCTACCGCGGCGCGTACGTCAAGCGAGCCTCGCCCCCCAACTGCGCGAACAACGCCCCGAGGAGCCGGTGGAAACGCCGGGCCCCCATGGCGACGACGAGCGCACTCCCGAACTCGTACGGGACCGCATGGCGGCCTACCGCGACGGCTGGGCCCGCGGCGGCGGCAGGTCACCCGGCCGCGGTGCCATCCCCGGCCCCGAAGCGGGCAGCGACAGCAGTGAAGGAGACCCTGCATGATCCAGGACCCGAGCATGAGGGCCGCCCAGCGGTCCGGCGAACTCGACTGGTTGCTGGACGACTTGGTGCTGCGCGTGGCCGAGGTGCGACACGCCGTGGTCCTGTCGAACGACGGACTCGCGGTGGGCGCCTCCACCGGTCTGCGGCGCGAGGACGCCGAACACCTTGCCGCCGTCGCCTCCGGATTCCACAGCCTGGCCAAGGGCGCGGGCCGCCACTTCGGCGCCGGCGGGGTACGTCAGACGATGGTGGAGATGGACGACGGGTTCCTGTTCGTCGCCGCGGCGGGGGACGGTTCGTGCCTGGCCGTCCTCACCGCCGTCACGGCCGACATCGGCCTGGTGGCGTACGAGATGGCGCTGCTGGTCAAGCGCGTCGGCGAGCACCTCTACACGCCACCGCGCGTCGCCGCGCAGCCGCCCGCCGCCGGATGACCGAGGACGGTCGGTACAGATGACCGAGGACACGCCGGGCGCCCCGCCGCAGCCGGGCAGCCAGTGGTACGACAACGAGGCCGGACCCCTCGTCCGCCCCTACGCGATGACGGGCGGGCGCACCAAACCCGGCCCCACCGGGGTGCGCTTCGACCTGATCGCCCTGGTCACGCTCGACACGGCCGCGCCCGGTGTCGACGGCGACACCTCGCTCGGTCCGGAGCACCGGGCGCTGATCGAACTGTGCCGTAGCGAGACCCAGTCGGTGGCGGAACTGGCCGCGGGCGCCGACCTACCGGTGGGCGTGGTCAGGGTGCTCCTCGGCGACCTCCTGGAGCTGGGCTGCGTCACGGTCAGCCGTCCGGTGCCGCCCGCGCAACTGCCCGACGAGCGGATCCTCCGCGAGGTGATCGAAGGACTGAGGGCGCTCTAGATGAACCACCCCGGGCTCTTCTGTAGAGATACCGAACCGCATTCCGCACAGATGTACTACCGACGTCGACCGTTGTCGACACTCCCGAGAGAAGTGATCGATGGTCTCCGAGAACTCCGATGCCTCGGAGGGCGAGATGACCGCCCTGGCATTGAAGATACTGGTCGCCGGCGGATTCGGCGTGGGCAAGACCACTTTGGTGGGCGCGGTCAGTGAGATCAGGCCGCTGCGCACCGAGGAACTGCTGAGCGAGATGGGACAGTCGGTGGACGACACCGACGGCGTGGACCAAAAGGTCACGACCACCGTCGCCATGGACTTCGGACGCATCACCATCAGGTCCGGCCTCTCGCTCTACCTGTTCGGCACACCCGGCCAGGACCGCTTCTGGTTCCTGTGGGACGAGCTCTCGCAGGGCGCCCTCGGCGCCGTCGTCCTCGCGGACACCCGCCGACTCGAGGACTGCTTCCCGGCGGTCGACTACTTCGAGCACCGGCACATCCCGTTCGTGGTGGCCGTCAACTGCTTCGTGGGCGCCCGTACCTACGGCGCTCAGGACGTGTCCCGCGCCCTCGACCTCGACCGGGGTACACCGGTGGTGCTCTGCGACGCCCGTGACCGTGACTCGGGGAAGGAGGTGCTGATCCGACTCGTCGAGTACGCCGGGCGGGTGCACACCGCCCGGCTGCTCGACTCCGTCGGCTGATGTCGGGAGCGCACGCTCCCGGGGCGATCGGGCGCGGACCGATGCCCTCAGTCGGCCACAGCGGAGTAGGCCAGAACTTTCTCGATCCTTACGCGTACCAGGAGTTCACCGGGCACGCCGTTGCGTTTGCCGAACTCCTCCGCGCGTTCCTCGCCCATGTAGCGGGCGCCGATCCGCGCGGCCCAGTGCCGCAATTCGTCGAGATCCTCCGAAAGGACGGCCCGCCCCTCCAGCACGACGAAGTCGAAGGGCGGCCTGTCTTCGTCCACGCACAGTGCCACCCGGCCGTCCCGGGCCAGGTTCTTTCCCTTGACACTCTCCTTTCCGGTGTTGAAGACCACGTCCTCGCCGTCCAGCAGAAACCAGATCGGGGTCACATGCGGACTTCCGTCGGCCCGGACGGTGGCCAGCTTCCCCGTGCGGGTTCCCTGCGAGACGAACGTCCGCCATTGCTCGTCGGTCATCTTCTGTGCCATGCCGTCCATCCTCCTTGCCCGGACGACGGCTGTGGGGAAGGCTGGCTGGTCAGACCTCCGACCAGGGGGAAGAGACATCACGGGGAGACCGGATCATGCCGCAGAACACGGGACTCGGCTGGCTGCTGGACGACCTCACCGAGCGCGTCGAACACATACGGCACGCGTTGGTGCTGTCCAACGACGGCCTGGTGACGGGCGCGAGTACGGGACTTCGGCGCGAGGACGCCGAACATCTCGCCGCGGTCTCGTCCGGTCTGCACAGCCTGGCCAAGGGTTCCGGTCGTCATTTCGGTGCGGGTCAAGTGCGCCAGACCATGGTGGAGTTCGACGACGCGGTGCTCTTCGTCACCGCGGCCGGCACGGGCAGCTGTCTGTGTGTCCTCAGCGCCGCGGAGGCCGACATCGGCCAGGTCGCCTATGAGATGACTCTGCTCGTGAACCGCGTCGGCGAACACCTCCGCGTGGACGCGAGGCAGCCGGAAGGCACCCCCACCGTAGACCTCTGACCTGCACAGACGTCCATGCGGTCAAAGTTATCCACAGCCTCGCCACGATGTCCGCCGGGCCGGATACGGTTTTTCTCGAAGCGAGCGCACGCCAGCGCGAGCAACGACTCCACGGGGGAGAACCGCCATGTCCGGCCACACGATCACGCAGTCCGCCACGTCCTCACTCAGCCGCGCCGCGCGAGAACTGGAGCTCAGGCGCGGCGAGTTCGACCTCGCCCTGCACCTCGGGTGCGTCCGTACGCTTCCCGACGAAGGCGGCGGCGGACGCCGCGTCGCGCGCACGGAGATCGATCGGGTGCGCTCCGAGGACGGCTTTCCTGAGGCCCTGCGCGAGCGCGTCAAGTCCGTCGGTACTACGGAAGCCGCAGCCCTCATGGGGGTGACGACCGCCAGGTTCACGCGCTTCGCGCGACTGGGGCTGGTGGTGCCGGTGAAATTTTATCTCAACCGCTACAGGGCTGTGGTCTGGCTCTATCTCGCCGAGGAACTGCGGCAGTTCGCCGCCGACGAGCAGAACGTGCCGCTGCTGAGCGGTCGTACCCCCGAGGGACTTCGCGATCAGTTGGAGGCCGGCCTGGACCTTCGCCCCCGAAACTGGCGGGGTCGGCACATGGGATTCCTGCTGCGGCAGACCGCGGACCCCTGGGCGCGTGCCGCGGTTGTGGCATCCCTGCTGGACCCCGTTCAGGTGGCGGAGATCGTCAAGGATCCGTACGAGCGCGCCTATCTGAACCGTTTCCGGCCCGAGCGGCCCTCGCACGGGATGCCGGACTCGCCCGCCGCGCACCTCGTCGCGCGGATCATGACGGCCGAGGATCCCGACGAGATCAGCTGGCTCCGGGCCGACTTGGGGCATGCGCTCGCCGAAGCACGAGAGCTGCGTTCCGCGCCCCGCCCGACACCGAAGGCCTCTTCGTCGGTCGTCGTCACACCATCCGTGGCCGCACCACCGGAGGCTTCACGGCCGGGACCGGACGCGCCGCACGTACCACCCCCGCTCTCGCGGCCGGGTCCTGCCGATCGGGAAGATCGGCCCGCGACGGAGGAGTGCGAGCGGCCACGGAGGCTGCTCGGTTGGCTGCGCCGCAGAAACCCGTGACACCGTCCGACGCAGTCCTACAGAGCCCGGAAGAGCCCCTCCTGCACGACCGAGACGAGCAGGCGTCCCTCCACGTCGTAGATGCGCCCGCGGGCCAACCCGCGTCCGCCCGTCGCGATCGGGGACTCCTGGTCGTACAGGAACCACTCGTCCGCGCGGAACGGCCGGTGGAACCACATGGCGTGGTCCAGCGAGGCCATGTCGAAGCCGCGCGGACCCCACAGCGGCTCCACCGGGATACGGACGGCGTCCAGGAGGGTCATGTCGCTCGCGTACGTGAGAGCGCAGGTGTGCACGAGCGGATCGTCGCCCAAGGGGCCGACGGCACGCATCCACACCGCGCTGCGCGGCTCGGCGTCCTTGATCTCCTCGGGGGTCCACCGCAGCCCGCCCACATAGCGGGTGTCGAACGGCTGACGCCGCGCCATGCGCTCCAACGCATCGGGGAGCGCCCCCAGATGTTCCTTGATCTCCTGCGCCACCGTCGGCAGCGACTCCGGGTCCGGAACCGCGCGGGCCGGCGGCAGCTGGTGTTCGAAGCTCCCTTCCTCAGGCTTGTGAAAGGAGGCGGTCAGATTGAAGATCGTGCGTCCCTGCTGCACCGCGGTGACGCGGCGCGTGGTGAACGACCGCCCGTCCCGCACCCGTTCGACCTGGTACACGATCGGTACGCCCGGTCGGCCCGGGCGCAGGAAGTACGCGTGCAGCGAGTGCACCGGGCGGTCGCCTTCGGTGGTGCGTCCCGCGGCGACCAGCGCCTGTCCCGCCACCTGGCCGCCGAAGACCCGCTGCAGCGACTCCTGCGGGCTGCGGCCACGGAATATGTTGACCTCGATCTGCTCCAGGTCGAGCAGGTCGACGAGCCTCTCGGCTGGGTTCGTCATGTCTGGGATTCTCCTGAGTTCACAGCTGTCCGACGTCGGTGACCTTGACGACGGCGCGGCCCTCCGCGTCGGAGGCCACGAGATCGACCTCCGCGCTGATGCCCCAGTCATGATCGCCGTTCGGGTCGGCGAAGGTCTGACGGACGCGCCACAGCCCGTTCTGCGGCTGCTCCTCGATCGACAACAGCTTGGGACCTCGGGCGTCGGGACCCGTGCCGAGGTCCTCGTACTCGTCCCAGTACTTGTCCATCGCCTCGCCCCAGGCATCGGTGTCCCAGCCGGATTCGGCGTCCATCTCGCCCAGCTCGTCGACGTTGTCGAGAGCGGCGAGCTCGACCCGGCGGAACATGGCGTTGCGGACGAGGACGCGGAAGGCGCGGGCGTTGCCGGTGACCGGCCTGACCTGGTCGGCCTTCTCCTGCGCCTCCTCGGCCGTCATCTCCTCGGGGTTGGCGAGCTGTTCCCACTCGTCGAGAAGGCTGGAGTCGACCTGGCGCACCATCTCGCCCAGCCAGGCGATCAGATCCTCCAGATCCTCGGACTTTCGGTCGTCCGGGACGGTGTGCTCGAGAGCCTTGTAGGCGCTCGCCAGGTAGCGCAGGACAATGCCCTCGGTGCGCGCGAGCTCGTAGAAGGAGACGAACTCGGTGAAGGACATCGCGCGTTCGTACATGTCGCGGATCACGGACTTCGGCGACAGCGGATGGTCGCCGACCCACGGATGGCTCTTGCGGTAGGTGTTGTACGCGTGGAAGAGGAGCTCCTCCAGCGGCTTGGGGTAGGAAACGTCCTGGAGCCGCTCCATGCGCTCCTCGTACTCGATGCCGTCCGCCTTCATCGCGGCCACGGCCTCACCACGCGCCTTGTTCTGCTGGGCCGCGAGGATCTGTCGCGGATCGTCCAGCGTCGACTCGACGACGGACACCATGTCCAGCGCGTACGAGGGGGATTCGGGGTCCAGGAGCTCGAACGCGGCGAGCGCGAAGGTCGACAGCGGCTGGTTCAGCGCGAAGTCCTGCTGAAGATCGACGGTGAGGCGCACGATGCGGCCGGTCGGGTCCGGCTCGTCGAGCTTCTCGACGATGCCGCCGTCGAGGAGGGAGCGGTAGATGGCGATCGCCCGCCGGATGTGCCGCAGCTGCTGCTTGCGCGGCTCGTGATTGTCCTCCAGCAGGTGCCGCATCGCCTCGAAGGCGTTGCCGGGCCGGGCGATCACCGACAGCAGCATGGTGTGCGTCACGCGGAAGCGCGAGGTCAGCGGCTCGGGATCGGAGGTGATGAGCTTCTCGAAGGTGTTGTCCGTCCAGCCGACGAAACCCTCGGGAGCCTTCTTGCGCACCACCTTGCGGCGCTTCTTCGGATCGTCGCCCGCCTTGGCGAGTGCCTTCTCGTTCTCGATGACGTGCTCGGGCGCCTGCGCCACGACGAAGCCCGCCGTGTCGAAGCCCGCCCGCCCGGCACGGCCGGCGATCTGGTGGAACTCGCGGGCCCGCAAGGTCCGCACTCGGTTGCCGTCGTACTTCGCCAGCGCCGTGAACAGCACCGTGCGAATGGGGACGTTGACGCCGACGCCGAGGGTGTCCGTGCCGCAGATGACCTTCAGGAGACCCGCCTGGGCGAGCTTCTCCACCAGTCGACGGTACTTGGGCAGCATGCCCGCGTGGTGCACGCCGATCCCGTGGCGCACGTAACGGGAGAGGTTGCGGCCGAACTTGGTGGTGAAGCGGAAGTTGCCGATCAGCTCGGCGATCTGGTCCTTCTCCTCGCGGGTGCACATGTTGATGCTCATCAGCGCCTGCGCCCGCTCCACGGCCTGCGCCTGGGTGAAGTGCACGATGTAGACCGGAGCCTGCTTGGTCGCGAGCAGCTCGGTCAGCGTCTCCGTGAGCGGAGTGAGCACGTACTCGTAGGAAAGGGGTACGGGCCGGGTGGCCGAACGGACCACGGACGTGGGACGGCCGGTCCGCCGGGTGAGGTCCTTCTCGAACATCGCGACGTCGCCGAGCGTCGCGGACATAAGGATGAACTGCGCCTGGGGCAGTTCCAGGATCGGGATCTGCCAGGCCCAGCCGCGGTCGCCCTCCGCGTAGAAGTGGAACTCGTCCATCACGACCTGGCCCACGTCGGCGTGCTTGCCGTCCCGCAGTGCGATGGAGGCCAGTACCTCGGCGGTGCAGCAGATCACGGGGGCGTCGGAGTTCACGGAGGCGTCGCCGGTCAGCATGCCGACGTTCTCGGTGCCGAAGATCTTGCACAGCTCGAAGAACTTCTCCGAGACGAGCGCCTTGATCGGTGCCGTGTAGAAGGTGACCTCGTCGCGGGCGAGCGCCGCGAAGTGCGCACCCGCGGCGATCATGCTCTTGCCCGACCCGGTGGGCGTCGAGACGATCACGTTCGCACCCGAGACCACCTCGATCAGCGCCTCCTCCTGATGGGGGTAGAGCGTGAGACCGCGTTCCTGGGCCCACGACTCGAAGGCTTCGTAGAGGGCGTCGGGATCTGCGGTCTGCGGCAGCTGATCGATAAGGGTCACGCACCCATCTTGCCTGTCAACCCGCTCGATGGGGGAATCGGATGCTCATCCGAAGATCACGAACGCTACGCTGTGGCGCCGACGAAGCGTCAGCGCACACGGGCAACTGGACAGCGGCACCACACGAATGGGGCGGGGAACGGTCATGATGGGACCAGCACACTCACTGTCGGGAGCCGCGGCCTGGCTCGGCGTCGGAGCGGCGGCCGCCGCGGCCGGACATACCATGCCCTGGCCGGTCCTCCTGGTCGGCGCGCTGATCTGCGCCGGCGCCGCGCTCGCCCCCGATCTGGACCACAAGGCGGCCACCATCTCGCGCGCCTTCGGACCCGTCTCACGGGGCCTGTGCGAGATCGTCGACAAGCTTTCGTACGCCGTCTACAAGGGGACCAAGAAGCAGGGCGACCCCCGGCGCTCCGGTGGCCACCGCACGCTGACGCACACCTGGCTGTGGGCGGTGCTGATCGGCGCCGGCACTTCGGTCCTGGCGATCACCGGCGGCCGCTGGGCGGTCCTGGCCATTCTCTTCGTACACATGGTGCTCGCCATCGAGGGGCTGCTGTGGCGGGCCGCCCGCGGTTCCAGCAGCGACATCCTGGTCTGGCTCCTCGCCGCCACGAGCGCCTGGATCCTCGCCGGAATCCTGGACAAACCGGGCAACGGCTCGGACTGGCTCTTCACCGCTCCGGGCCAGGGATACCTGTGGCTCGGGCTCCCGATCGTGCTCGGTGCGCTGGTGCACGACATCGGGGACGCCCTGACGGTCTCCGGCTGCCCGATCCTGTGGCCCATCCCGGTCGGCCGCAGGCGCTGGTATCCGATCGGCCCGCCCAAGGTGATGCGTTTCCGCGCCGGCAGCTGGGTCGAGCTCAAGGTGCTGATGCCTGTGTTCATGCTGCTCGGCGGGGTGGGCTGCGCGGCGGCGCTCAACTTCATCTGACGAGCGCCGCCCGACGGCCGGACTCGGGGGCCAGGACAGGTGGGAGTGGGCCGGGCGGGGGTGGGTTGCGCGCTGCTGCTGAGCCGGGGGCCGCGGGCGGTCGAGGCGTCCGCTCAGGCGGTGTCGCTCGTGTCGGATGCCTGTCCAGCGCCCCCGTACCGTCGCTCGAACCGGGCGATTCGTCCCTCCGTGTCCACGGTCCGGGCTTTGCCGGTGTAGAAGGGGTGGCTCTCGGAGGAGATCTCTACGTCCACGACCGGGTAGGTCTCGCCGTCGTCCCATTCGATGGTCTGGTCGCTCGTCGCGGTGGAGCGGGTGAGGAAGGCGTAGCCGGCGGCGCGGTCGCGGAAGACGACGGGGTGGTAGTCGGGCTGCTTGTCCTTCTGCATGGGTGCTCCTCGGGGGAGAGGGAGGGTCGGTCAGCCGGACAGGGTGTCCTCGTCGACGATGTGCATCGCGGCCTCCTCGGCCGAGGCCGCGGCGCCGTCGATGCCCACGTCGGTGGCGATGAGCCCACTCTCCTCGTCCTCGTGCGCCCCTTCGTCGGGGGCCACGAGACGGCCGGAGCGGGAGGCGCCCACCTCGTTGTCGAGGGGTTCGCCGTCGGTGCCCTGGCAGTCACCGATGCCGTCTCCGCCGGCTTCGGCGATGTCGGGCAGTTCCTCCGCGAGGCGCTGGTCCAGGGTCTCGCCCTCCCGGCGTTCCGCGACGGTCACCCCGGGGTGCTCCACCGCCCAGGGCCGCTCCGGCGGCGACCAGCCACGGTCGAGGGGATCATCAACGCCGTCGGCGAGCAGGGTGTCCTCGACGTCGAGCAGCCCCGCGTCGTCCTGTACCTCGGATCCGTCGGGCTGGTAGACGTCGTCTCCCCATCCGTCGGCGCTGTCCACGGGTACCTCCAGGGAGTGCTGGGCCGGTGCCGCCGCACTCGACGGCGGGCGCGCAGGCCGCTGGACACAGGCGTCGCCTCATGCGAACCGGGTGGTTCCCGTGGGTCCCCCGAGCCGGTGCCCACGTCCAGCCTTCCACTCCCCTTCGGCACCGCGCAACGCCACACGGTCCGACCATGCGAGCGCCCCGCAGACGAAACGAGTCGCCCGCGAGGGCACCGGGCTGCGCACTCACCCGTGCCAGGACTGCCACAGCGCCGCGTACGCGCCGTCGGCGGCGACCAACTGATCGTGGCTGCCCATTTCGCTGATGCGGCCGTTCTCGACGACGGCGATGACGTCCGCATCGTGCGCGGTGTGCAGCCGGTGCGCGATGGCGACGACGGTGCGGCCGTCGAGCACGCGCGCCAGAGAGCGTTCCAGATGGCGGGCCGCGCGCGGGTCGAGGAGCGACGTCGCCTCGTCCAGGACGAGCGTGTGCGGATCGGCCAGTACCAGTCGGGCCAGCGCGATCTGCTGGGCCTGGGCCGGGGTGAGGGCAAGCCCGCCCGAGCCGACCTCGGTGTCCAGGCCGTCGTCCAGCGCCCGCGCCCAGCCGTCGGCGTCGACCGCGCCGAGCGCCGCCCAGAGCTCGGCGTCGACGGCGCCCGTCCGGGCGAGCAGCAGGTTGTCGCGGAGGGAGCCCACGAAGACGTGGTGCTCCTGGTTGACCAGGGCGACGTGGGAGCGCACGTCCTCGGCGGGCATCCGGGACAGTTCGGCGCCGCCCAGGGTGATCCGGCCGTCCCGGGGTGCGTAGATGCCGGCGAGCAGCCTGCCCAGCGTGGACTTGCCCGCTCCGGACGGGCCGACCAGGGCGAGCCTGGTGCCCGGCGCGACCTCGAGAGACACCTTCCGCAGCACGTCCACGCCCGCTCGGTAACCGAAGTGCACCCGATCCGCGCGCACGTCGCGCCCGTCCGGCGCCACATCCGGGTCGCCCGCGTCCGGCTCGATGTCCCGGACACCCACCAGCCGGGCCAGCGAGACCTGGGCGACCTGCAGCTCGTCGTACCAGCGCAGGATGAGGTTGACCGGGTCGACGAGCATCTGCGCGATGAGCGCGCCCGTCGTCAGCTGGCCCACGCCGATCCACCCCCGCAGGACGAACACCCCGCCGATCATGAGGACCGAGCAGAGGACCGTGGCATGCGTGATGTTGATGACCGGGAAGAGCACCGAGCGCAGCCAGAGGGTGTAGCGCTCCCAGGCCGTCCACTCCTTGACCCGGCGATCCGACAGGGCGATACGGCGCTCGTCCAGGCGGTGGGCCTCGACGGTGCGACCGGCGTCCACAGTCTCGGCGAGGACGGCCGCGACAGCCGCGTAACCGGCGGCCTCCGAGCGATAGGCGGACGGCGCGCGCTTGAAGTACCAGCGGCAGCCGACCACCAGGACAGGCACGGCGACGAGCAGGGTGGGTGCGAGCGGCGGTGCCGTCACGGCGAGTCCGCCGAGCAGCAGCACGGCCCACACCACGCCGATGGCCAGTTGGGGCACGGCCTCTCGCATGGCGTTGGCGAGCCGGTCGATGTCCGTGGTGATGCGGGACAGCAGGTCACCCGTTCCCGCGCGTTCCAGGACGCCGGGGGGCAGTCCCACCGACCGTACGAGGAAGTCCTCGCGCAGGTCGGCCAGCATCCGCTCGCCGAGCATGGCGCCGCGCAGCCGCACCTGGCGCACGAACACGGCCTGCACGACGAGCGCGGCGACGAACAGTGTGACGGTGCGCTCCAGATGGAGCTCACGCGCATGGTCCGAGACCCGCTCGACGAGCGAGCCCAGCAGATAGGGGCCGGCCATGGACGCCACCACGGCCACCGTGTTGACGGTGATGACCGACAGGAAGGCCCGGCGGTGCCGTTGGAACAGTTCGGCCACGTACGCGCGTACGGTCGCGGGGGCGCCGACGGGCAGAGTGTTCGCCGTCGTCGGGGCGGCCGGGTCGTACGCCGGTGGCGCCACGCCGATCATGCGGTCTCCTCGATTTCTTCCAGTACGCCGCCCAATGCGGCTTCATCGTGTGCGAGTACGCCGCCCAAGGCGGCTTCGGCGTCCCGTACGCCCCCGACCGCGGCCTCGTCCTCGGTTTCCCGGGTCACCACGGCTCGGTACCGCGGCTCCTGGTGCACCAGTTCGCGGTGCACACCCACCGCCGTGACCTCGCCCTCGTGGACCAGTACGACCCGGTCCGCGTGGTCGAGGAGCAGCGGCGAGGAGGTGAACACCACCGTGGTGCGCTCCGTACGCAGGGAGCGCACGCCGTCGGCGATCCGTGCCTCGGTGTGCGAGTCGACGGCGGACGTCGGCTCGTCGAGGACGAGGACCTCGGGGTCCGTGATCAGCGACCGGGCCAGCGCGAGACGCTGGCGCTGACCACCGGACAGGGAGCGCCCGCGTTCGGTGATGCGGGCGTCCATCGGGTCCTCGGCGTCCAGCGAGCCCTGGGCGAGCGCGTCCAGGACGTCGCCGCACTGCGCGGCCGTCAGCGCGGCCTCGGCGGTGACGAAACCCGACGCGGGCACGTCGAGGAGCTCGTGCAGCGAGCCGGACAGCAGCACCGGGTCCTTGTCCTGGACGAGGACGGCGGTACGCGCGGAGTCCAGCGGCAGTTCGTCCAGCGGAACTCCGCCGAGGAGCACCGAGATGCCCTCTTCGGAGGGGTGCCCGCCCAGCCGTTCGGCCAGCAGTCCCGCCGCGTCCGGGTCGCCGCACACCACCGCGGTGAGCCGGCCCGCAGGGGCGAGCAGCCCCGTCGCGGGGTCGTACAGATCGCCGCGCGGGACTTCAGCCGCACGTGATCCGGCGCTGTCCATGGCGCGTTCGAGGGACAGCACCCGCGCCGCTCGCTTGGCCGACGGGCGCGAGAAGGAGTAAGCCATCGCGATCTCTTCGAAATGGTGCAAGGGGTAGCTCAGGAGCATGACCGCGCTGTACACAGTGACCAGTTCGCCGACCGTGATCCGGCCGGCGCGGGCCAGGTGCACGCCGTGCCAGATGACGGCGATCAGCAGCAGACCGGGCAGCAGCACCTGAATGGCCGAGATCAGTGACCACATCCTGGCGCTGCGCACGGCCGCCCGGCGGACCTCCTGGGAGGCGCGGCGGTAGCGGTCGAGGAACAGTTCCTCGCCGCCGATGCCGCGCAGCACCCGCAGACCCGCGACGGTGTCCGAGGCCAGCTCGGTGGCGCGCCCGGCCTTCTCGCGCTGGAAGTCGGCGCGCCGGGTGGCGCGGGGGAGCAGCGGGAACACGGCGAGCGCCAGGACGGGGACGCCCACGGCGACGACCACGCCGAGCGCGGGCTGGTAGGCGACCAGGCCGACGCAGACCAGCACCACGGTCAGGGCCGCCGCCGCGAACCGCGACACGCCCTCCACGAACCAGCCGATCTTCTCGACGTCGCCGGTGGAGACCGCGACGACCTCACCGGCCGCGACGCGACGCGTCAGCGCGGCGCCCAACTGGGCGGTCTTGCGCGCCAGCAACTGCTGGACGCGGGCCGCCGCGGTGATCCAGTTGGTGACCGCGGTGCGGTGCAGCATGGTGTCGCCCAGCGCGATGCCCACACCGCACACCACCATCAGCCCGCCCGTCAGCGCCAACCGGGTGCCCGAGCGGTCGACGACGGCCTGGACGGCGAGGCCGACGCAGAACGGCAGGCCGGAGACGGACACGAAGTGCAGCAGACCCCACGCGAGGGACTTGAGCTGCCCGCCGAGCTGATTGCGGCCGAGCCACCACAGGAATCGGGGACCCGAGCGCGCGTCCGGCACACCCGGGTCGGGATACGGAAGGTCTTGAATCTGCATGACGTCCCAGTGGCTCGTGTCAGGGGGGGTGGCGGGAGCCGCGAAATTTCGGCAACCGACCGGCCGTGAAGGCCGGCAGCAAACCGTGAAAGGTTCGCGTCGCAGCACCGTGCGAGGCAAACGATTTTTTGGCTTCAGGGAAAGGAATCGGCCCGGCTTGCCCGTGGGTGCGACGATGGCTCGCATGCGGAAGAACGGTGCGATACGGACGGTGCTCGTCGCGGCGGCCTGCGGTCTGCTCGCCGCGCCCCTGTCCGCCTGCGGCGGCGCGGACCGTGGCGGGGCGAAGGGCGACGGCGGGTCCGGCGGCAAGGCCGGCCATGCCCGGGCGCGCAGCGTCGACTTGAAGCGTGTCCCTGACGTGGGGGATCGGTTGCAGGCCCGCATCCCGTCCAATTCCCGCCAGGTCGTGGCGGTCTACGGCGACGGCAAGGATTCCGCGGACTCCACGGTCGTCCTGTACACGAAGTCCGGCTCCACGTGGGACAAGACCCGCAGCTGGGCCGGGCACAACGGGAAGAAGGGCTGGACCACCGATCACCACGAGGGTGACAACCGCAGTCCTGTCGGCGTGTTCACGCTCAGCGACGCGGGCGGGGTGCTCGCCGACCCGGGCGCCCGGCTCCCGTACACCCGGTCGTCGTCCTTCCAGGCCCCGCGCTCCTGGGCGAAGTCGCACTGGCACGACTTCGACTACGTCATCGCCATCGACTACAACCGAGTCAAGGGCACCGTGCCGAACGACCCGACCCGGCCCGAGGGCCAGTCGAAGGGCGGGGGCATCTGGCTGCACATGGACCACGGCAGCGGTACGTCGGCGTGCGTGAGCCTCTCCAAGTCGGCCATGGCCTATCTGCTGCGCACGCTCGACCCGGATCAGCACCCTGTGGTGGTGATGGGGGACAAGGCGGATCTGAACGCCTAGTCGTCCTGGTGGAGCGGGCGGCACTACGGCATGGGGTACCCCAAGGCCGGAATCCCCTGACGCCGGGGTTTTCCGATGCCCCATTGCGGGCGGCCCGACTCCCCCGTAGAACACCGCACATGAGAAGACGGATCGTCATGTCCATGCTCGCCGGGCTGACCCTCGCGGTGAGTGCCCTCCTCGGGGCGAACCCGGTGTCCGCCGCCCAAGTGGCGGATCCACCCGCCGAGTTCGGCACCGACTGGCACGACCCTCTGACCGCCGCCCCGCCGATCAGCAAGCCTCCCGGCACGTCCTGCGAAGTGACGCTCGCCGAGGCGCAGTTCCGCGACTTCACGCCGTACAAAGGCACGTACGCGCCACCGACCGGCTGCGGCGACCACTGGAGCAAAGTGGTGCTGCGGCTCGACGGCAAGGTCAAGGGGCGGCAGTTCGACCGGCTCGGCTATCTGCGCGTCGGTGGCGTGGAGATCTTCCGTACGTCCACTCCGGAGCCCTCACCGGACGGCATCGAGTGGTCGGTCGAGAAGGACGTGACGCGCTACAGCGACACGTTCCGGCAGAGCCGCGACGTGGAGATGCTCATCGGGAACGTCGTCGACGACACGTACACCGGCGTCATCGACGTCAAGGTCACGCTGACGTTCTACGAGGGCAGGGCGGCCACGACGCCGGACCGTGTCCTCACCCTCCAGAACGGCACCCTCACCACACCGCGCAACAGTGAGCGCGTCGTCGCCGAGGTGTACGCGACCGGGTCGGGCGGCGGCTGTGAGGAGTTCTGGTATCTGACGGTGCCCACCTCGGCGCCGTACTCGTGCAAGGCGGACAAGGGCCCCTATCGCGAGGTGCAGATCAAGGTGGACGGCCGACTGGCCGGTATCGCCGAGCCGTTCCCGACCGTGTGGACCGGCGGCTGGTCCAACCCTTTCCTCTGGTACGTGATTCCGGGCCCGCGCGCCTTCGACGTCAAGCCCATCGAGTACGACCTGACACCCTTCGCCGGGCTCCTCAATGATGGCCGCCCACATCAGATCGACGTCTCCGTCGTGGGCGTCCCCGAGGGGCAGACCGGCTGGAGCACGCCGGTCAACGTGCTGGTCTGGCAGGACGCGCGGCGCGAGCGGGTGAGCGGTGCGCTCACCGAGAGCACGGCGAGCGACCTCGCCAACTCGTCCGTGTACACGCCCGGATCGGAGAACCGCCTCGACACCGAAGGCGGCCATCGGCTGACGGTCGCCGGATACGTCGACACCTCGCACGGCCGGGTGCGCACCACTGTCGGCCGCACACTGGCGAACACCTCCGTGCACCGCTGGACCGACGACGAGAACACGGACGGGCTCGAGGCCACCTGGACCGACGACGAGAAGGTCACCGTCGACGGGCGGGGACCGGCCCGGACGACCCGCACGCAGCGCACGTACACGATGCAGGGTACGACGACCCTCGGCGCGGACGACCGGCTGCGGACGGTTCTGACGCTCGGTGACCGGGCGTTCGCCGTCGAGGAGTTGGGTGGTCGGCGCAGCGCGTGGTCACGGCTCGACGACACCTATTCGGGCGACGCGACGTATACGGCCAACGTGCCCCGAGACCAGCGTCATGCGGTCGCCACGACGAGCGAGCGCTACCGGCTGTACGGCTCGGCCGGGTGCTACGACCGTGGCCTGGTCACCGTGCAGGGCGTGCTGACGCGGGACCGCAGCGACTGCTGAGCCCGAAGAGTCCACCGAGGGGGAACGGCGCGTCTGTTCCATGATTTACCTGGACGTGACACAGAGGTATCCGGCGGCAGCACGGGCTCCTCAAGAGTGATCGACGCGGAAGGGCGTTTCCGCATACCAGAAGTCCCCTCGGAGGAGTGCCAGTGCCGCCGTCTGTACCGTCCCCGCGACGCGTCGCGCACATACTGCGTACGTCATTGTTCGCGCAGGTCGCCTGCGCGCTCGTGCTCGGAATCGTCGTCGGAAGGTTGTGGCCCCGACACGGCCACGACCTTCCAGCCGCTCGGCGACGGTTTCGTGCGGCTCATCAAGGCGGTCATCTCACCGCTCGTGTTCTGCGTGGTCGTCGTGGGCATCACCAAGGCCGGTGATCTGAAGGCGTTCGGCCGGATCGGGCTCAAGGCACTGCTCTGGTTCGAGATCGCGAGCACGGCCGCACTGCTCATCGGTCTGGTCGCGGCCAACGTTGTCAGTCCGGGATCGGGTATGCACGCCGATCCGTCGAAGCTCGACGCCTCGGCGGTCGACGGCAAGACCGGTGGCGGTTCGCTGCCGTCGACCAGCGAGTTCGTCCTCGACGCGTTGCCGCAGAGCGCCGTCGGCGCCTTCGCCGAGAACTCGCTGCTCCAAGTCCTCGTCCTCGCGTGTCTGGTGGGGGCCGCGCTGCTGCACCTCGGCACCACCAAGGTGCCGAAGATCCTGCCCGCCGTCGAGCAGGTCCAGGACGTCGTCTTCGCGATCGTCGGCTTCATCATGAAGCTCGCCCCGCTCGCCGTGTTCGGTGCGATGGTCCACTTGGTGGGCGAGTACGGGCTCGGCGTGATCAAGACGTACGGCAAGCTGATCGTGCTGTGTTACGCGGTCGCGCTGCTCTTCCTCGCACTGCTCGCCGTCGCCCTGAAGGCGGTCACCGGGCTCAGCCTCTGGAAGTTCGTCCGCTACACCCGCGAGGAGATGCTGCTGGCGCTGGGCACCGCGTCCAGCGAGACGGTGATGCCGCGCATGATGCAGAAGCTGCGTCAGGCGGGCTGCCGTGACGACGCCGTGGGCCTTGTGCTGCCCACGGGGTATTCCTTCAACCTCGACGGCGCCTCGATCTACCTCTCCATCGGCACGCTGTTCATCGCCCAGGCCGTCGGCGTGGACCTCAGTCTGAGCCAGCAGATCACCGTGGTCCTGGTACTCATGCTGACCAGCAAGGGTATGGCGGGAGTGCCAGGTTCGGCCTTCCTCGCCCTGTCGGCGACCGCGTCCTCCCTCGGCGTCATCCCCGCCGGAGCCGTCGCGCTCCTCCTCGGCGTCGACCGGATCATGGACTCGATGCGCGTCACCACCAACCTGCTCGGCAACTGCGTCGCCGTCTTCGCGGTGTCCCGCTGGGAGGGTGCGCTCGACACGCAGCGGGCCAAGAAGGTGCTGGACAGGGAGATCGCGTTCGTGGAGGAGGACGACGAGCCGGAGGCGGAGGTGCCGGCGCGGCAGCCTGAGCTGGTGAAGGCCGTAGCGCCGGGGGAGACGGCGTCCAGGGAACCGGCGTCCGAGGCCGGCTGACGAACCAGGCGCGTGCCAGGGAATGGGCGGCCGAGGATGGTTGACGAACCAGGCGCCCGCCAGGGAATCGGCGGCCGAGGCCGGCTGACGAACCAGACGGCCCCAGGGAACCGGCGCCCCGAGGCCAGCTGACGAACCAGACGTTCACCTGCCCCCGCCCCGCCGCCGCCCGCATCCCGCCAAGGAACCGGCGCCGGAGGTGAGTTGACGAACCCGGGACGGGTCGCGCGCCGCATCTCCGGCAGGACGGAGTTTGGCGGCCGCGGCCCGTCGGGCTGTCGAGTGCCTTACTGCTGCCGGTTCAGCAGCGGGGATCCACCCCGGGCATGCCGTCCACCAATGTGTCCAGCAGTCCGCCGAGCACCGCGCGCTGCTCGTCCGTCAGCGGAGCCAGGATCTCCTCCGCGGCGGAGCGGCGCGCGCCGCGCAGCTCGCGCAGCGCCTTGCGGCCCTCGTCCGTGACCTCGATGCGGATCACACGCCGGTTGCTGGGGTCGGGGACCCGCCGGACTTTGCCGCTCGCCTCCAGGCCGTCGACCAGGGTGGTCACGGCGCGGGGCACGACCTCCAGGCGCTCGGCGAGATCGGCCATGCGGGGCGGTGAGCCGTAGTGCGCGAGGGTGCGCAGCAGCCGGGACTGGGCCGGTGTGATGCCCAGCTCACGCTGCTCCAGATGGCGCTTCTGGATGCGGTGCACGCGGCGGGTCAGCCGGAGCAACTGCTCGGCGAGCAGGCCGTCGGCATCGGGGGTGGTCATGCGGGAACAATATCAGGATGCCGTTCATTGTGAGTATAGGTAACAATGAGCTATGCTCCCTCAGTCCTTGTCGTCCCGTATGCCCTCGGGTTCTCGCGGGACTCGTCTCACACCCCGTAGGAGCCCATGCGTCCCGACCAACCCACCTGGACCCCGCCACCCGCCGACGCGGAACAGCCGCGGCAGGTGCGCCGCATCCTGAAACTCTTCCGGCCCTACCGCGGCCGCCTCGCGATCGTCGGCCTGCTGGTCGGCGCCGCCTCCCTCGTCTCCGTCGCCACGCCCTTCCTGCTGAAGGCGATCCTGGACGTCGCGATCCCCCAGGGTCGTACGGGCCTGCTGAGCCTGCTCGCGCTCGGCATGATCCTCAGCGCCGTCCTGACCGGCGTCTTCGGCGTGCTGCAGACCCTGATCTCCACGACGGTCGGCCAGCGCGTCATGCACGACCTGCGCACCGCCGTCTACGGTCGGCTGCAGCGCATGTCCCTCGCCTTCTTCACCAGAACGCGCACGGGCGAGGTCCAGTCGCGCATCGCCAACGACATCGGGGGCATGCAGGCGACCGTCACCTCCACCGCCACCTCGCTGGTCTCCAACCTCACCAGCGTCGTCGCCACGATCGTCGCGATGGTCGCCCTGGACTGGCGCCTGACCGTGGTCTCCCTGCTCCTGCTGCCGGCCTTCGTGTGGATCAGCCGCCGCGTCGGCAACGAACGCAAGAAGATCACCACTCAGCGCCAGAAGCAGATGGCCGCGATGGCCGCCACCGTCACCGAGTCGCTCTCCGTCAGCGGCATTCTGCTCGGCCGCACCATGGGCCGCGCCGACTCGCTCACGCGCTCCTTCGCGGACGAGTCCGAGCGCCTGGTCGACCTCGAGGTGAGGTCGAACATGGCGGGGCGCTGGCGCATGTCCGTCATCGGCATCGTCATGGCCGCCATGCCGGCCGTCATCTACTGGACCGCGGGCATCGCCCTCCAGTTCGGCGGCCCCTCCATATCGGTCGGCACGCTCGTCGCCTTCGTCTCGCTCCAGCAGGGCCTGTTCCGTCCGACGGTCAGCCTGCTCTCGACCGGCGTCCAGATCCAGACCTCGCTCGCTCTCTTCCAGCGCATCTTCGAGTACCTCGACCTGCCCATCGACATCACCGAGCCCGAGCGCCCGGTCCACCTCGACCAGGTCAAGGGCGAGATCCGCTTCGAGGACGTCGAGTTCCGCTACGACGACAAAAGCGGCCCGATCCTCGACGGCATCGACATCACCGTCCCCGCGGGCGGCAGCCTCGCCGTCGTCGGCCCCACCGGCTCGGGCAAGTCCACACTGAGCTATCTGGTGCCCAGGCTGTACGACGTCACGGGCGGGCGTGTCACGCTCGACGGGGTGGATGTGCGCGACCTGGACTTCGACACCCTCGCGCGCGCGGTCGGCGTCGTCTCCCAGGAGACGTACCTCTTCCACGCCTCGGTCGCCGAGAACCTGCGCTTCGCCAAGCCGGACGCCACCGACGAGGAGCTGTACGCGGCGGCGCGGGCGGCCCAGATCCACGACCACATCGCGTCCCTGCCCGACGGGTACGACACGATTGTCGGTGAGCGCGGCCACCGCTTCTCCGGCGGCGAGAAGCAGCGCCTCGCCATCGCCCGAACCATCCTGCGGGACCCGCCCGTGCTCATCCTCGACGAGGCGACGAGCGCCCTGGACACGCGCACGGAGCACGCCGTCCAGGAGGCCATCGACGCCCTGTCGGCCAACCGCACCACCCTCACCATCGCCCACCGGCTGTCCACCATTCGAGGTGCCGACCAGATAGTGGTCCTCGACTCCGGTCACACGGCCGAACGCGGAACGCACGAGGAGCTGTTGGAGCAGGACGGCCGCTACGCCGCGCTCGTCCACCGGGACGCCCAACTGGAGCCGACAAGATGACGATATGTCGGAGTTGTAGGCATTAGCGGGTTACCGTGCCCCCATGCAGATGAACACTCCGCCCCGGAACACGATTCGACTGACGCGCCGGGGCCGGGTCGCCCTCATCGCGACCGGAGCCGTGGTGGCGGCCACCGCCGTGGCGGTGCCGCTGCTGTGCCTGGCGGGTGGCGAGGACGCTAAGCCGGCGTCCCTCGTCATCCCGGAGGGCTGGCGCTCCGGCCAGGTCTACGAGGCCGTCGACAAGGCCCTCGGGGTTTCGCCGGGCACCACCAAGAAGTCCCTCGGGAAGGCGAATCTGAAGCTGCCGAACGATGCCGAGGGCAACCCGGAGGGATACCTCTTCCCGGCGACGTATCCGGTCGACGAGGGGGCGACGCCGGAGTCGTTGCTGTCGTCCATGGTCAGCACCGCGAACCAGAAGTTCAACGGGGCGCCGGTCGCGGCGGGTGCGCAGCACGACGCAATGAACGTCTATCAGGCGGTCACCATCGCGAGCATCATCCAGGCCGAGGCGGCGACCAAGGCGGACATGGGCAAGGTGGCCCGGGTCATCTTCAACCGCCTGGAGCGCGGTATGCCGCTGCAGATGGACTCCACGATCAACTACGCGCTGAACCGTTCCACCCTGAACACCAGCCAGAGCGACACGAGGCTCAACAGCCCCTACAACTCGTATCTGCGCATGGGGCTGCCGCCCACCCCGATCGCCAACCCCGGCGAGGAGGCGATGCGCGCCGCGAGCAACCCGCCCCCGGGGGACTGGCTCTACTTCGTGACGGTCAAGCCGGGCGACACCCGCTTCACGGCCAGCTACGAGGAGCACCAGAGGAACGTCGCCGAGTTCAACCAGAAGCACAAGAGCGCGTCCCCGGCCGTGACCCCCAGTCACTGAGCCGGCGTACGAGGTATCAGACGGCTACCGGCACTCCTGCGAGCAGCCGCTTGATGTCCCGCACCGCGGCGCGGCCGGCCCGGTTGGCGCCGATCGTGCTGGCCGAGGGGCCGTAGCCGACCAGATGGATCCGCGGATCGGTGATCGCGCGCGTCCCCTCGACGCGGATTCCGCCGCCCGGCTCGCGCAGCCGCAGCGGCGCCAGATGGTCGATGGCGGCCCGGAAGCCGGTCGCCCAAAGGATCACGTCGGCGGCCACCCGACGCCCGTCGTCCCACTCCACACCATCCGGCGTGATGCGGTCGAACATCGGCCGGCGGTCCAGTACGCCGTCGTCCAGAGCCTGCCGGATCGCGTCGTTCAACGGCAGCCCGGTCACCGAGACCACGCTCTTGGGCGGCAGTCCCCGCCGGACCCGTTCCTCGACGAGCGCGACGGCGGCCCGCCCGAGGTCCTCGGTGAAGGGGCCCTCGCGGAAGACCGGCGGACGCCGCGTCACCCACGTGGTCTCGGCCGCGTAGGGGGCGATCTCCATCAGGTGCTGAGTGCCGGAAGCGCCCCCGCCGACGACGACCACCCGCTGTCCGGCGAACTCCTCGGGGCCGGGGTACTGCGCCGTGTGCAACTGCCGTCCCCGGAAGGTCTCCTGTCCCGGATAACGCGGCCAGAACGGTCGGTCCCAGGTGCCCGTCGCGTTGATCAGCGCCCGCGCCGACCACGTACCGGCGTCCGTCTCGACGAGCAGCCGTCCGCCGGAACCCTCCCGTACGGCCTTGACGTCGACCGGCCGCCGTATCCGCAGGTCGAACGTGCGCTCATAGGTGTCGAAGTACTCCGCGATGACCTCCGACGACATGCGCGCCGGGTCCGCGTCCGTCAGCTCCATGCCGGGCAGGGAGTGCATCCCGTGGACCTTGCCGTACGTCAGCGACGGCCAGCGGAACTGCCAGGCGCCGCCCGGACGCGGCGCGTGGTCCAGGACGACGAAGTCCCGCTCGGGCTCGAAGCCGGTGCGTCGCAGGTGATAGGCGCTGGACAGTCCGGCCTGTCCAGCGCCTATGACGACGACATCGACTTCTCTCGCGCGCACGCCGGTGTTGTTCACGCTTCTACTAACTCGACGGGGGCTCCGGATCTTCCCTCAGCGGCCGCTCGCGACCAGAAGCGGCGCGCCGGGCCCCACCGCCGTACCGGGCAGCAGCCCCCTGGCGGCCAGATCCGGGATGACTCCCTCCCCGAACCAGTACGCCTCCTCCAGGTGCGGATACCGTTCCTGGAAACTGAGCGGGAGTGAGTCCTGTTCAGAACCGACGCTCAGCCGCCTGTCCCGAACGGTCTTGGACACGCTGGTCGCCCGCGTGGAGATGGACGGTCATCAGGATTCCTTGAAGACGCGGGGCGTGGACGTCGACGGGGGCAGGCTGTCGTTGAACCGCGTGTCCACGAAGCCGGCGAAGTCGACCTTGCGCGGGATCAGCTTCAGGCCGGTGAAGGTGTCCGCGATCGCCTGCTCGGAGGCGATGAGCGGCTTGTCGACGGCGACCGCGATACGGCTGGCGTTGGTGCGCTTCACCGACGCCAGCGCCACCTCGTACGGCAGTCCGGTGTCCTTCGCCCACACCTTGGCCCACGCCTGCGGATGGGTGTAGACCCAGTCCTGGGCGCGCCGCAGCCGCTCGAGGTAGTCCTTGATGGCCGCGGCCTTCTTGGTGTCCTTGAGGGCACTCGGGGCCGCCACCTGGAAGCTGAGCCCGTTGACCACGCCGTCGCCGTCGGTCAGGATCCTGCCCTGCTTGGCCTGCAGCACCTGCGAGGTGTACGGGTCCCACACCGCCCACGCGTCGACCTTGCCGCTGGTGAACGCGGCCAGCGCGTCGGCCGGCTGGAGGTACTTCACCTTGACGTCGCCCAGCGTGAGCCCGGCCTTCTTGAGCGAGGCGATCAGCTGGTAGTGGGCGGACGAACCCTGCGCCACGGCGATGGACTTGCCCTTCAGCTCCTCGGGATTCTTCAGCGAGGAGTCCTTCGGTACGAGGATGGCCTCCCCCTTGGACGTGCCGTGCCAGGCGGCCACGACGGAGATCTTCGAGCCCGCTCCGGCCGCGAAGACCGGCGGGGTGTTGCCGACGCCGCCGACGTCGACGGCCTTGGCGTTGACGGCCTCCAGCAGCGGCGGACCGGACGTGAACGTCGACCACTTGATCTTGTAGTCGAGGTTCTTCAGCTCCCCGGCGGCGCGCAGCACTGCCTCCGAACCACCCTTCTGATCCCCGACGTCGAGGGTGAACGAGCCCTTGCCGTCGGTCCGCCCACCCGAGCTGGTGTCGGCGGCGGAGTTCCCGCCGCAGGCGGCGAGGAGCAGGGCCAGGGGGAGGAGCAGGGCGGCGGGTGCGGGACGTCGTCGCATGGTGGTTCCGTTCGTTCGGGTTGAACTGAGGGTGGGTGGGAGGGGGGGGCTCAGGCGGCTTCGGCCGCGGTGTCGACGCCGAGTCGTTCCAGCAGTGCGGCGCGCAGGGCGGCGAACCGGGGGTCGGTGATGTCGCGCGGCCGGTCCAGCTCGACCTTCGTCTCGTACGCGATGACACCGCCGTCCATGACCAGGACGCGGTCGGCGAGCAGCACCGCCTCCTCGACGTCGTGGGTGACCAACAGGACGGCGCAGCCGCGGCGTTGCCAGAGTTCGCCGACGAGCCGCTGGGCCTTGATGCGGGTCAGCGCGTCGAGTGCGCCGAACGGCTCGTCGAGCAGCAGCAGATCCGGCTCGCGCACCAACGCCCGGGCGAGGGAAGCGCGTTGTGCCTCACCGCCGGAGAGAGTCTTGGGCCAGGCGTCCGAGCGGTGGGTGAGGCCGACCTCGGTCAACGCCTGTTCGGCGACGGCGCGTTCGGGCTTGCCGGGCAGGCCGAGCAGGACGTTGCGCCACACCTTCTTCCACGGCATCAGCCGAGGTGCCTGGAACGCGACGGCCTTGCGCCGCGGGACGAGGACGGTGCCCTCGATGTCGCGGTCGAGCCCGGCGAGGATGCGCAGCAGGGTGGACTTTCCGCAGCCGCTGCGCCCGAGCAGGGCCACGAACTCGCCCGGCCGCACGTCCAATTGGAGGTTGTCGATGACGGCGCGGCCGTCGAAGGAGCGGGTCAGGCCATTCACCCGTACGGCCGAGGACGTGGCCGTTTTGGTGGTCAACGGCCCGTGAACGTCGGTCGCCATTGCAGCAGCAGCCTTTCGAGGGTGCGGACGATGAAGTCGGCGAGCAGGCCGAGGAAGGCGTAGACGATCAGGCAGACCACGATCACATCGGTCCGCAGGAAGTCACGCGCCTGAACCATCAGGAAGCCGATCCCGGCGTCCGCGTTGATCTGCTCGGCGAAGACGAGCGCGAGCCAGGCGATGCCGAGGGAGTAGCGCAGCCCCGTCATCGCCCCGGGCAGCGCGCCCGGCAGGACGACATGCCGGACGAGTCCCCACCGTGAGAGTCCGAGCGACTCCCCGGCCTCGATCAGCTGGGAATCGACGCCGCGGATACCGGCGTAGACGTTCAGATAGAGCGGGAAGGACACACCGAGGGTGATGATCGCGATCTTCGGGGCCTCGCCGATGCCGAACCAGATGATGAACAGCGGGATCAGCCCGACGAACGGCACGGTCCGCAGCATCTGCACGCTCGCGTCGACGAGATCCTCACCGATGCGGAACAGTCCAGAGATCAGGGCGAGTCCGGTGCCGACGACGGTGCCGAACAACAGCCCGACCGCGACGCGCTGCAGTGAGACGCCCATCGCGTTCGGCAGCGACCCGTCCGCGATCAGATCACTGCCGACCCGCGCGATGGTGCCCGGCGAGGCGAGCACGTCCGGGGCCAACACGCCCGTACCGCTGAGGAGTTGCCACAAAGCGAGCAGCAGGAGGGGCCCGGAGGTGCGGCGCAGCCAGCGGGGGACACGGGTGCGGCGCGTGGAGGCGGGGACGATGGGTTCGAGCTCGGGAGACGCCTGTTCCGGCGCGCCGGCCTTGGGCTTATCCGATATTTCGGGTTCTGGGGAGCTTGGCGGGGCATGGCTGATGCTCATGAGTGCTCCAGGGGAGGTGAGCGACTGGAGAGAGATACGCCAGAGCGCCGCCACGTCATGGGCTCAGCGTGGGATCGCGTGAAGCGGGACGCGCGGGTGGGCGGGGCGCGGGCGAAGAGAGGGGGAGTGAAAAAGGGCGTCAGCAGCCGCGGCGACACGCGGCGGAGGCCACCCGCAGCAGGTCGATGTGACCGCGCGTGGTGAGCAAGACTGAACGCAACATGCGGCAGAAAGTAGCCAGCTGGTGCGCGGACGGTCAATGGCGTCTCGCGGAATGGACCCCTCGTATCAGCCTACGGGCGATCCTTCGGGTGTGAATCCCGGCCTATGGGTGAGGATTGGGGCATGTCCGATGCCTTCACCACCCGTGTCCTGAACGTCGCCACCGGTTCGTCGGAGACGGTCGTCGACCTGACTCGCGAATGCGAGGCGTTTCTCCGTGAGGCGGCGGCGGGCCGCGACGGTCTGCTGAACGTGTTCGTGCCCCACGCGACCGCCGGAATCGCGATCATCGAAACCGGCGCCGGCAGCGACGACGACCTCCTCACCGCCCTGCACTCCCTCCTTCCCGCGGACGATCGCTGGCAACACCGCCACGGCAGCCCCGGGCACGGCCGAGACCACGTACTCCCCGCCCTCGTCCCGCCCCACGCGACACTGCCGGTGCTGGGCGGCAGGCTGGAGCTGGGAACATGGCAGTCGGTGTGCCTGGTGGATACGAACCGCGACAACCCCGACAGGAAGGTGCGGTTGAGCTTCCTCGCAGGCGCGTGATCCCGTTTCTGGATCTCCGGAGGCGTCGAGCTCACCCACTGAGTAGGCTCCGAGACATGCGGATCTCCGTTTCCTCGGACATGGACGAACCCGTGGCCCGCTCCCTTCTCGCGGAGTTGCGCGGCCGCGGCCACGAGGTGCTTTCGCATGGGGCGCTGCGGCCTGGGGACGACGCGCAGTGGGCGGCGTGCTCGGAGGCGGCGGCCCGTGAGGTCGCCGCCGGGAGGTCGGACCAGGCGGTCGTGTGCTGCTGGACCGGCACGGGCGCGTCGATCGCCGCGAACAAGGTGCCCGGGGTACGAGCGGCCCTGTGCACGGACGCGTACACGGCGGACGGCGCACGCCGCTGGAACGATGCGAACGTGCTGGCACTCAGCCTGCGGCTGACGTCCGAGCCGCTGCTCAAGGAGATCCTCGACGCCTGGTTCGCCGCCGAAGCCAGTGAGGACGCCGACGACCGGGAGAACGTGGCCCACGTCGGTCGGCTGGAACTCGGCAGATAGTCGAGTTCTGCCGCCGTTGCCCGCGTGGAAGTGAAGCGGAGTCGTGGTTGCCGCAACGGAGAACGGAGTGCCTCGCCTCACACATACCGCTGACGGGACGTGGAGCGGGAGCTCTGGGCGGCGCTGGACCTGGAGGCCTCACGAGCTGGCCCGCTTGCGCTACCCGCCTGCTTTCGTCGAACCGAGCTCGACCGCCTCGTCCACTTCCGCCTTGCGGGTGCTCAACTCGGCGGCGGCGCGCTCCTCGTCGTACTGCTCGGCAATTCCCTCGTCCTGCCGCATCAGGGCCACCAGGTCTGCCTTGGCGTGGTCCAGTACGCCCATATCGGCATAGGCGGCTTTCACCTTGTCGCTCCAGAGTCCGATGTCCCGGATGATGGGAACGATTCGACCGAAGAGGAGCGACCGATAGAGAGTGATCAGCTCTGAACCGTCCACGTGCTTCATGCACGCGTCGAGCGGCAGGTCGAGTGTTTCGAAGATCTCGCGTCCGGTGAACCTGTCGCGGAGCAGATACGAGCCCTCGATCACGAACTCCTCGCGCTCGGCTCGCTCCTTGCTGGTCAGCTCGGAATAGTAATCCTTGAGCACCAGCCGCCCGAACGCCACATGCCGGGCCTCGTCCTGCATGACGTAGGCGAGGAGCTGCTTGACGAGCGGCGTGGTGGCCATGTCCCGGTAGAGTCCGAAGGCCGCCAGCGCCAGCCCCTCGATCAGCACTTGCATGCCGAGATAGGGAAGGTCCCAACGGCTGTCCTCCAGCGACTCGGCCAGCAGTTTGGCCAGGTCCTGATTGACCGGGTAGTACATCCCGATCTTCTCGTGCACGAAGCGGCCGAAGAGCTCCATGTGCCGCGCCTCGTCCATCACTTGAGTCGCGGCGTAGAACTTGGAGTCATGGTCCGGCACCGACTCCACGATCCTGGCGGAGACGGTCAGCGCTCCTTGCTCACCGTGCAGGAACTGGCTGAAGAGCCAGGAGCCGTGGTGCCGGTCGACTTCGTCGCGGTCCCTCTGCGACATCTTGTTCCAGATGTCGGATCCGAAGAGAGGCTTGAACTCCGCGGGCAGTCCGGCAACGTTGAGAGGGTCTACTTCCTGCCCCCAGTCGATGCGCTTCTGGGCGTCCCACTGCTTGTCCTTGCCTTTTTGGTACAACGCGAGCAGCCGGTCCCGGCCTCCGTCGTACTCCCAGGAGAAGCGGGCCGCCCCCGCCATCGGTACATTCCAGGTGTCAGTGGGAACGGGGACTGAGTACAGCTCGTACGAACTCACGGAGCGGCCCTCCTCGGGGCGTACTTGGCCAGAGCTCAGGCGTTGCCCAGCCGCGCACCCAGGGCGCGGATGATCTCGGTGCCGAGGACGGCCTGGCCGCGGGCGTTGAGGTGGATGCCGTCGGTGCTCCAGACGGACTCCTCGCGACCCGTCGGGTGGCTCTGCATGTCGACGTAGACCGCGTCCAGGCGCTCCGACACCGCCCTCATACGCTGCGACAGGACGGCGAGGCGCTCACGGGCCACGTCCCGGTACCGCGCGTCGAAGTGCGGGTTGCCGATGATGTCGAAGAAGCCCGAGGTCACCAGCGTGCCGCCGGTTTCGCGCAGCGGCGCGAAGAGGGCCTCGAGTTCGCTCTCCGCGGCGTCCGGGTCGAAGACCTTGCGCAGGCCGTCGTTGCCCCCGCACAGCGCGATGACCAGGTCGGGCTTGAAGTCCAGCGCGGGCTGCAGCTGGCTCTCCCTTACCTGCGCGGTCAGCAGGTCGCGTTCGCCCAGATTGAGGTGCGCCAGGTCCGGCCGTACCTCGCGGAGCGCGGCGATCACCAGGCTCGACCAGGGCTCGGAGCGGTAGCCGAGGCGCGGCTCGCTGATGCCCTGGGCGACGCTGTCACCGACGATCACCAACCTGGACCAGGGGGCGCCCCGCAGCAATGTCCCGCCCTCGGCCGGTGACACCACATGGGGGTCGTTGCTCTCCGTCACGTCAACCGTCTCCACGTCCACGTCCTCCCGTACGCCCTGTGTCCTACCGATCAACAGTTGCACCCGGCCGGCGTGCCTCGCTGGCGGAAAAGCGACATCATCGAGGTGCCGCATCCCTGGCGGGGCCGTCCCCGCGGTGTTGTCCGTCGCGCCTCTACCTCTTGCGGGCGCGGAAGCGGATGCTGTGACCCCGGCGGTCCCGGTCCACGACGGCGTCGTCGAACCCGGCCGCGGTCAGCCGCGCCCTGAACCCTTCGGGGCCGACGACGTTCATGGTGTCGCCGAGGTGCAAGAGCCGGAACGGCAGCGTCGGCTGGCTGTCACTGCCGGCGAACACGCCACCCGGCCGCAGCACCCGGAACGCCTCGGCGAGCAGCCGGTCCTGGAGCGTGCTGGTCGGCACGTGATGCAGCATCGTGAAGCACACCACGGCGGAGAAGCCGCCGTCGGGCAGCGGCATCGCGGAGGCGTCCCCGTGCAGGATGCGCGCCCGGCCGCCCCAGTCCCGTTCGAGCCGCCGCGCTGTCGCCCCGTCGATCTCCAGCGCGGTGAGCTGGGGGACGCGCTCGACGAGAACGCGGAGGTTGGCGCCGTAGCCGGGGCCCAGTTCGAGGACGTCCTCGCCGAGCTCGACGCCCTCCAGCGCCCAGGGCAGGATCCGCTGCTCCGCGAGCCTGGCCCATTTCCGCGAACTGCACAGCGTGCGGTGCGCCTTGTTCATTGACATGCGCCGACGCTAACTCCGGGCACACCGTCGCCCGCTGACATCGCCGCGCCAGCGCCGTGTCAGCACGCTGCCCTACGTTCCTGCGGGTCCGGCACGTCGACGCCGGGCTCATCCGACGGGCCCAGTGCGTCACCACCCGGCCGCATCCGGCCACAGACCTCTGGGGACGCGCATGACCACCCACGCGACCGACTCCCGTCCCGGCTTCCTCACCGACTACGCCCCCGCCCGCTTCCGGCGCAGGCTCTCCCCCTTCTCCCGGGTGCCCGCCACCGGACGTATCGGAGAGGTGTGGCACCTGGCGGCGCGGAATCACCCCGGGCAGCTGGTGATCGTCGACCGCGCACCGGACGTCGACCCGGAAGGGCCGCTGGAGCGCACCTACCCCGAATGGGCCGCGCTGGTGGACGACTTGGCGGGACGGCTGTACGCCATGGGGGTACGCGAGTGGGACCGCGTCGCCGTCGTGAAGCGCAACCACCTGGACATCTCGCTGCTGGCCTCCGCCGCGGCGCGCATCGGTGCCATACCGGCACTGATCTCCGACAACCACCCGCCGGACACGGTCGCCGTGCTCCTGGAACGCCTGGAGCGCCCCTACGTGGTGACCGATCGCCGGGCCCTGGACGCGATGGGGCTCGACACCGGGACCCTCGCCAAGCTGGCCGAGCGGACCGCGTGCGTCGACGGCGCACCCGCCGACCGCCCGGACGTGCTCGACTTCGGCGGACTGCGGGGCGGCCCAGTGCCCGCGCGGCGGCTACGGGAGTACGACGAGCCCATGGTCATCACCCACACCTCGGGCACTACCGGCATACCCAAACTGGTGCTGCACTCGGCAGCCTCCCTCTACTCCCTGGGGCTGGTGGAAGCCGAGCGATGGCCGGTGTTCCGGCTGCGTGCGGACGACACCGTGGCCTTCTGCCAGCCGTACTCGCACCAGCGGGTGATCACCGGCCTGCTGCCGCTGACCACGGTCGGGCCGAAGCTCCTGATGTTGTCGGACCCTCAAGGCCCCAGGCTTCGCGCTCTGTTGGTGCGGCATGCTCCCACCCTGGTGGAGACCCTGCCCAACGCCTTTCTCGCCTGGGAGGACCTCGCCAGGGACCCCGGCAGGCCGTTTCGCCGGGTGCGCGTGTTCGTGAACTCCTTCGACGCGATACACACCCGGACGATCCGCACCTTCCTGGCGGCCACCGACCGCAGGTTCCCGGTGTGGGTCCAGTCGTGGAGCCAGACCGAGGCGGGCGCCGTGGCGATCCGGCCGTACACCCGCAGGTCGGTGCGGCGCCGTGGCCACCGGCCGCCCCCCACCCAGATGCTGGGATGGCCGGTGCCAGGGTTCGGCAGGCTGCGCGCCGTGGATCCGGCGACCGGCGGAGCGGTGCCGCCCGGCGAGGTGGGCCTGATCCAGTTCTCCGCACCCGGTCGCTGCCTCACCTACGTCGGGGAGCGAGCCCGCCATGACCTCAAACGCGAGGGCGACTGGTGGAACCTGGGCGACATGGCGGTCATCAACCGCTGGGGCGCGGTGCGTCTCATCGACCGCGAGGTGGACCGCATTCCCGGAGCCAGCGCCCTGGAGATCGAGGACGTACTCCTGGACCGTCTGCCCAGCACCACGGAAGTCATCGTGCTGTCCGTCCAGGACGGCCTCCCGCAGCCCGTGTACAGCACGCGGCACGACATTCCCGTCGACCCGGCCCAGTGGCGGACCGCGACGGCCGGACTGCCGGAGCTGGCCGAGCCTCTCCAGATCCGCTGGGACGAGTTCCCCCGCACCGCGACGTGGAAGGTGCGCCGCGTGATGCTCCGCGAGCAGTTGATCGCGGGCACATCCGGCATCGGCTTCGGCCAGTGGACATGACGCGAAGGCCAGTGGCTGAGGCAGCCGTCTCAGCTGGATCTCAGGGCCGCGCCAGCCGGAACTTGAACGATGAGCCCGAGACAGTACCCCGTCGCACTGATGGTGCGTCACCCCGTCATCAAAGGAGCCCGGTGTGATTGTCCTTGGCTACAACGGCTTTACCAACGGTGCCGACACGTTCGGGCGGCTGTACGGAGCGACCGGAATCGACCGGCACAGCATCCTGGGCCACGACGCGGCCGTCGCGCTGTCCGTGGACGGGGAGTTGGTGGCCGCCGTCGAGGAGGAGCGGCTGAACCGGGAGAAGAAGACCTCCGACTTTCCGGCGAACTCCCTGCGGTGGTGCCTGAACACCGCCGATGTGCGCCTGGACCAGGTCGATGTCATCGCGTTCCCCTGGTCGTTCTCCTCCGATGTCGTGAACGCGATGATCCAGGACATCAGCGGCAGCGGGCTGACCGTCGAGCAGAAGTTCGACCGGCTCAGGCGGTTCGGTGATCTTTACGGAGGGCTGGTGAGCAAGGAGGCGCTGCACTCCGATTTCAAGCAGCGCACCGGCTTCGACCTGCCGGCCGAGAAACTCGTCCCGGTGCCGCACCACTTGGCGCATCTGATGTGCGGCTACTACCTGTCCGGGGAGCGGGACGCGGCGTTCATGGTGAGCGACGGCCGTGCCGAGCGGCTCTCCGCCGTCATGGGCGAGGTGCGGGACGGGGAGGTCCGGCTCTTCGAGAAGTCGTCCATCAGTGTCAACCACTCCCTCGCCCTGCTCTTCGGCGAGATCACCCGCTACCTCGGTTTCATGCCCAACAACGACGAGTACAAGGTGATGGGCCTGGCGGCCTTCGCCCCGCCCCCGTCGGACAACCCCCTGCTCGAGCACGTGGTCGAACTGCACGAGGACGGCCGCTACAGCCTTGCCCTCGCCAACGACCCCAGCGGCACCCGCGGTTACTACCCCCTCCTGGACCGGCTCTTCGACGGCGACGAACGGCGCCGCGAGGAGACGGAGTTCCGCGCCACGGTGGCCGCCGCCGCGCAGCAGATGGTCGAGGTGGTCACCGCCCACCAGCTGCGCGCTCTGGAGGCAGGCACCGATCTGACCCGGCTGATCTACGAGGGCGGCCTCGCCCTCAACTGCGTGAACAACGCCAAGCTCCTGGAGAACTCCCGCTTCACCGACATCCATGTCAGCTTCGGCGCGAGCGACCCGGGCGTGGCCATCGGCGCCGCCGTCTACGCGGGCAGGCTCAAGGGACGATCCCGCCCGGGGACCGCCACCCCGTACCTCGGCCCGTCGTACGACGACGAGCAGATGCTCAGCGCGCTGCGCGAGCACGCCGACCGGGTCGAGTGGACCGAGCTCGACGAGGAGTCGGTGGCCGAGCAGACCGCCAAGCTGCTCAGCGAGAAGACCGTCATCGGCTGGTTCCAGGGCCGCGCCGAGTACGGCCCGCGAGCCCTGGGCAACCGCAGCATCCTTGCGAACCCCGGGTTCGCCGACATCAAGGACATCATCAACACCCGGGTCAAGCACCGGGAGCCGTTCCGACCCTTCGCGCCGGTCGTGCTGGAGTCCGAGGCGGAGCGGGTCTTCGAGATGGGCAAGAAGGCGTCATCGCCGTACATGACGTTCGTCTTCCCGGTGCGGCCCGAGTTCCGCGACGTCATTCCCGGCGCCACCCATGTCGACGGCACCTCCAGGGTGCAGACCGTCACCGCTGAGTCGAACCCGAAACTGGCCGAACTGCTGAGCCACTTCACCGAGTTGACCGGAGTTCCGTGCCTGGTGAACACCTCGTTCAATGTCGCCGGCGAGCCGATCGTCTGCTCGCCGACCGACGCGCTCGGCTGCTTCCTCCACACCGAGATCGACTATCTGGTCCTCGGGCGCTTCCTGGTCGTCAAGAAGTGACGAACGTCGAGATGGCGGACATGGCACAGCCGGAACAGATGGACCGTCAGCCGGTCGGTGCGCTGCTGAAGGCGGTGCTGTCCAGGCTGACCGGCGCGACCGGCCGCGCGGCGCCGCTGGAAGAGGCGTGCATCGCGTCCGTCGAATGCGCGCTGCAGCTCGTGGCGACCGCCGAGCGGGCCAGGCGGGCGCCGGACGACGAGGGGCTGGGCCAGGACGCGCGCGAGGCACTGGCCGCGGCCCGTGCCTCGGTCCTCGCCGCCACCTGCGCGGTCAGGTCCATCGAGGACCGACGGCGCGGCCTGTCCTGGCGCGAGACATGAGCGCGGCGGGCACGGCGGGCCGCGGCCAGGACCCCGGCGCCTCCCTCACCCGGCGGCTCGCCGGGTGGGCCGCGGGCCTGCGCCACCCGGACCTGCCCGAACGGATCGAGGCGTACGCGACCAGCCAGGTCATGTCACATCTCGCGGTGCTGCGCGCGAGCCTGGGACATCCCCTGGGGCGCAAACTGGTGCGGGCCTTCGGCACTCCGCTCGCGTCGGACCCCTGCCGGGCGGCGCAGGTGATGGCCGCGCTGTCCTCGTGCCTCTACTACGAGGACAGCATGTACGCCGGCCATGTCACGCACGCCTCCGTGGGGGTCCCGCTGGCCTTCCGGCGGGCCCAACGGCTTGACGGGCGCGCCCTGTTGACGGCGGTCGTCGCCGCGAACGAGTGTGCCGCCCGGGTCACCGCAGCCGGTGCGCTGGGACCGCTGCGCGGCCAAGGGACCTCTTACACCCAGCTCATGGGCGCCGTGGCGGCCCGGCTGCACGGCGCGGGGGCACCGGCCGAGCTGTGGACGGACGCCTGGGGCCTCGCCCTCGCGATGCCGCCGTGGCCGCTGCGGCGGGCGCTTCTCGGCAGCGAGGCCAAGGTCCTCTCGGCGGCGACCCCGGTGCGCACCGCGCTGGACGCCTGCGACGCGGCGGCCGCGGGCCTGCGGGGCGCGGACGACATCCTCGAGCACCCGGGCGGCCTGCTGGCCAAGTTCTCCCACGTGCCCTCGCCCGAGGCGGTCACGGCCGGACTCGGCACGCGCTGGCACACCGAGACACTGACCTTCAAGATGCACCCGGCCGGTGCGTACGTGGACGCGGCCGTCGACTGTGCCGCACAGTTGCACACCCAGCTCTCCCCGGAAGACATCCGCGACATCGAGGAGATCGTGGTCTCGGCGGCCCGGCTCACCATCGCCATGGACCAGGAGGGCGCCCCGTACGTCGACCGGGAACGCTCGGCGATCATGGCGCTCAACGTCTCCGTCGCGTACAACGTCGCGACCGCCCTGACCACCGGCTCCGTCGTCCCCGCCGACCTGGCGGAACCGGCGACCGCGGACCCCGTGCGTTGGTCCCTCGTGGACCGGGTGCGACTGGAGTACGACCCCGGGCTCAGCCGCCAAGTCCTGCGTGCCACCGCCCCGTTGGGCGAGGCACTGCGGCAGGCCGGGGAACGCGGCAGGCAGTGGCTCGCGGACTTCATGGGGGACGGCCCGGCGGCGGCAGCCGATGCCGGGGGAGCGCCGAGCACCACATTCCAGGAGGCCGACAAGGCGGTGGGCGCCCGGTTGCGCGTCACCCTGCGCGAAGGCCGGGTGCTCACCGCCTCGTGCGAGCGGCCGAGAGGGTCGGCCGGCCCCCGGACCAGGGACACGCACCGCGAACTCGTCCGGGACAAGCTCGCGTTGTCCGGAACGTCCGCCGAAGTGGTGGACGCCCTGGAGGATCTCGCCTCGCTGGACGCACCAAAGGTCGACGCCCTCGTGAGCAGAGCACTGTCCGAACCGCTGCCCACCTCCCAGCCACTCCTCGAGTCCGGCGTGTCTCACGGCTCCTGAGCGGCCGGGACAACGCCCGTCTTCCGTGCAGCACACGGGAGTCGAAAGAAAGGGGTACCGCACGATGTCCGATCATGCGCCCAGGTTCACCTATCCCACGAAGCGGACCGACCCGCTGGTGCCTCCCGACGAGTACGCGCGGGCGCTGCGGGAGGAGCCGGTGTGCCCGATCACCCTGGCCACCGGCGACCCCGCCTGGTTCGTGGCCCGCCACGAGGACGTCCGGACCGCGCTGTCGGACCGGCGGTTCAGCAGGGAGGCACTGTTCCGCCCCGGTGCCGCCCGCGCGCAGGTGGTCGAGCCCGATCCGAACAGCATGCTCACCATGGATCCCCCGCGGCACACCCGCCTGCGCAGGCTGGCCAACCGGGCCTTCAGTCCACAGCGCGTGGAGCGGCTGCGGCCGTACGTCGAGGAGGTCGCGGCGGATCTGCTCGACGCCATGGAGGCCGGTCCGCCCGAGGTCGATCTCGCCGAGGTGTACGCGCGTCCGCTGGCGTTGCGTGTGATCTGCCGGACCCTCGGGGTGCCGTTCGAGGACTATGGCAAGTTCGGCGCCTGGTCGGACCGGTTCATGTCGCTCACCAAGTACCCGCCCGAGGAGATCAACCAGGCCAACGAGGACATGCGGGCCTACTTCGCCCGGCTGATCGGACTCCGCCGCGAGGAACCCGGCGACGACCTGATCAGCGCCCTGGTGCGGATCCACGACGAGGAGGGGGAGCCTTCCGAGTCCGAGATCGTCGGCCTGGGCGCGCTGCTGCTGCTCGCGGGGCACGACACCACGGTGACGGTGCTGTGCGGCGGGACAGCCACCCTGCTCGGCAACCCCGACCAGCTCGCGCTCCTGCGCGAGAACCCCGCGCTCTACCCCGACGCCGTCGAAGAGGTGGTGCGCCTCAACGGCCCCGGCGGGGGGACCTCCATCCGGATCACGACCAGCGACGTGAAGCTGGGCGGCACGGTCATCCCCGAGGGCTCGGCGGTCCTCGCCTCGGTCGGCACGGCCAGCCGGGACCCCGAGGTGTACCCGGAGCCCGACCGCTGCCTGATACAGCGGGACAACCGCACGCAGGTGGCCTTCGGCCAGGGCCCGCACTTCTGCATCGGCGCGGGCCTCGCCCGGGCCGAACTGGCCATCAGCCTGCGCGCCCTGTTCGACCGGTTCCCCCGGCTGCGGCTCGCGGTGCCGACCGAGAAGCTGCGCTGGAAGGACTTCGCCGCCCTCGGGGGCTGGGAAGAGCTTCCCGCCGCCTGGGACTGATCGCGCCATGCCCCCGCCTCGATCCGGACCCTCGTCTCCGCCCGCCGCCGCGTTCTTCGACGTCGACGAGACGCTGATCTCGGTCAACAGCATGTCCCGGTTCCTGCGCCACCACTTCAAGGTCTCCGGCCGGCCGCGCGCCGCCTTCGACGACGCCGTGCGGGGGTTACGGGCCCTCGCGGCGCGCGGCGCGCCCCGGGCCGCGGTGGCCCGCGCGTACTACCGCCATTACGCGGGCAGCGACGACCGGGAGCTGGCCGCCCAGGGCCGCGCCTGGTTCGCCGCCGAACTGAGCGGCGGCGAACTGTTCCTGAGGGACAGTGTGGCGGCGCTGCGGGAACACCGGCGCAGGGGCGAGACGGTCGTCCTGGTCTCGGGGTCCTTCGCCCCGTGCCTGGACCCCATCGCGGAGCGGCTCGGCGTCGACGCGGTGCTCTGCGCGCGGCCCGAGACGGCCGGCGGAGTCCACACCGGCAGGCTCGACGTCACGATGATCGGCGAGGAGAAGGCCGTCGCGGTGCGCGCCCTGCTCCAGGAGCGCGGCATCCGCGGTGACCGCTGTCACGCGTACGGTGACCACGCCTCCGACCTGCCGATGCTGCGCGCCGTGGGCCATCCCGTGGTGGTCGGCGCGGACCCGGTGCTGGCCCGGTACGCCGAGGCCGGAAGCTGGCGGCGGCTGCCCGGGGCTGCCCTCTCCTGACCCGCACGGCCGGGGCACGGGCGGTTTCCGGCCGTCGTACCGCGCCCCGGTGACCTTGTCGAAAACCTGCCAGCGCACGGCTCCGATCCTTGTGAGAGTAAAGGCTGTCCATCGGTACGACGAAGGGCTGAAGACTCATGGACCGGAGTCCGGATTCGGCTGCCGAGCAGCCGAATTACCCGGTGGTGGTGACGCTTGCAGCGGGCGCCATCTTCCTTTCGATCCTCGACGCCACCGTGGCGAATCTCGCGGTGACGGACATGCACGACAGCTTCCCCAGCGCCTCGGTGACCGACCTGACCTGGGTCATCTCGCTGTACGCCATCATGTTCGCCTCGTTTCTGGCACCCGCGGGACGCCTCGCGGACGTGCTGGGGCGACGCCGGCTCTACATCGTCGGCATGGGCCTGTTCACCGTCACCTCGCTGTTGTGCGCCGTGGCGCCCGGCCTTCCCACGTTGCTGGCCGCCCGCGCCCTGCAGGGCCTGGGGGCCGCGGCCATGATTCCGGCGTCCCTCGCCGTGGTCCTCGCCGATGTGGCGCCGCAGCGCAGGGCGGCCGCGATCGGGCTGTGGAGCGCCGCCGCGTCCGCCGCGGCGGCGGCCGGGCCGAGCCTCGGCGGGATCCTCATCGACACGGTCGGCTGGCGCTCCGTGTTCTTCATCAACGTCCCCCTCGGCATCGCACTGCTCGTCGGGATCAGGGCGGTACGCGGATCGGCACGGACGGGGCAGGGCCTTCCCGATGTGCTGGGCACCGCGCTCCTCGCGGCGGGCACCGGGCTCGTCGTGCTCGGGGTCACCCAGGGCCCGGAGTGGAACTGGGACGACCCGCGCGTGCTCGGCTGTATCGCCGGCGGCCTGGTCGTGCTGGCGCTGGCACTGGTACGGGCACGGCGGCACCCCCGCCCCGCCCTGCAGACCAGGCTGTGGCGCAGCAGGGTCTTCGCCCTGGCCAATCTCGTCTCCTTCTTCTTCGGCGCGGCGCTGTACGCGTGGCTCCTCGTCGGGGCCCTCTTCCTGGTGGACGTCTGGCATTACTCGCGGATCTCGGCGGGTCTGTCCATGAGCCCCGGGGCGCTGCTGTCCGCGGTGGTCGCGGCTCTGGTCGGCCGGTCCCTCAGCAGGCGCAGCCCGCATCTGGTGGTGTTCTGCGGCGCGATGACCCTGGTGGGGGCCGGACTGTGGCTGGCGCTGACGCTCTCCTCGCAGGCCGCCCTGTGGAGCATGTGGTTCCCGGTCGGACTGCTGGCCGGTGCCGGGATCGGCGCTGTCAGCACCGGGGTGTCCAGCGCGGCGGCGCTGTCCGTGGAGCCGGTGGACTTCGCCGGCGCCACCGGACTCAACATGGCGGTACGCCAGATCGGCGGCGCCCTCGGTATCGCGGCACTGGCAGCGATCCTGCCCGCCCAGACCTCCTCCCAGCCGGCCCCGTACAGCCATGTGGTGTTCTTCAGTTGTGCCACCGCGGCCGTCGCGGGCCTGCTCAGCCTCGGCCTCTCCCCGCGACGCGGTCGCCCGAAGCCGGACGCCGCGCAGGCCGCGGTGCCGGCGGCCGTCGCCACTGAGGCCGTCAGCGGCAAGGGAGCGGAGCTGTGACGGCGCGGGAGGCGACATCGACCGGGCGGGAATGGGCCGTTGAGGAACGCGTCGTCGTGAACGCCCCGGCGGAGCGGGTCTACGCCGCGGTCGCCGGCATCCGGCGAATGGGCCGGTGGAGCCCCGAGTGCTGGGCCGTCGTCTCCCGGCGCGCGGTCCCTCGTGCGGGCGACCGCTTCGTGGGGTTCAACCGCAGGGGCAGATCGGTGTGGTTCACGTCCTGCCGGGTGGTACGCGCCGAACCTGACGAGGAGTTCGCCTTCCGGGTCACCTCCTTCGGTCTGCCCATCGCCCTGTGGGGCTACCGCGTGGAACCGCGGGCGGACGGTGTGGAGCTCGTCGAGTACTGGGAGGACCTGCGTCGCGGGCGCGGCGCGAAGGCCGCGGAGTTCCTCGGCAGGATTTTCACCGGGACGCCGCCCGCGGAGCGCGCGGGCGTCAACCGCGCCAATATGCGCACCACTTTGCACCGGATCAGACTCGTCGTCGAGCAGCAAGGAGACCTTCGGTGAGCTCCCTCTCCGCCGTGCGCAAGGCACGGAACCTCCGGGACGCACAGCGGGCCGGCCGAACGACGAGCACGAGTATCACGTGGGCCCGTGACAGCCGGCATCCGACAGCGGCTCGGCGCATCTCGCGTCCCGTACCCCCGCCCGTCACTGCCCGCCTCCAGCCGGGCTGCGCGCGAGCGCCGAAGAGGTGGCCGACACCGTGAACGTCCTCTTCGTTCCCGCGCTGCCGGACCTCGTCGAGCTGCGGGGCCCGGCCGGTGACGCTCCGCGGCGCGGCAACGTCATGCCGGTGGGGGGCGCGGCGTGGGCCCGCACGATCGTGACCGGGACGGCGTTCGCCCCAGGGCGCCGACAAACCGGCGGGCGTGCCGCCGAGCCGCTGGAGCGGCGGAGACACACATCCCTCGACAGGGGCATGAGCCACGAGGACATGAACAATCCGCTGACCTGAGCGGCCTTCCCGCGCCCCGCACGCCCGCCGCCCACACCCCCCTGTGGCCGGGGCCACGGGCCGGGCCCGTTCGACGCCCGCGACCCGGGCTGCTGATTTCCCCCCGTCAGGAGACCACCGTGAATGGCACCTCCCTGCACAAAAGCTCCGACTCCGACCGCGACACCCGCAGCGAGGAGCCCACATCCCTCGTCGGCGCACCCTGGCGGCGGTTCATCGTCCTGGGCGACAGCGGCGCCAAGGGCCTGGGATCCGCTCGCGGGGGTTCCGGCTGTGTGCCGTGGGCGGACCGCGTGGCCGAGGTATTGCGGGCGACCCAGCCGGACCTGGCGTACCTCAACCTGGGGCGGCGCGGTCACTCGGCGGCCCAGGTCCGGGCCAAGCAGCTGACCAAGGCGCTGGCCTTCCGGGGTGACCTGGCCGCGGTCGTGGCCGGCGGTCACGAGGCACTGCGTGACCCCTTCGACGTCGACGCCACCGAGGCGGAGCTGGACAGGATCGTCGGCCCGCTCCGGGATTCCGGGGCCGATGTGATCACCCTGGGCCTGTACAGCCCGCGCCTGTTGGCTCCGGTGGCCGAGGAGCACAGGAGCGGGCTGCCGCAGCGGCTGCGACTTCTGGCGGATCGCACCCGTGAACTCGCCCTGCGGCACGGCGCGTTCCACGTCGACGTGACGCGTGAACGGGACGGCCGGCGGACCGACGCCGGTGACCGTGCCATCGCCGCCGCGGTCATCCGCCGCCTGGCGACGCATCTCGAAGTGACGGAAGCCGCCGCGTAGCCGCCGTGGTTCCGGCCCTGGTCACCCGGGCCGGAACCACCGGCGGTCCCTCTCCGATCCCGATCCGGCCGAATGGTGAGCGCTCATGTCCGAGTCAGTCATTCTCGCGGGAGCGTGCACGCCCAGTGGAGACCTCTTCGCAGGGCTGGGGGCACTGTCCTCCGTCACCCTCGGGGCGCTCATCATCGAGGGCGCGCTCGACCGGGCCGGTATCTGTGCCGCCGATGTCGACTACGTGATCACGGGGCAGGAGCAGGCTCGCCAGGCGGCGCAACGGGCCTGCATTCCCGACTGGGTCCCGGCGATCTCCGTGAGCAGGACCCGCCTCAGCGGTCTCAACGTCATCGCACTGGCGGACCAGCTCATCCGCGGGGGGCAGCGCGACGTGGTCGTAGTAGGCGGTGTGGACCTGGGGGACGACGCCCGTCCCGCGCAGGGGACGCTCAGCGGGCGGAGGCCGGAAGGTGCGGTGCTGGACGCGATGGTGGGTGGGAGCGTCGCAAGACGTGACATCGCCGCGCACTTCGGTCCGACCGCGGCGCCGGGACTCCCTCGTCGTGCGGACTGCGCGGTGGCCATCGTCCTCATGCGACGCGCGAAGGCCGAACGCCTCGGGCTGCCCTGGCTTGCCGGGGTGGGCGCCCACAGCACGGTGGTGACCTCTGCCGGATCGTCGTACGCACAAGCCGTCCGTGCCATTCGTCAGGCGCTGCGCGAGGTGCCCGCGACACCGAAGGACCTCCGCCTCGTCGAAGTGCGCAAGACGCTCCCCGTGAACGGCACGGACCGCACCCCCGTCCCGCTGTCCGCCGCGGGCCATGCCTTCGACACCACGGGAATGCGCATGGTGCTGCGCCTGGCACAGGCCCTCAAACGGCGGGGACGGGGGATGGGAGCCGCGAGCATGTGGGGAGACCATCCGGCCGAGGCGGTCATTGTCTGTTCCCACGCCTTCTAGCCAGAGGCGGTGCCCGGCGTCTCGCGCCGGGCCCGGCGGACCGGAACCATGTATCTCATGTCCCGGTGTCTGCCCGCTGAAGCGTGCGTTTCAGCGGACTACCAGTGTGCCCTGCGAGATTGCGAGCACCACTGCCGATGGCCGGACGGATTCACATGGGAACTTCTATTGGGGAAGCCGTAGACGACAACGATTTCAGCGGGAAAGTATCCGAACTCCGGGAAATCCGGGAGCAGCTGGAGCTGGGCTTTGACGAGCGGGCGACTCGGGCACAGCGGGCCAAAGGAAAGCTCACGGTACGCGAGCGCATCGACGCGTTCCTCGACCCGGGGACATTCACCGAGATCGAAGCGCTGCGCAGACACCGCGTGACGGGCTTCGGAATGGAAGAAAAACGGCCGCACACGGACGGCGTCATCACCGGCTGGGGAAAGGTGCACGGCCGCAAGGTCTTCGTGTACGCCCATGACTTCCGCATTTTCGGCGGGGCCCTGGGTGAGGCGAACGCGGAGAAGATCCACAAGCTGATGGACCTGGCCGTGGCCACTGGAGCCCCGCTGGTGAGTCTCAACGACGGTGCCGGCGCGCGGATTCAGGAAGGCGTCTCGGCGCTGGCCGGATACGGTGGCATCTTTCGGAGGAACACGCGCAACTCCGGCGTCATCCCCCAGATCAGCGTGATGCTCGGCCCCTGCGCCGGCGGTGCCGCGTACTCGCCGGCACTGACCGATTTCGTCTTCATGGTGCGTGGCACATCGCAGATGTTCATCACGGGACCGGACGTCGTCCAGGCTGTCACCGGAGCTACGGTCACGCACAACGAGCTCGGGGGCGCCGATGTGCACGCCGCGACCTCGGGGGTCGCGACCCTCTCCTACGACGACGAGGAGACGTGTCTGGAGGACGTCCGTTTCCTGCTGACGCTGCTCCCCTCGAACAACCATGAGCCGCCCCCGTGGGAGCCGACCGCCGACCCTTCGGATCGCGGGACGGACAGGCTCCAGGAGCTGGTCCCCACTGACCCCAGCCGCTCGTACGACATGCGCGCGGTGATCGGCGAAATCGTCGACGACGGGGAGTACTTCGAGGTCCAGCCCGCCTGGGCCACCAACGTCATCTGTGCTCTGGCCCGCCTGGACGGCCATGTCGTCGGCGTGGTCGGCAATCAGCCGGCGGTCATGGCAGGGGTGCTCGACATTCACGCGAGCGAGAAGGCGGCCCGGTTCGTGCAGTTCTGCGATGCCTTCAGTATCCCGTTGGTGACCCTGGTCGACGTGCCGGGCTTTCTGCCGGGGGTCGACCAAGAGCACCAGGGAATCATCCGGCACGGCGCCAAGCTCCTGTACGCCTACTGCAACGCCACTGTCCCGAGGGTCCAGTTGATCCTGCGCAAGGCCTACGGCGGTGCGTACATCGTGATGGACTCCCGGTCCATCGGGGCCGACGTCTCGCTGGCCTGGCCGACGAATGAGATCGCTGTCATGGGCGCCGAGGGTGCCACGAATGTGATCTACCGCCGCGAGATCGCCGCGGCCGCGGACCCCGGGGCCCTGCGGACCCAGAAGATCAAGGAATACCAGGGCGAACTGATGCACCCGTATTACGCCGCGGAACGAGGTCTTGTCGATGATGTCATCGACCCAGCGGAAACACGGTCGGTGTTGATCCGCTCTCTGGAGATGCTCCGCACCAAGCACGCGCCGCTGCCTTCGCGCAAGCACGGGAACCCGCCGGCATGACCGTACACAGCGGTTGATCCTCGCGTTCTGCGTCCCGTGCGGTGCCGGTCCGGCAGCCGCCGCGTCGCTCCTGGCGTCGCAAGCATCGAGACCATCTGTCTCTCGGCCATCGCGGTCGCGAGGAGCGCCCATACGGAGATGACCTGGGGGCGCCCCGTTTCCCAGCGATCAACGGGCGGGCCGCCTCAATTAGGTTGAGGGGTTTTCCGCCATGATCGGTTGAACCGTGAAGGAAATAGTCGCCGTGGTGCGGTTGAATCGGGAAGAATGGGTTCCCTACCTTCCCGACTGGAGGCGGATGAGCGTTCTTATCTGTCGTGTCGCGTTGGTGGAGAGGACGAAACCTCTCCTTCACCCGCCAGTAGCCTTCATCTACCAGTAGGCCTCGGAGGAGCGCAAGCCCCGCGGCCCGTTCGATGGCGTCGGGCGCATCGCCCGGCACCCGGATTCGCACTTATCACTACGTCAGGCTGCCGACACATCGGAGAGACGGGGGATTCGTATGCAGATCAGGCTTCTTGGACCACTGCAAGTGATCGAGGAGAACGTTCCCATCGACATACCAGGAGAGAAGCTCAGGACCATCACGGCGGCCCTGGCTCTCACGCCCGGCACCCCGGTGCTGGCCGTCGACCTGCTGGACGAACTCTGGGGAGATCGTCTCCCGAAGACCGCGGAAAACTCTCTGCAGTCGCACATCGCACGACTGCGCCGCATACTCGCCAAACAGACCGGTAAGCCAAGTAGCCGCAACCTCATTCGCACGTCGCACTCCGGGTACTTACTTGACGTCGATCCCGACGACGTCGACGCGCTGTGGTTCACCCATGCCGTGGACGTGGCGAGCCGGTATGTGGACGAGGATTCCGAACGCGTCGTCAAGCTGCTCAACGAGGCCTTCTCCGTATGGCGCGGTCCCGCTCTGCTGGACGCGGGGAACGGCATGACCTGCCGCATCGCCTATGCCCGTCTGGAGGAAACCAAGCTCATCGGCCGGGAGTTGTTCATCGAGGCGCACCTGAAACTCGGCAGGCACCAGCAGGTGATCCCCGAACTCGAACAGCTCCTCGCTCAGCATCCCCTGCGGGAACGATTCTGTGAGCAGTTGATGACCGCCTTGTACCGCTCCGGCCGGCAGGCGGATGCCATCAGCACCTACCGACGGGTTCAGCACAACCTCTCCGCGGAACTGGGGATCGACCCCGGGCCGGGAATGCGGAAGAAGTTCAAGGAGGTACTTCAGCAGGAGGAGAATCTGCTGTTGTGAAAGGGGAGCTGACCGCCGCGAGAGGCCGACTCGAATGGACGGTCGTGCGAGGCCGGTTCACATGGACGGCCGTGCGAGGCCGGCTCAGATGGACGACCGGGCGAGGCCGGCTCAAATGGATTTAGTCACCCGTAGGATGTGCCACACAGCACGCAGGCTCGCCCCGCCCTCGAAGGCGAGATACTCCGGCAGCACCAGCTGCGGGCCCCATTTCTCCTTGTACGCCAGCTGACTGGCGGCCGGGTAGACGGCCTCGCCTCTCTCCGCGAGGAGTCGCAGGAACTTTGCCGTCAGGGCGCTGCTCGGCGCCAGCTCATGGGACGGGTCGAGCCCCGTGAAGGGTGTGAAGCCGAAGTGCAGCCACTCGGCCTGTTCCCCAGAAAATGCCTCCATGGCGGTGGCGTTGGTGGCCTCCATCACTCCGGGCCCGGCGTCCGGGAGGCGGCGGCTGAGGTCGTGCAGCCAGCCGGAGCGGGATCCGTATGCGGGGGAGTAGGAGATATAGGCCACCGGCCGGCCCTCGACCGTCCCCAGGAACAGTCGCCGGTTCCCCTGCACCGGGCCGCCGATCTCTCCGACCAGGAACTCGATCTCCTTGACGTGCCTGCCCTTGCCGCGCAGCCAGGCCGAGTCGATCTTCTCGATGCTGTCACGGTGCTCCTCGAACGAGACCTCCTGGATCTCCAGGCCACTGCGCCTGGCCCGGGAGATCTTGTTGCGCAGCTTCACGAAACGTGAGCCGCGCAGGGTGAATTCGGGGAGATGTACGGCATAGGAGCTACCCACCTGGTTGACGGTGAATCCCTCCGCCGCGTACAACTCCGCATCCCCTCGCTGCAGTTGAATGCCGACGATCCTGCGCTTCCGGTCGCGGGCATATTTCTTGAATTCTCGAAGAACCACCGCCTGGCGGTCCTGAGGCCCGAACACGCCACCGAACTGCACGAAGAATCGGCCCGCCTCCCGGTAGGCGACGAGTTCACCGCCATCGCTGATGAACACCTCGTTCTCGGCGTTCAGCGCCAGGAACGCGCTCGGGTTCTCCGCATACTTCTGAACGGCAGTCAGTGCGGCCTGAACGGTCTCTGCGCTCTCCCGCGAAATATCTGAAACTTGGCTCATGTGTCGCACACTCCCGATCGACCGACCAAAGCTTCGCGCAACGTATCCAAAGCCTGCTGAATTCGGCTGATGCTGCGGTGTCAGCGGACTTTCAGTCGCCTCTCAGACGGCCCTGTAAGGATCGCCGACGTGGCCTCGAGCGGCCGTCTGGTCCGGTTGCACACTGAAGGAGTGAGCGTGGGCAGTACGCAGTTGTCCCGTACGATTTCACGGCGCCAGCTTCAGCACGGCATGCGTCAGGTTCCCGCGCGCCTGCGCACCTATCAGTCCTTTGTCAACGCACAAGAAGTACCCGGCGACGATTGGGTCTACGTACTCAACGCGGATTCCTTACTCGACGACGTTTTCGCCAGCCTCACTCTCAAACGGAAACTGGAGCAGGGGCGCATCGCACCGGACGACCTGCCGGCGACCGTCGTCGGACGCGTCGCCAAGGCCGACCGCGCCACCGTGGAGCGGGCCGTCGATGCCGCGGCCGAGGCCGCCCCCGCCTGGGGCGCCGTGCACCCGCACACTCGCATCGACACCGTGGGCCGGCTTCTGCACACGCGCCTCGCCGAACACGCCGAGGACATCGCCGCCATCCTGGTCCAGGAGGGTCACCCGCTGGCCCTGGCCCGCTGGCAGGTGTCCGGGATGCTGGAGTGCTTCGGCCCGGAGTCGATCAGCTTCTACCGCTCCCAGATGCTCCAGGAGTTCCACCGCGGCGAGCGCCGCCTCCAGGTGCGCAGGCAGCCCGACGGGGTGGTCTGCCTCAACCCCCCGCAGAACGCGCCCCTTTCCAGCGCCCTCCTCGGTGTGACGGCCCTCATGGGCGGCAACGCACTGGTGGTGCGGGCCCCGCGCAGCGCGCCGCTCGGAGTCATGTACGTCATGCAGGAGATCGTGGCACCTGTCCTTGCGGAGGTCGGCGCCCCGCCCGGGACGCTGAACGTCGTGTGCGGCGACCCGGCGCCGATGCTCAGCTGCTGGCTGGCGCATCCCGCGGTGGACGACATCATCTACTTCGGCAGCAGCGACAACGGCCTGAAGTTCGAGGCGCGGTGCATCGAGGCGGGCAAGAAGCCGATCCTGGAACTGGCCGGCAACGACATCGTCACCGTGTGGAAGGACGCCGACGTCGAACTCGCGGCCGAGGCCCTCACCGAGAGCTTCTACGGCTCCGGACAGCTGTGCATGATCCCCAATCAGGTGCTCGTGCACCCCGACGTGGCGGACGCGCTCGTGGAGTGCCTGATCCGGCAGATCGGCCACATACGTCCGGGCCATCCGTGGGAACCCGACGTGCTGCTGACGCCCGTACTGCGCAACGAGAAGTTCTTCCACTGCCTCCAGGACGCCCGTGACAAGGGCGCCGAGGTGGTCTGCGGTGGCCACGCCATGCAGCTCGACGAGACCCGCGACCCCAACGGCATCTTCCTCGAACCGACCGTGATCGTGGTGCGCGGCGTCGAGGGGGCGCGCGAGCTCGAGGCCGTACGGCACGAGACCTTCTTCCCGCTGCTGCCCCTCGTCATCGCCGAACCGGCCCCGGACGCCGAGCTGTTGGAGACGTTCATCCAGTTCGTGAACTCCAACCACTACGGGCTGCGCAACTCGCTGTGGGCCGAGGAGCCCCAGGTCGTCGACGAGTTCGTCACCCGCGTCCGCACGGGCGGCCTGTTCAAGGTGAACGACTCGCACATCGGCTTCCTGCCCTATCTGCCCACGCACGGCGGGACCGGCCTGACCGGCGGCGTCTTCGGCGAGGCCAACTACCCCATCCTGCGGACCTCCCACCTCCAAGGCGTGAGCATCAGCTCGGGATCCCGGCCCCGGGACGCGGTCTTCGGGGCCTGGCAGAACCTGATCAACGAGCGCCCCTGAAGCAGTCGTTCGCACAAAGACGTTCACAAGGAGACGACGTCATGCGCTCATTGAACACGGACCGGCGCACCTGTGAGGAGTTTCTCCCAGGACTTCTGGGTGAGCTCGGGAAGGTTGCGCTGGCCGATCTGGAGAAGCCGGGCAGCCCGGCCATCGACCTCTTCCGCGCTCACGGAGGCCCGGGCCTGGTCATCCCCAAGACCTACTCGGGAAGCGGGGCCACGCCGCTGCAGGCGGTGGCCGTCACCCGCGCGCTGGCCGCCTCCGCGCCCTCCCTCGCGGTGGCCACCACCATGCACCACTTCTCCGTGGCCACGCTGTTCTCGCTCGCCGACAGCCTGCAGAGCGGCGGCGTGGAGTGGGCGCTGCTGGAGGGGATAGTCGAACAGCGGCTCCTGGTCGCGTCCGGTTTCGCGGAGGGACGCCCCGGCCGCGGCATCCTCAGCCCGACGGTCGAGGCAAGGCCCGCCGAGAAGGGCTACTACATCAACGGGTCCAAGAAGCCGTGCAGCCTCTCGCGGTCCATGGACCTGCTCACCGCGAGCGCTGCCCTGCCGAACGCGGACGGCACCAGCGACATGGCGGTACTGCTGGTGCCCCGGCAGGTGGAGGGCCTGACCGTGGAGCCGTTCTGGTCGAGCTGGGCCCTGGCCGGGGCCGAGAGCGACGAGGTGCGGCTCAGCGATGTCTTCGTCGACGAGCAGCAGGTGATGCGCACGGAACTCGGCGAGGCGGGCGAGCTGGACGAACTCCAGACGGTCGGCTTCATCTGGTTCGAACTGCTCATCACCGCCTCGTACGTCGGAATGGCGGGCGCCCTGGTCGAACGCGTCCTCGAGCGTGGCCGCGGCACCAACACCGAACGGTCCGAGCTCCTCACCCGCTACGAGACGGCCTCCCTCCTCACCGAGGGCACGGCCCGCATGATCATGGACGAGGCGGTGGGCAACGAGGGCCTCGGGCGGGCCCTGGTGGCACGGTACGGGGCACAGGACGCGATCCGCGAGGTCGTGGGCCGCGCCGTGGAGCTGCTCGGAGGGATGGCCTTCATCGGCTCGGGCGACATCGCCTATCTGGCGGCCGCCTCGCACGGCCTGTCCTTCCACCCGCCGTCCCGCTCCAGCTTCACCGATCCCTTCCTCGACCACGCCGACGGCCGGCCGCTGCGTCTGGCATGAGGAGCGTCATGACCACTCGCACACCTGCGACGACCCCCGGCCGTGAAGAGATCGGCCGCCTGTACCGGACGCGCCTGAGCAAGGGGCGTGCCACCCTCGGTGAACTGCTCGGGGGCGAACTGGAGACGGAGTCCCAGGGCGCCTGGGTGACCACCGCGACGGGCCGACGGCTGCTCAACTGCGGTGGCTACGGTGTCCTCCTGATGGGCGCGCGGCACCCCACCGTCGTACGCCGTGTCACCGAGCAGCTGCACCGCAACCCGGTGGCCACCCGCGTCCTCCTCGAACCCCAGGCAGCGCTGGCCGCCGACGCACTAGTGGCCAAGGCCCCTGCGGGACTCGACCGCGTGCACTTCGCCTGCTCGGGCGCAGAGGCCGTGGAGACGGCCATCAAGATCGCGCGCACCAGGGGCAAGGACCGGCTGATCGCTGCCCACGGTGGCTACCACGGCAAGACCATGGGCGCGCTCAGCCTCACCGGCAAGGAGCTGTTCCAGGGGCCGTTCCGCCCGCTGCTTCCCGGTACCAGCCATGTGCCGTACGGCGACGCCGAGGCGTTGGCGGAGCAGCTCGAGGCGGCCTCCGGCCGTGCCTGTGTGGTGATCGAGCCGGTCCAGGGCGAGGCGGGTGTGGTCCTCCCACCGCCCGGCTACCTCAGGACGGTCCAGGAGCTGTGCCGCGCCCACGACGCGCTCTTCGTGCTCGACGAGATCCAGACCGGACTCGGCCGCCTCGGCGCCTGGTGGGGCGCGGACGAGGAGGGGCTGACCCCGGACGTGCTGCTGACCGGCAAGGGCCTGGGCGGCGGCGTCATGCCCGTCTCCGCGGTCATCGCGACCTCGGAGGCGTTCCGCGCCTTCGACAAGGACCCGTATCTGCACACCTCGACCTTCTCCGGCATGCCCCTGGCGATGGCCGCCGTGCGCGGTGCGCTCGAGGCCATCGAGGAGGAGGACCTGGTGAGCCGGGCCCGCGACCTCGGTGTCGAAATCCTCGACGGGATCAGCCGGATCGCGAAGGAGCACTTCGGTGATCTGGTACGGGAGGTACGGGGCCGGGGGCTGCTCCTCGGCGTCGAGTTCGCCGAGCCGGGACCGGCCGGCGACCTGCTGGTCGAGCTGATCCAGCAGGGCCTGGTGGCGAACCACTCGCTCAACTCCCACCTGGTGCTGCGCTTCACCCCGCCCGCCGTCCTCAGCCCCTCGGAGGTGCGGTTCCTCCTTGCGGCGTTCGACCGTGCCTGCCGCGCGCAGGCAGCCCGCTATGTCCCGACTCTCGAAGGTGGCGCCGCCCATGCGCAGCGTTGACGTGACTATCGGCGTGCCCGGTATCGCCGCGGACGCGGTGTACGACCGGGTGAAGGAGTTCGCCCGCTATCCCGATCTCGCACCGGTGGTGCGCTCGGTCACTGTTCATGACATCAGCGAGGTGGAGGAGACCAGCGACTGGGAGGTGTACTTCCGCAACGGCATCCTGCGCTGGACCGAGTCCGACCACTTCGACCGGCAGGCACTCACCATCACCTTCACCCAACTCGACGGGGACTTCGAGTCGTTCGACGGCACCTGGCGGATCTTCGTGGCGGGGGAGGAGGTGCGGGTCGGCTTCCGCGCGGATTTCGACTTCGGCATCCCCAGCCTCGCGGGAATCCTGGAACCGGTCGCCGAGCGGGTCATCAAGGAGACCATCGCCCGGGTGGTGCTCGGCCTGTTCGCCTCGGGGTCGGTGGTGGGCGACGAGGCGCTGGCCCGCGCCGTCGCCACCGGGCCGGCGCAGCCGATGGCTCCCGTCTCCGCGGGGCAGGCCGGCTGATGGACACCAAGAACCTGTTCATGACCCCCGTGACCGCTCGGCTCGTCCGGGCGGAGTACGGGCTCGGCCTCGTCGTCGCCACGGTGCTCTTCTTCGCCCACCTCACAGAGGTGCGGTGGCTGCCCGCCGTGGCACTGTTTCTCTACATCGACCTGATCGGCTACATCCCGGGGGCGATTCAGTACCGGCGCCACAAAGGACAGCTCCCCAAGGTCTATTACGTCCTGTACAACGTCATGCACTCCATGGTCACCCAGGGGCTCGTGACCCTGGGGTGGATCTGGCTGTTCGGCTTCGAGTGGGCGCTGCTCGCGCTGCCGATCCACCTCTTCGGCGACAGGGCGCTGTTCGGCAACTACCTCAAGCCGTTCGGGCTGCACTTCGAACCGGAGACACACCAGGCGTACCGCCGCTTCCGCAGCGAATTCGAGGCCGCGGACACGGCCGCCGACCGTGACCCCGAGAGCCTGGGCTCGCTGTCATGGCCTTAGCCACCCGACGCTCACCCTCGACAGCCCCGGCGCGAGCCGATGCCGCCATCGTCACCGCGATGCGCCACTTCGTCACCGGCGTGGCGGTGCTCACCTGCGGCGTGGGGGACGACGCCGAGGGCGTGACGGTAAGTACCTTCAGCACCGTCCCGGGAGACCCCCCGATGGCCTGCGTGGCGCTGCGAAGCGGTAGCCGGGGCCTGCGTGCCATGGTGAACAGCCGGGTCTTCGTCGCCAACGGCCTCGCGGCGGAACAGGAGCCGCTGGCCCGGCACTTCGCCCGCCGCACCCGTCCCAGCGGCCTGGGGCAGCTGCCCCCGGAGGCCTGGCTCGGCGACCCCGCCGACGAGGTGCCCCGGCTGAGCGGCGCGGTGGCGTGGCTGGAGTGTCGGCCGGAGCTCACGGTGCCGCTCAGCGATCACGAGCTGGTGGTCGCGCGTGTCGTTTCGGCGGTCCACGTCGGCGGCACCCCGCTGGTCAATTTCGCCGACGAGCTGCACACCGGCCCGTCCACGCCCACCTTCCGCCCCGCGGAAAGGGATTGAAAGGGATCCTCATGACGACATCGACGCCCGCGACGACGGCGACAACCGCGACAACCCCGACGCCCGCGACGACCGCGACGACCGCGACGACGGACGTTCCCAGCGAAGCCGACTGGGACCAGGCTCCCTCGCTCCTGGACGGTGCGGAGAGCCTCGAACTCACGCCGGCCATCTGCAATCTGCGGTACTGGCTCAACGCCGTTCCGCACGGAACACTGCGCGGAAACGTCCTCGGCCACGCGGCGAACGTGCGACCACTGGACGTGGTCAGGGTGCCCGGCCCGCTCAACAGCGCGCTCACCCAGGAGCTCGCCTACCGCTCCGTCGCCGAGGAGAAGGCCACCCGGGCCATCGGCTACCTGACGGCGCTGGCACCGGACAACGACAGCATGGAGTTCTACGCCACCCAGCTGATCGACGAGGCCCGGCACGCCATGGTGTTCCGCAGTCATCTGCTCGAACTCGGCGTACCGCAGGATGAGTTGTTCGCCACCGTGGGCCGCCTCGCGGCCACCGATCAGGAGCAGATCCTCGTCCCCCTGGAGAACCTCGGGCTGCGGGTGCTGCGCGACGAGCGTGACTTCATCGGCGGCGTCCTGGTCCTGACGGTCCTGGTCGAGGGCGTACTTGCGCCGGCCGCCGAGCTGAGCGAGCGCAAGTGGCGGGTCTTCGACCCGGCGGCCGCCGACATCGAACGGGGCGCCGGAATCGACGAGATCCGGCATCTGACGGTCGGCAGCGCCATCGTCCGGGATCACCTGCGCGAGAACCCGCAGGACAAGGAGCGACTGCTGGAGCTGATCCAGGAGGGCTACGCGCTGTGGGACAAGCTGCCGACCACGCAGCAGCTGATGCGCCGTGAGGAGCTCTTCCAGCAGGGCGTCGAGCGGCACGGGGACCTGCTCGGCGACTACGAGATCTGGCCGGGCCGCCGTCTGGCGGACACCACCGCGCAGGAGCGTCTGGAGACCGGGCACGAGTGGGCCGCGCGCATGCAGCGGACCAGGCTCGCCTACATGGGTCTCGAGGAGGCGGTATGAGCGCCCTGGACAGGACACCCGGCCCGTCGGCCGCGGCGACGGAGGGCACCGCCACTTTGCAGGAGGTCACCCAACTGGTGCGGCAGGCCGGTCTCATGGACTCCCAGCCCGTCTACTACACGTTCAAGATCCTCACGAATCTGCTGCTCCTCGCGGCCGGCTGGACCCTGTTCGCGCTGCTCGGCGACAGCTGGTGGCAGCTGGCCGTGGCCGTCTTCCTCGCGGTGTGCTTCGGCCAGACGGACCTGGTCGGGCACGACGCGGGCCACCGCCAGATCTTCCGTACCCGACGGGCCGGCGACGTGATCGGCTACACCCACGGCAATCTGCTCACGGGAGTCAGCTTCGGCTGGTGGGTCGGCCACCACACCAAACACCACAACTATCCCAACCACCTCTCGCTGGACCCGGACATCCTCCGCCGACAGGTGATCTTCGACGCCAAGGACCGGACGAAGCGCACCGGATCCGCCGGCCGGTTCATCGTGCGGCACCAGGCGTGGATGTTCTACGTACTGATCCTGATGGAAGGGCTGCGACTGCACGCGTCCGGCTACGTGGCGGCGCGCAAAGGTGCCCTGAAGCGCTACGTGGCCCTCGACCTCAGCCTGCTGACGCTGCATCTGGCGGCCTACCTGACCGTGGTCTTCACGGTCCTCTCGCCCGGCATCGCGGTCGCCTTCATCGTCGTCCACCAGGCCCTCTTCGGCTTCTACATGGGGCTGATGTTCGCGCCCAACCACAAGGGGCTGCCCGTGCGCGACGGAGAGGAGGAACAGCTGGACTGGCTCACGCGGCAGGTGGTCACCTCGCGCAATCTGGTGCCCAACCGGATCACGGACTTCTTCTACGGCGGCCTCAACTACCAGATCGAGCACCATCTGTTCCCGTCCATGCCCCGCAGGAACCTGCGCCGCGCCCAGCCACTGGTGAAGGACTATCTGGTGCGCAACGGCCTGCCGTACGCCGAGGAGCGGCTGCTGCGGTCCTACCTGAACGTGGCCGACTACCTCGGCGAGGTCAGCCAGGAGGTGGCCACGCTGGAGCGCGACGCGTCGGTCCAGGGAGCACGGTGAGTGCCGACGCCGCGGTGCTGTGCGGCCTCGGCACCTGGCTTCCGCCGCACGCCGTCACCAATGACGACCTGGCACAGGAACTGGACACGTCGGACGAATGGATTCGCAGCCGTACGGGAATCGGTACGCGCCATGTCGCCGACCCGTCCACGGCCACCTCGGACCTCGCGGTGGAGGCCGGCCGGCGCGCGCTGAAGTCCGCGGGGCGTGAGGCCGTCGACGCCGTCGTGCTGGCCACCACCACACCGGACCACCCCTGCCCGGCCACGGCACCGCTGGTGGCGGCCCAGCTCGGCCTCGGCACCGTGGCGGCCTTCGACGTGGGAGCGGTCTGCACCGGCTTCCTGTACGCCCTGGCCGCCGGCGCCGGGCTGATCGCCGCGGGCACGGCGGACAGCGTGCTGGTCATCGGCGCGGACATGTACTCCAGCATCCTCGACCCGGCCGACCGCTCGACCCGCGCCATCTTCGGCGACGGTGCCGGAGCGGTGGTGCTGCGGTCCGGTGACGCCGATGAGCCCGGCGCCCTGGGCACGCCCGTGCTCGGCAGCGACGGCACCGGCAGCGACCTCATCATCGTCCGCGCGGGCGGCTCGCGCGAACCGCTGCGCACCCTCGCCGCCGGCCACGGGGACCCGTACTTCCGTATGGCGGGCAAGGCCGTCTTCCGCAACGCCGTGGAGCGCATGGCCGACGCGTCGCTGACCGCGGCGCGGCGGGCCGGCTGGGAAGTGGACGACATCGACCGGCTCGTCGCGCACCAGGCAAACCTGCGGATCCTGCACGCGGTCGCGGGCCGGATGCGGTTGCCGCGCCACCGGTTCCCCGTCCATCTCGACCAGGTCGGCAACACCGCGGCCGCCTCCATCCCGCTGGCCCTGTCGCACGCCGTGGCCACGGGCCAGCTGGCACCCGGTCACCGCACCGTCCTCACGGCCTTCGGCGGCGGCCTCACCTGGGGCGCCTGCGCCGTCCGCTGGCCCGCGGTCACCCCCGTGTGAGCACCATCGCCCCTCTCTTCGCATCCACCCGCACTCACCTGTTGAGGAGCACGACATGAGCAGCACGTACGACCGCCTTGTGGGCCTGCTGGTCAAGGGCTTCGGCATCGAGGCCGACGAGGTCGCACCGGAGAACACCTTCGAGGAGCTGGAACTGGACTCGCTGGCGCTGGTGGAGCTGACGCTGGCCGCACAGGAGGAGTTCGGCATCACCCTCACCGACGACGACCTGCATGCGAAGAGCTCCCTGACCGAGGCGGCCGAGGTACTCGACGCCAAGCAGGTGACGGTCCGATGACCGCGGCCGATGGCCGGTTCGACGCGGCGATCACGGGCATCGGCATGGTGACCCCCGCGGGCCTCGGCACCGCCGCGTCATGGGAGTGCGTCAAGGTCGCGGACGGCACCGCCGCACAGCGGGTGCCCGCGCTCGCCGGAATCCCCGCCGACATCGGGTGCTGGATACCCGACTTCGACCCGGCCGCCGCCGTCGGCAAGCGCAAGGCCTGGCGCCTGGACCGCAGCAGCCAGTTCGCCCTCGCGGCGGCGGCCGAGGCCCTTGCCGACGCGGGCCTCGATCCGTCGGACTGGGACGGCGCCAGGGTGGGCGTGGTGCTCGGCAGCGGCATCGGCGGGGCCGCGTCCTGGGAGAAGCAGCACCACGTCCTGCTGGAACAGGGCTCGGAGAAGGTGTCCGCCCTGCTGATCCCCATGCTGGCGGTCAACATGTCGGCCGGCTACATCGCCATGGAGTTCGGGGCTCGCGGGCCCAACTTCGTGACGGCCACGGCCTGCGCGTCGGGCGCCACCGCCGTGGGCGCGGCGCGCGAACTGCTGCGGAGCGGGCGCTGCGACGTGGTGATCACGGGCGGCACCGAGGCATGCCTCATCCCCTCGATCATCTCCGGCTTCCAGCAGATGGGCGCGCTCTCCGGGCGCCGCGACGAACCCGCCGCGGCCTCACGGCCGTTCGACGTCGACCGCGACGGGTTCGTGCCGGCCGAGGGCGCCGCCGTCCTGGTCCTGGAGCGCCCGCAGAGCGCGCGGGCCCGCGGCGCGCGCATCCGCGCCCACATCAGCGGTTACGGGGCCTCGGCCGACGCCTACAACGCCACCGCTCCGGAACCCAGCGGTGCCGGCGCGGAGTTGGCGCTGCGGGCGGCGCTGGATGACGCGGGAGTCGATCCGCGGTCGGTGGACCATGTCAACGCGCACGGCACCTCCACCCCCCTCAACGACCTGATGGAGGCTCAGCTGATCCGCCGCGTTCTCGGCGACCGGCCCGCGGTGACCTCCGTGAAGGGGGTGACGGGCCACTCGCTCGGGGCCTCCGGGGCGATCGAAGTGGCCATCGCGGCCCTCACGGTGGAGGCGGGGCTCATACCGCCGACCGCGAACCTTGACAGCCAGGACCCGCGGATCGACCTGGATGTCGTCGCCAAGGCTGCACGGCCCGCCCATGTGGAGGTCGCCGTCAGCCACTCCTTCGGATTCGGCGGCCAGAACGCCGTGGTGCTGCTCACCCGCCCCTGAGGCCCCGAGGCCGGACCTCGCCGAGCCGCCGCACGATCCTTCCGTGCGGCGGCTCTTCGCGTTCGCGCCGCGTACGGCCCCGACACGACAGACTCCGCCGGACCCCATGGAGCGGGTCCGGCGGAGTCAGTTGCCGCCTGTGTCACGTAGAGGCTCAGCCGTCGCCGTCGCCCTCGACGCCGGTGAGCCGGCCCTCGGCGATCGCATGATGGACCTCGCTGCGCCGCTCCTCGAGCTCGCGGCGCTCGGCGTCCAGCGCCTCGGCCTGGGCCTCGTCCGCCTCCATGAGCTTGAGCAGGTCACGGTCCGCCATCTCGAGCACGCCCATGTCGGCGTACGCCTGCTGGACCTTGGGCCCCCACAGGCCGATGTCCTTGACGCAGGGCACGATCCGGGTGAAGAGCCGTGAACGGAAGGCCTGCATGCGAGGGCCCCGGTTCATGTACTCCATGCATTCCTTCATGTCGAAGCCGAGCGTCTCCCACACCTCCTGCATGCGCAGCCGGTCACGCATGAGGTAGCAGCCCTCGACAATGAAGTCCTCGCGGTCCGCGATCTCCCGGCTGGTCAACTCCTTGTAGTAGTCACGCAGCGCGAGGCGCCCGAAGGCCACGTGCCGTGCCTCGTCCTGCATGATGTAGGAAAGAATCTGCTTCGGCAGCGGCTTGTCCGTCTTGTCGCGCAGGATGCCGAAGGCCGCGAGGGCGAGACCCTCGATGAGCACCTGCATTCCGAGATACGGCATGTCCCAACGGGCGTCGTTCAGCGCCTCGCCCAACAGGGACTTCAGATGCGGGCTGATCGGATAGCTCATACCGATCTTGTCGTGCACGAAGCGCGTGAACAGCTCCGCGTGCCGCGCCTCGTCCATGACCTGAGTCGCCGCGTAGAACTTGGAATCGATGTCCGGCACCGACTCGACGATCCGGGCGGAGCAGATCATCGCGCCCTGCTCCCCGTGCAGGAACTGGCTGAACTCCCAGGCGGCCATGTGCCGTCGCAGCTCTTGCTTCTCCCGCTTGTTCAGCCGGGAGTACTGCCGGGATCCGTACAGCGCGAGCGTGTTCTCCGGCGTGCCGAGGACGTCACAGGGATCCACGTCCAGGGACCAGTCGATCCGCTTCGTGCTGTCCCACTGCTTGTCCTTGCCCTTTTGATAGAGGTTCAGTAAACGCTCTCGATCCGTGTCGTACTCCCAGGTGAACGTGTTCCGCCCCCGCATCGGGAAGGACCAGGCGGCGCTGGTGTCCGTGTGCGGGGCGTCGACGGTTCCGCTCATGAGCAGTCCCCTTACGTGGTACGGATGGTGGTCCTGCGATCACGAAGGCTCGGGCGGGGACAGGACCGGCAGTACCGCCGGAAGGACGTCCAGCGCGTAGCGCGTGCGCCCACGCTGGACCTCGCCGTCCCACTCGAAGGTGAGGGGGGAGCCGTCGGTGCGTTCGATCTCGATGCGACGGCCGCGTCGGTAGATCACCTCGGGCCGTTCGAGATGCCGCCCCTCGCGGGTCAGTCCGGGCAGCTCCCGGGGATCGAGGCTGCCGGTGACCACACAGACGTCGAGCAGGCCGTCGTCCAGTACGGAACGGGGCAGGAGCAGGAACCCGCCGCCCCGGTAGCGGCCCCCGCCGACGTTGGCGAGGATCACGCTGCCGTCGTGGACCATCTGCCCGTCCACGACGATCCTCGCCGGGTGCGGAGCGAACTCGCGCAGCGTGGCGGCCACCGCTTCCTGGTAGCGGGCGCGGCCGGTGAGCCCGGTGAGCCCCGCGGCCGTCTCCAGCGCTTCGGCCACAAGACCGGAACAAGCGCCCAGCAGAACGGTGTCCCGCGTCTCCTCGACGCGCGCCATGTCCAGCCGCCGGATCCGCGGCCGCCGCGCCCCGAAGGCGAGGGTGAGCGACTCGTGCCAGGGGCGGTCCTGCCAGATCTCCTTGTAGAACGAATTGCCCGTGCCGGCCGGAACGCAGAGCAGGGCCGGGCCACTGAGTCCCGGCTCGGCCTCCGCGGCAGCCACGAGGCCGTCCGCCACTTCGCTCGCGGTGCCGTCGCCGCCGACCGCGAGCACGGCGTCCGCCCCGTCCTGCGCGGCCTTCATGGCCAGCGTCCGGGCGTGCCCCGGGTACGCGGTCCGGACCACACTCACCTCTCCGACGAGCCCCCGACACGCGTCGGTGACGTCCGCGACCGGGACGCAAGCCGCGGTCCCCGCCCGGTCGTTCGCCACGATCACTGCGTTGCCTGCCCAGTGGCTCATGCTTGGCTTCCTTGTCCGAATGCTGGGCGGAGAGAGCAGGATTTGAACCTACGTGGGGCCTGAACCCCTGACCGGAGACGAACTCCGGCCCCCATTGGGCCGCTATGGGTATCTCTCCTCGCCGGCCTCCTCGACCGACGTGAAGACCATGACACTCCTGGCTTGCAGCCCACTGAAACGGACGTCTCAGCCTGTGATGTCTGGTCCGCCGGCCGACCGTGGCGGGTGGTGACGAGGGCGCCCACCGTGATGCGTACGAGGATGTCGGGACCGTCGAGAAGCGTGCCGGATCGGCGGGCGGCAGACGGCGGGGATCGATGGAGGGGACGGCGTTGAGGGAGGCGTGAAGCCTCTCAGCTTCGTGTCCCGGCGGGTGACTCTTCCCCGGTGCCGACGGTGGTGGAGGCGTGGGCGTGCAGGTGGTAGACGCTGAAGGCGCGCCTGATGACGGGCTGCGCCACGTTGCGCACTCTCACACCGCCGCTCGTCATGCCGTGCTCCGTGCCGGCGTGGGCGTGCCCGTGAATCGCCAGGTCCGCGCCCGCCGTGTCGATCGCCTCCGCCAGGAGATAGCTGCCGAGGAAGGGATAGATCTCCAGGGGCTCGCCTGCCAGCGTCTCGGCCACGGGGGAGAAGTGGGTGAGGGCGATCCGGGCGTCACAGTCCTGCCGGTCCAGTTTCTCGAGTGACTCGCGCAGGCTGTCGGCTCGGCGACGGGAGTACCTGACGAACTCCTTCATCAGCGGTTCGCCGAACTCACCGGCGCTGCGCCCCACGAAGCCACCCCCGAAGCCCTTGGTTCCGGCGACGCCGACGCGGCCGCCGTCGGCCTCGACGACGGTTCCCTCGCCTTCCAGGACACGGACACCCGCCTCCTCCAGGATCGCCGTGACCTCGTCGGGTCGCTCGTCGTGGTGGTCGTGGTTGCCGAGGACTGCGATGACGGGCACCGGAAGGCCACCGACCTCACGGGCGACGACTCGGGCCTCCTCGACCGTGCCGTGCCGGGTGAGGTCCCCGGCGAGGAGGAGAAGGTCGGCGCAGTTGGGCAGGGTCTCGAACGCGGGCCTGAGCCGGCCCTGGCTGTCGGGCCCCATGTGGATGTCTCCGACGGCTGCGACCCGGATCATGTCAGCTCCTCCGCATGGTCGGGCGAGTCGTTCTCCGCGACCGCGATGTCACAGTGGACCGCCAGCCCGGCCAGTTCCTGATGGACGGCGCGAAGCACTTCCTCCCGGCACGGCGGGGACGGGACGGTGCCGGTCAGCAGTACCCCGCCGCCGCGCACCTCGATCTTGATGCCGAGCTCCCCGAGCTCACCGGCGGCGAGGCGATCTCGCAGATGAGCCACGCGGTACTCGGGATTCTGGCGGGCGTCGGCCGCGTGCTCCGCGCCGTGCTCGTTCATGACTGCTCCCTGTGTGGGGCGATGACGTCCAGGCGTTCGAGGAGAAAAAGGAAGGCCGCGGGCATCGGGGTGTGTTCGCACTCGCGTCGGATGGTGTCCCAGTCGATCTTCTCCCGCAGCGCTCGCGCGATGGGCAGCACCGCACCGAAGTCGCAATAGTGTTCGGAGAAGGCGCCGAGCAGGCCGCGCATCAGATCGGTCGCCGCGAGGACGGGCATCCGCACCGAGTCGACCTGCAGCTGCTCGGCCCGACCGAGCATCTCCGTGGTCACCGGCTCCTGCGCCAGCTCGAAGATGAGGTCCACGGCCTGACCGAGACACCTGGCCTTCAGCAGCCAGTCCTCCGGCGGTGCGTAGACCTCGAGACCCGCCTCGTGCAGCGTTGTCGCGACCGCCTCGGCGTCCTCGGGAACGATGCAGAAATCGACGTCGTGCTGAAAGCTTCCGGCGCCACCATGCGCGTAGACGGCGACACTGCCCGCCAGCGCGAACGTATGCCCTTTCGCCTTCAACAGCGCGGCCACTTGCTTCGTCGCTTCGAGGATGGCCTGGCTGCGGTCATGCGGCAGTTGCTGCTGCCGCGAAGAGTCCTGCCCGTGCGGAAGACCGCCGGACGCTCCCACCGGCCGCAGCTCCGGTCGCCCCGATCTCGATTTCGCGGTCGCCTCGTCCGCTTCGTACGTCATGGCCGCTCCGTTCGTCGACCCGGTTGACCTGCTGCCTTGCGCGACAACATCGCCGTACGTCGGAGCGAGTACCCGGCCTGCCCTTTTCGAGACCGGCGGACAGCGTCTCGAACTGTGCCGGCCCGATCGCGACCGATCACCCAGGTGCCGTGTGTGAGGGAGCCGTGGCGGGTACCCGATGCTGCGCTGAGGGGTCCGACGCAGGGACGACGCGAGCCCGCAGGGCGCGCGGCGTGACGCACCCCGAGGCGGATTTCGAAGCGGAAACCGACGAAGGGGCCGACGGTGCCCGCCCGGCCACCATGGCCGCCCCGGAACGTGACAGGGGCGGGCGGGCGCGGTGCCAGGCTCGCGGAGATGGAGGAGGCCGCATGACCAGCACCACCGAGACCGGCGATGTCACCGGCACGCGGGACAAGGACTACAACCTCATCTGGTACGTCGAGGCGTGCCTGAGCAACGCGCTGCGCCTGGAGTCCTACATCCAGGACGCGGAGCGCGACAAGGACACCGAGATCGCGGACTTGTTCCGCAAGGCCCAGGCGGACAGCCGCAAGGGTGCCGAACTGGGCAAGAAGCTGCTGCGTGCACGCCTGAACGGCAGCTGACGCTTCCCACAGAGGGACGGCCGGGGCACCTTCCTGACACAGGCGCCCGGGCCGTCCTGGCATGCGCCTGCTTCACCAGTCCCCAGGGATCGCCGTCACCGGCGCGAAAGCGCGCGTCCCCCGTCCTCAAAAACCGCCGTCACCCGCGACAAACAGACGGGTGAGGAGGCTTTGCAGCGTGGCCCGCTCCTCCTCGCTCAGCGCGTCGAGGGACTCATGGGTGGCGTGCATGCCCGCGCGGAGGGTCTCCACCGCGGCGGCGCCGTCCTCGGCGAGGACGACGTTCTTGACCCGGCGGTCGGTGGGGCTGGGCTCGCGGCGGACGAAGCCGCGGGCCTCAAGGCGGTCGATGATCCCGGTGATGTTCGAGGCGTCGCAGTGCAGGGTGGCCGCCAGGGATCGCATGGGAGCGGGGCCCTGGCGCAGCACGTTCAGTGCCTTGGCCTGGCTGTAGGTGAGGCCCTGCGCGGTGGCGGCGGTGGTGAGGTCGCCGTAGAGGCTGACCATGGAGGCCCACAGGGTGTCGAGGAGTGCCGTGTTCGAAACCTCGAGGTGTCCGCCGTCGGACGCTTGGGCGGAGCGGCTCGTTCCAGATGTCGCGGACATGCGGCCAGCGTAACCCGAAACTTGACTACCTCAATCTTCGATGCTTACCTCTATCCAGTTACTTGAGGATCTCAACCTTCGAAGCTCTGGAGCTTTGTGAACCTCAAGTTTCCTCGCCTCCCTCTCCGACTACGGAAGAAAACCGTGACACCCACAGATCGCGTGGCGTCAAGACGCCCCGGCGGCGACATCGCGCTCGTCCTGGTCCTCGGCCTTGCGGCCATGATCGTCTCGATGATGCAGACCCTCGTCGTGCCGATCCTCGGCATCATCCAAAGCGACCTCGGCACCTCCACCGCGAATGTCAGCTGGGTCACCACCGCGACCCTGCTGTCCGCCGCGGTCTTCACGCCGCTGCTCGGCCGCTTCGGCGACATGCACGGCAAGAAGCCCACGTTGATCGGGGTTCTGCTGCTGATGATCGCCGGATCGGTGCTCGCGGCGACGACCAGTTCGCTGCTGTGGCTGATCGTCGGCCGGGTCCTCCAGGGCGCGGCCACCGCGATTTTCCCGCTGGCCCTCTCCGTCCTGCGCGAGGAGATGCCTCCGGCGAAGCTGCACGGTGCGATGGCGATGGTGAGCGGAACCCTCGCGGTCGGCAGCGGCCTCGCCCTCGTGGCGGCGGGACTGCTGACCCGCGGCTCGGACCCCGACTACCACCGGGTGTTCTGGCTCGCCGTGGCACTCGCCGCCGTCGCCCTTGTCGGTGTCCTGCTGCGCGTTCCCTCCTCGAGGTCGAAGGCCGGCGGCCGGACCGACTGGCTCGGCGCGGTGACGCTCGCCGTGCTCCTCGTTCTGCTCCTGCTGCCGATCTCGCAGGGACACGCGTGGGGCTGGTCCTCCGCACGCACCATCGGCCTGTTCGCGGGCGCTGTCGCCATGGCGGTCGTCTGGGTGCTGGTCGAGCGGAAGGTGCGCGAGCCGATGGTGGACATGCGGATGTTCGCCCACCGGCCGGTGCTCTTCACGAATCTCGCCGGGCTGTTCCTCGGCTTCGCGATGTTCTCGCAGTTCATCGGCGTGGCGTACTTGGTGCAGATGCCTCAGGAGCTCACCGGATACGGATTCGGGGCCTCGGTCCTGCGTGCGTCCGTCGAGTACCTGCTGCCGACCACGGTGATCTCGCTGCTGGCCGCGCAGTTCGGCGGGATCCTGGTCGGGCGGATCGGGGCGCGCTTCACCCTCGCCATCGGTGCCGTGTTCGGCGTACTCGGCTTCGTCTGGCTGACCGCGGCGCACGACTCGTCCGCGTCGATCATCCTCGCGGGGCTGCTGATCGGTGTGGCCATCAGCTTCGGATACGCCGCCATGCCCGCGCTCATCGTGGCGAGCGTTCCGCACCACCAGACCGGTATCGCCAATGGCCTCAACTCCATCTCCCGCTCCGTCGGCAGCGCGATCGCCAGCGCGGTGATCACCTCGCTGCTCGCGTCCAAGACCATTGAGCACCTGCCGGCCGGTGTGCCGGCCCTGCCCGCCGAGAGCCAGTTCACGCTGAGCTTCGCCATCGCAGGCATCGCCTTCGTGCTCATCGTGCCCGTGGCGCTGCTCGGCCTGACCAAGGGCACGGCCCAGGTGTACACGGTCGAGAAGAGGGACGCCGTGGAAGTGGAGGCGGATGCGGCCGTGGGGGCGGAAGCGTCCGTGGAAGCGGCCGTGGACGCGGTGGCCGAAGAAGCCGAGGAGGCCGAGGCGGAGACGGAAGGCGCCACCGCCTGACCCGCGGCGGGGGCCTTGCCCTTGCCTGTGGAAACCGATCGGTTTACTCTTTCGAAGTCGAGTAAACCGATCGGTTTCTATTGTGGGAGTCCCCATGACATCCATCGAAGGTTCGGTCGCACTGGTCACCGGGGGCAGCCGCGGAATCGGGCGGTCGCTGGTGCAGGCCTTGTACGAGCGTGGCGCGAAGAAGGTCTACGCCACCGCACGCGACCCGCGGACCGTCACCCACCCCGACGCGATCCCGCTGGCGCTGGAAGTGAGCGACCCCGCGTCCGTCGCCGCGGTCGCCGAGCAGGCGCAGGACGTCACCGTTCTGATCAACAACGCGGGCGCGTCGGTGAACGCGAACTTCCTGGACTCGCCCGTCGAGGACATCCGCCGCGAGTTCGAGACGAACTTCTACGGCCCGCTCCTCATGACCCGCGCCCTGGTCCCGATCATCGAGCGCAACGGCGGCGGCCACATCCTCAATGTCCACTCGGTGCTGTCGTGGATCGGCCTCCTGGGTTCCTACAGTGCCTCCAAGGCCGCGCTCTGGTCGCAGACCAACTCCCTGCGCCTCGACCTGAAGCCGCGCGGCATCGAGGTCACCGGCCTCCATGTGGGTTACGTCGACACGGACATGGCCGCGAAGGTCGACGCGCCGAAGTCCACTCCCGAGAGTGTGGCGGCGCAGGCCCTCGACGGCATCCAGGCCGGGGCCTTCGAAGTACTGGCCGACGACCTCTCCCGACAGGTCAAGGCAGGGCTGGCAGCGGACCTCGAGGTGCTCTACCCGCAGCTGGTCGCGTAGTCAGACCGGCAGCAGGCGGGCGATCAGCTCGCTGAGCTGCCGGGCGTTGCGGCACTCGTGCATCTCGACGAGTTCGGCGTAGGCGGGTGCGGCGGAGTCGCCCGTGCCCCACTGCGGCCGCGACTCGGGGTTCAACCAGTAGACGCGGCGGGCCCGTTCGGCGAGCCGTCGAACGGCCGGCAGATTCGGGTCACTCATGTTCGTACGGGCGTCGCCGAGGACGAACACGGTCGTGCGCGCGCCCACCGCGTCGGCGCAGCGCTCCGTGAACTCGCCGAACGCGACACCGTAGTCACTGCTGCCGTGCCAGCCCGTCAGCGTCGCCTCCGACCGGATGCGGGCGCCGAGTCCCGCCGGGTCGGCCGCACCGTGCACCAGCAGCCGGGTCACCTCGTCGATCCGGTTGACGAAGGCGAACACCCGAACCTTGCTGAACTGGTCGTGCAGCGCCTGCACCAGCAGCATCGTGAAGTCCGAGAAACCCGACACCGAGCCCGACACATCGCACAGCAGCACCAGTTCGGGCCGCACAGGCCGACGCCGGCGCAGCACGGGCCGGATCGGCACCCCACCCGTCGACAGTGACCCCCGCAGGGTGCGCCGCAGGTCGATGGTGCCACGTGCGGCACGGCGGCGGCGCGCGGCGAGCCGGGTGGCCAGCTTGCGCGCGAGCGGCTGAACCACCCTGCGCAGCGCGGCGAGTTCGTCCCGTCCGGCGAAGAGGAAGTCGACCCGGTCGGCGGTCGGGGCCACCGCCCGCCGCGCGATCTCGTCCCGGCCGCGCCGCTCCGCGACCCGGCGTCGCGCCTCCGTGGCGACCTGCGTGCGAAAGGCCTCGATGCGCCGGCGGATCTCGTCCTCCAGCAGCCGGTCGGCGAACCCGGACCCGCCGGCCTGCGCCCGGACGCTGTCGCGGACACGCGCCATGAGCGTCTGCGGGCGCAGCCGGTCGAGCGTCTGGTACGACGACCAGCCGTCCGAACCCGGCGAGGAACCGTATCCGCCGAAGCCGTCCACCGCCTCGACGGCCAACCGGGCCATCAACGCCCCGTCATTGGCGGCGAGCGCCGCCGCGAGCCGGTCCCGCAGATCCTCCCGGTCGGCGGGCGCATCGGTGTCCGACGCGCCGACTCGGCGCGGAAAGTACACGTCGAAGACCGGATCGAAGACCTGACGCTGCCCCGTGCCGTGCAGCAGCGTGGCGGCCAGCCCTTCGCGCAGCAGCTCCCGGTCCGCCAGGCCGAGCGCCTCCAACGCCTGTGCGGCGTCCACGGTTTCCCCGGTGCCGATCCGCACGCCGTGCGAGCGCAGCGCCCCGACCAGACCCGTCAGCCGCTCCGCCACACCGGCCGGCGCGTTCACACGGCGTCCAGATCGAGCTTGGCCGCCGCCTTGAGAATGTCGTCCTGATGCTTGAGGAGCACACCGAGGCTGTCCCGTACGACGCTCTCGTCGAGGGTGTCGGCGCCGAGCGCGAGCAGAGTGCGGGCCCAGTCGATGGTCTCGGCGACCGACGGGACCTTGCGCAGATCCATCTCGCGCAGCGCGCCGACCACCCGCACCACGGACTCCGTCAACGCCTTGTCGAGGCTCGGCACCTTCAGCCGTACGATGCGACGCTCCAGCTCCTCGTCGGGGAAGCCGATGTGGAGGAAGAGGCAGCGGCGGCGCAGCGCCTCGGACAGTTCGCGGCTCGCGTTGGACGTGAGGACCACGAAGGGGCGACTGGTCGCGGTGATCGTGCCCAACTCGGGGACGGTGACCTGGAAGTCGCTGAGCACTTCCAGCAGCAGCCCTTCCACCTCGACGTCGGCCTTGTCGGTCTCGTCGATCAGCAGCACCTTGGGGTCGTCGCCGCGGATGGCGGTCAACAGCGGTCGCGCCAGCAGGAATTCCTCGCTGAAGATGTCCGTGCGCGCCTCGTCCCATGTCTCGTCGCGACCCGCGCTGATGCGCAGCAGTTGCTTGGCGTGGTTCCACTCGTACAACGCCCGGGACTCGTCGACGCCCTCGTAGCACTGCAACCGGACCAGCCGCGCACCCGCGACCTCGGCGACGGCCTTGGCGAGTTCCGTCTTTCCGACTCCGGCGGGGCCTTCCACCAGAAGCGGCTTGCCGAGGCGGTCGGCCAGGAAGACCGTCGTGGCGACCGCGGGCGACGCCAGATAGCCGGTCTCGGCGAGACGCGCGGAGACATCGTCGACGGAGGTGAACAGCAAGGGGGCCTCCAGCGGGGCGCGGACTCGTTCGGGCTCACTATCTAAGCGCTTGTTCACCTCTGCTGTCACGTGTGATGGCGCCCACGCGGACGCCGTATACCGATCGGTTTCCCCCTCCGCTCCCGCGAGGTAATCTCGACGTATGGCCACTACCGACAAGGCGTCCACGAGGGACCGGCTGCTGGACGCGGCGGCCGACCTCTTCTACCGCGAAGGCGTCTCCGTCGGCATCGAGACGCTCTGCAGGACGGCCGGTGTCTCGAAGCGGTCGATGTACCAGCTCTTCGCGAGCAAGGACGACGTCCTCGCGGCGAGTCTGGAGCGACGGATTCCGTCGTACGCGCAGCAGCTCTCGCCCGGTCCGCAGGACGCCGGCACGCCCCGCGAGCGCATCCTGGGCGTCTTCGAGCGGCTGGAGAAGCTCTCGGCGGAGCCCGAGTTCCGCGGCTGCCCCTTCCTTGCCGCGCTGGTCGAGCTCAAGGACCCCGGGCACCCGGCGCGCGTGGTCGCCAGCGGTGCCAAAGAGCGCCTCAAGGAGGAGTTCCAGGCTCAGGCCGCGCTGGGCGGTGCGCGTGACCCGGAGCTGCTGGCCCGGCAGTTGATGCTGGTCTTCGACGGCGCGAGTGCCCGCGCCGGCGCCCGGGTCGAGACCCTGGACGGACTCGCCACGACGACCGTGACGCTGCTGCTGGACGCGGCGGACGTCAGGTAGGTCACTGTCACCGGCCAGGTGCCTTCGCGGGGCCTTCGGGGTCCCGCGTTCTTCTTTTCCGTGAGCCAAGGTCATTTCGCATTACCTCTTGCATGGTCTATGTCATGTTACATAAGTTACCGCTAGGTAGCCGTACGGTGCTGGGCAACCCCGGAAAGGCGCACGACATGTCAGAAGGTCCCCGCAAGAGCGACACGCGTAAGCGGATGGTGCTCAGCACGGCCGCGCTGCTGCGTGAGTACGGGGCCGGAGCCACGAGCATCGACCGGGTGCTCGCGCACAGCGGGGCCCCTCGCGGCTCGGTGTACCACCACTTCCCGGGCGGTCGGGCGCAGTTGATCGACGAGGCGGTGCTGTTCGCCGGTGACTTCATCGCCGGTCTGATCGAGGACGCCATGCGGGCCGACGACCCTCTGGAGGCGATCGACGCGTTCTTCGCGCTGTGGCGCGAGAGGCTGGTCGACAGTGACTTCCGGGCCGGCTGCCCCATCGTGGCGGTGGCCGTCGAGACCAACGACGACGCCCCGCAGCCGGCCCGCTCCGCCGCGGCGGTCTTCGCCCGCTGGCAGCAGGCGCTCGCCGCGCTGTTTGTCCGGCATGGACTGCGCGAGGAGCGGGGCAAGCGTCTGGCCGCCTTCATCATCGCCGCGGTCGAGGGCGCGATGATCATGTGCCGGGCCGAGCGGAGCACCGCCCCGCTGGAAGCCGCCGCCGAAGAGATCCATGACCTGCTGCTCCACGCCCTGCGCGACCGGCCCGACACCGGTCACCGGCCACGGCCGTGACCACCCTTCACCCCACCCACTCCACCAAAGGGAGCCGCTGTGCCCACACTCGACCGCCAGGACGACGTCTTCATCCTCGACCTCGGAGACGGCGAGAACCGTTTCCACCCCGACTGGCTCACCTCCGTGAACTCCGCGCTGGACGAGGTGGAGAAGGCGGAGGGGCCGCGTTCCCTGGTGACCGTGGCCACGGGCAAGTTCTACTCCAACGGCCTTGACCTGGACTGGCTGTTCGCCCACGCCGACCAGTACCAGGAGTACGTCATTTCCGTGCACGAGCTCCTCGCACGGATGCTGTCCCTGCCCATTGTCACCGTGGCCGCCCTGCAGGGGCACACCTTCGCGGCCGGCGCGATGTTCTCCCTCGCCCACGACTTCCGCGTGATGCGCGCCGACCGAGGCTACTGGTGCCTGCCCGAAGTCGACATCAACATCCCCTTCACCCCCGGTATGTCGGCGCTCATCCAGGCCCGGCTGACCCCGCAGACCGCGCACGAGGCCATGACCACCGCGCGCCGCTACGGAGGCCGGGCAGCGCTAGAGGCTGCCGTTGTGGAACGCGCCGTGGACGAGGACGCGGTGCGCGAGACCGCCCTGGAGATCGCCCGGCTCCAGGTGGCCAAGGCCGGTCCCACGCTCGGCACCATCAAGGCCCGCATGTACGCCCCTGCCCTGGATGCCCTGCGGGACAAGGACATCCCAGTCAGCTGATTCCCCCAGCATGCCCGGGCACCTCGCGCCGCGGGCCCGGTTCCCGCACTGCCACTGGCTCTCGATGAGGAGGAAGAGCAGTACCCGGGCCGACCGCTACTTCCTCGGGATCGGCTGCTCGAACCAGACGACCTTGCCCGTGCTCAGCCGCGTGGCCCCCCAGCGCAGCGCGAGTTGGTTGACCAGGAACAGACCGCGGCCGCCCTCGTCACCTGGTTCGGCGTGCCGCATCCGGGGCACCTGGGGCGAGTCGTCGGTCACCTCGCAGCGCAGTACGTCGGTGCGCAGCAGCCTCAGCGCGATGGGCCGCGAGGCGAACCGTACGGCGTTCGTCACGACCTCGCTGACCATCAGTTCGGTGGCATCGAGCAGGGATTCCAGGCCCCAGCGGCGCAGTGCCCTGCGGGTCAGCCGGCGTGCCTGGCTCGCGGTCAGCGGATGAGGATCCAGATACCAGTACCCGACGCTGTCCGGGGGGAAGCCCTCGAACCGGGCGGTGAGCAGCGCGATGTCGTCGTCCCGGGCGCCCGGGCCCAAGGTGCCCAGCACTTGGTCGCACAGGCCTTCCAGCGAGGGGGCCCCGAGCCCGTGCGCGCTGGTCTGCAGTCGGGTGCGCAGCGCCTCGACGCCGGTTCCCACGTCCGTGACACGGGACTCGACCAGACCGTCGGTGTACAGCAACAGCGTCGCTCCGCTGGGCGCGGGCATCTCCACGGATTCGAAGACGATGCCGCCGACACCTATCGGGGCGCCCGGCGGGACGGCGAGTACCTCCGCCCGGCCGTCCGGGTGGAGCAGCAGCGCGGGCGGGTGGCCGGCGTTCGCCATGAGCAGCCGGTGCGATATCGGGTCGTAGATCGCGTAGAGACAGGTCGCGATGTGGTCGCTGCCAAGCCGCTGGGCCTGCTCGTCGAGGTGGTGCAGGACCTCGTCCGGAGGCAGGTCGAGGCCGGCGAGGGTCTGCACGATGGTGCGCAGCTGGCCCATGATCGCGGCGGAGGTCATGGAATGCCCCATGACATCGCCGACGACCAGCGCGACGCGGTTGCCGGGGAGCGGGATGGCGTCGTACCAGTCTCCGCCGACCTGCGCGGTCTGCGAGGCGGGCAGATAGCGGCTGGCCAGCCGGACGCCGGTGGGCTCGGGCAGCGACGACGGGAGCATGGTGCGCTGCAGCGTGTCCGCGACGGAGACCTCGTGCCTGTACATCACGGCCTTCTGGACGCCGAGAGCGGCGTGTGTCGCGAGCTGTGAGGCCACGAGCAGGTCGTCGCTCGTGAAGGCGGACCGGTCGAAGCGGCGCAGGAGAACGACGGTGCCCATGACGTGATGGCGGCCGTGCAACGGGGCGATGATCGATCTGCGGCCCGGCGGGAGTGTCTCGGGCACACCTCCCATGGGGCCGAGCAGCTCGGCCAGCGCGGTCGCGATCTCCGGCGCGTCGCCGAACGCCGGCCGCCCGGCCAGCAGCTCCGGGAGCCGGCCGGTGACCGTCATATGCATGCGCTCGGCCACATGCGGGTGCAGGGGAAGGCCCATCAAGGGAGGCGTCGTGGCTTCGGCCTTCGGCACCTCGAGCGTCTGGTCGATGCTGTGCAGCTGGAGGACGACGGGCGCGGCCGACTTCTCCTCGCCGACCGGCAACGGATCCTGCAGATGGATGAAGATCGCGTCCGCGAACGCCGGGACAGCCGCCCCGCGCAGTTCCCGCAGCGTCTCGTCCAGGTCCATTCCGCGGGCGATCCGCCGAGTCGCCACGTCGAGATACCGAAGCCGGTCGGTCTGCGGCCCGGGACTGTCCGCCGCCCCGTCCTGGGCGTCGGTGTCGTCGGCACGGCGGCCGAGGGGACCGGCCGACCGGGGCGTACGGGTGTCCCACGCGCCCATGGGCAGGGCGGCGGCATCGGCGGTCAGCGGGCCGCCGCCCCGCCGGGTGGCCTCGGCGGGGCTTTCCTGAGGGGTGTGGTGCTTCGTCACGCGTCTCGTCCCGTCCAGTGGGTGGCGCGGTCCGCGGTGACGGACCGCACGTCCTCAGTCCAGCCGTCTGCAGCAGAGGAAGACCTGTTCCTCGGGCGGGACGTCGGCGACCGCCGGGGCATAGGTGTACGAGGACTCCTCGGCGATCTCGAAGCCCGCCGTCTCGATGACCTTGCGCAGGTCCTCCAGCAGATAACCGGAGACCCGGATGGTGCGTCCGAGGAACGGGATCGAGAAGTCGTCCACATCGGCCTCCACCATCGACAGGACGAACAGACCTCCGGGGACAAGCAGATGGCGAACGGTCAGCAGCGCGAGCGGAATCTCCGCGCGTGGCAGCATGAGAAGGGAGAAGAAGGCCGCGACGGCGTCGAAGCGGCCCAGGTCGCGCGGGCCGCCCGGGCGCAGGTCGGCGAGGTCCAGTTGGTGAAACGTCGCACCGGGGACGTACTCCCGGGCGAGCTTCACCATTCCGCCGGACAGGTCGACACCCACCACCTCGAAGCCCGCGTCCGCCAGCTGGCGGGCGGTCGGCACGCCGGTGCCGCAGCCGAGGTCCAGCACGCGGGCGCCCGCCGCCAGGGATCCGATCAGCCAATCGGCGGCGGCCACCTGGCCTTCCTTGTGCGGGAAGGCCTCGTCGTAGCGGTCGCCGATGACATCGAATGCCTCGGCCTGGCCACTGCGGTCGAGTCGTATGTTCTCGTAGTCAGTCCCGTGATTCTTGTTGATCACGAAAGTAACCTTTCGTCGGGCATATCGGATTATTCCACTCGGCGGGATTTCCGGCCGGGGATGCGCGAGATTTCCGGGTGAAGCTGTCGATCCATGTGCGTCCTGTTCGACGCATGGGTGAGAGCGGGAAACGACGAACCCGAGGAGCACGGTCATGCCCAAGCTGCGCGTACACAACCTCACGGTCTCACTGGACGGTTTCGCCGCCGGTCCCGATCAGCGTCTGGAACACCCCCTCGGCGAGGGGTTCGAGGGGATGCATGAATGGATGTTCGCCGCGATGCGGGACCGCGCCGACGGCAAGGCGGGGATCGATGTCGAGTACGTGGAACGGAGTGACGACAATATCGGCGCCACCATCATGGGGCGCAACATGTTCGGGCCCCAGCGCGGACCCTGGCAGGACGATTCGTGGAGGGGGTGGTGGGACGACAACCCGCCCTACCACAACGACGTGTTCGTGCACACGCACCACCTGCGGCCGTCGCTGGCCATGGAGGGCGGGACCACCTTCCACTTCACCGACGAGCCCCTCGAGACGGTGCTCGCGCGAGCGTTCGAGGCGGCGGCGGGCAAGGACGTGCGGATCGGCGGGGGACCGGCCACCGTCCAGCAGTATCTGCGCGCCGGGCTGATCGACGAGCTGCACCTGGCCATCGTCCCGAAACTCCTCGGCAGGGGTGAGCGCCTTTTCGACAACCTGGGGGACGGGATCGACGGCTACCGGGTCGCCGAGCTGGTCGGCTCCTCGGCCGCCGCTCATGCCGTACTGGTGCGTCGCTGATCGGTTCCGCGTGCGGCGCTCAGGCGAGTCAGCTCTCTGGGGCGGCGGGTGCGCCCGACCCGGGCGCACCCGCGCGCAAGCCGTCCATCACCAGGTCCAGGAGGCGTCCGGCGCGCGACTGCCAGTCCCCGTGCGGGTCGATCTGCCAGAGCCCGGCGATGGCGAGCACGAAGTCGTCGGGGGTCACGCCGGGGCGGATCGTGCCCGCCTCCTCGTTGGCCTTCAGCAGGAGCGCGACGGCCGACGACACCGATCCGTGGCCGAGTCTCGTGAGCGTGCCCCGCGGCGTCTCGCGCCCCGTGCTGGTGGCCGTGCGCAGCGCGTCGGCCAGGCCCGCCTTGGCCATGGCGTACTGCGCGAGGCGGTCCATCCACTCCCGCAGGGCCTGCTCCGGTGTGCGGGTCTGAAGCAACTGGGCCGCGGTATCGGCGACCTGCTGCACCTCGTAGCGGTAGACCTCCAGGACGAGTGCCTCGCGGTTGGGGAAGTTGCGGTAGAACGTCCCCTGTCCGACGCCCGCCTTCTTCGCGATCCCGCTCAGCGGGGTGTCCGCCGAGCGGGTCAGCTCCGCGTGGGCCACTTCCAGGATGCGCTCGCGATTGCGCTGCGCGTCCGAGCGCAGGGGAGCGTCCGAGCGCGGAGGGGCGTCCGAGCGCAGAGAGGCGTCCGGACGCGGGGGCGCGTCGGAGCGCGCGGGCGCGCCTTCCTCCGAGTCCACTCGTCCTCCTTTCGGGCCGCCCTTGCTAACCGGACAGCTGTCCGTTAGGTTCAATGGATAGCGGACAGTTGTCCGCTTCAAGCTCACTCTAGTGGCTGAGCCGCTCCGTGCGCATGGCCGGAACCGATCGCCGACCGGCATCCTCGCGCACCTGGCAGCTTCCCAGCCGGCACCCGGCAGGCTTCCGAGCCGCCACGGACCCCCCTTCGACTTCGACGCGCACCACACACGCGAAAGAAGGCTGACCATGGCCCCATCGACGTCCAGCGCCATCACCTTGAACATCAACGGCGAGAAGTACACGCTGCCCGTCGACCACCGCACCACCTTGCTCGACGCGTTGCGCGAGCAGCTGGATCTCACCGGCACCAAGAAGGGCTGTGACCAGGGACAATGCGGCGCTTGCACGGTGCTGATCGACGGCCGCCGTGCGGTGTCCTGTCTGCAGCTCGCGGTCGCCGCCGAGGGGCGCGTGATCACGACGATCGAAGGTGTGGCGGACGGTGAGCGACTGCATCCGGTGCAGCAGGCCTTCCTCGATCTCGACGGCTACCAGTGCGGCTATTGCACACCGGGGCAGATCTGTTCCGCCCTCGCGGTGATCGAGGAGCACGCCGCGGGCTGGCCGAGCGCCGTCACCGACGATGTCCGGCCCGAAGCGGGGCCGCCGGCGCTCACCCCCGAGGAGATCCGGGAGCGGATGAGCGGCAACCTGTGCCGCTGCGGCGCGTATGTGTCGATCGTCCAGGCGGTGGCGCGGGCGGCGCAGGCCCAGGTGGCCGAGGCCAAGGAGGCTGTTGCATGAGAGAGTTCGGCTATGAGCGCGTCCTCGACGTCTCCGGTGCGCTCGCCCTGCTCGGCGAGGATCCCGACGCGCGCTTCCTCGGCGGCGGCACCAATCTCGTCGACCTGATGAAAGCCGGCGTGGAACGGCCCACGCGACTCATCGACGTACGCGAACTACCCCTGGACCGGATCGAGCTCACATCGGGGGGCAGTCTGCGCATCGGCGCGACCGTCACCAACAGCGATCTCGCCGCCCACCCCGAAGTACGCCTCCGCTACCCGGCGTTGGCGCAGGCCGTCCTCGCCGGGGCCTCGGGCCAGCTGCGCAACATGGCTACCGTCGGCGGGAACCTGCTCCAGCGCACCCGCTGCGGTTACTTCACCGACCTGGCCAAGCCGTGCAACAAGCGTGCCCCCGGCAGCGGTTGCCCCGCCATCGAGGGCGAGCACCACAACCACGCGATCCTCGGCGCCTCCGCGCACTGTGTGGCCACCCACCCCTCGGACATGGCGGTCGCGCTGACCGCCTTCGACGCCGTGGTCTCGTACGAAACGGCTGACGGGCCGGGGGAGTTGCCGCTCGGGCAGTTCTATCGGCCCGTCGCGGACACCCCGCACCGGGAGACGGCGCTGCCGCCCGGGGCGCTGATCACCGCCGTCACCCTGCCCCCCGCTCCGGTGGCCGCGCTCTCGCGGTACCGGAAGGTGCGCGAGCGTGCCTCGTACGCGTTTGCGATCGGGTCCATTGCCGCGGCGCTCGACGTCCAGGACGACGTCGTACGCGAGGTGCGCCTCGCCTTCGGGGCCGTGGCGTCCCGGCCGTGGCGGGCCAGGGAGGCCGAGCTGGCGCTGACCGGCGGCCCGGCGAGCGCGGAGGCGTTCGCCGCCGCCGCGGACGCCGAGCTGGCGGCCGCCACACCCCTGCCCCACAACGGATACAAGGTGACCTTGATGCGCAACCTCGTGGTGGCCGTGCTGACCGAACTCGCCGAGGAGGCCGCCCGATGACCACGACCACCACAACGGCCGCCGTGACCGGGGCCGTCGGCGCGGCGCACACCCGCGTGGAGGGCCGCGCCAAGGTCACCGGAGCGGCTCGCTACGCCGGCGAGGTCCCCTACCCCGAACTCGCCCACGGATGGCTGGTGTTGTCCACCGTCGCGCGCGGCCGCATCCGCTCGGTGCGCGACGCCCCCGTCCTCGGCATGCCAGGCGTCCTCACCGTCCTGCACCGGGGGAACGCCCCGCGGCTCGAGGCGGACTACATGAACCCGTTCGGGCAGCCCGATCCGGTTCTTCAGCTCTTCCAGCACGACCGGGTGCCGTACGTCGGCTGGCCGGTGGCGCTGGTCGTGGCGGAGACGCCCGAGCAGGCCCGGGAGGCGGCCGAGGCGCTCACGGTCGAATACGACGCGGAGCCGCACGACGTGGCGTTCTTCGCGGGCCGCCCCGGAATGTACACACCGGAGGGTTCCGCGGCGGGCAAGGGCGACCTGGAGAACCAACTCGCCTCGTCCGCCGTCGTCGTGGACGCGCGGTACACGACACCGGAAGAGCACCACAGTCCGATGGAGCCGCACGCGGCGACCGCGCGCTGGGACGGCGGCCGGCTCGAAGTCGTCGACTCCAACCAGGGCAGCAGGTTCGTGGCGGACGAGCTCGCGATGCTGTTCTCTCTCGACCCGGAATCGGTGCGCGTGCGCTCCGAACACATCGGCGGCGCCTTCGGATCCAAGGGAACCCGCCCGCACGCCGTGCTCGCCGCGATGGCGGCCACCGTCCTGCATCGCCCGGTCAGGGTCGTACTGACCCGCCGTCAGATGTTCTCGCTGACCGGCTACCGAAGCCCCACGGCGCAGCGTGTCAGGCTCGGGGCCGACCCGGACGGTCGGCTGCGCGCGCTCGACCACCAGGCGGAGTGCCTGACCTCGACCACCTATGAGTTCATCGAGCGCAGCGCCGATTTCGGGCGTCCGGTGTACGACGCCGACGCGCACCACACCGTCAACCGGGTCGTGGCGCTCGACGTGCCGACACCGACCTGGATGCGCGCGCCGGGTGAGGCGCCGGGCTCGTTCGCCCTGGAGTCGGCGCTCGACGAACTCGCCGAGAAGTGCGGCATCGACCCGATCGAGCTGCGGCTGCGCAACGAACCGGCCGTGGGTCCCCTGTCCGGACTGCCGTTCAGCAGCCGCAATCTCGCGGCCTGCTTCGAGGAGGGCGCCCGCCGGTTCGGCTGGGCTGAGCGCGATCCGCGTCCCGGCGTCCGCCGTGAAGGGCACTGGCTGCTCGGCACCGGAGTGGCCGCGTCCGCGTTCCCCACGCTCTCTGCCCCCTCCACGGCGGCCGTGACGGCCGAGGCGGACGGCGCCTTCACCGTACGGGTCACCGCGAGCGACGTCGGGACCGGTGCGCGGACGGCGCTGACCCAGGTCGCGGCCGACGCGCTCGGGGTGGAACCCGGGCGCATCCGGATGCGGATCGCGGACAGCGACTTCGGGTCGGCGATCATCGCCGGCGGCTCGATGGGCACCCGCTCCTGGGCCTGGGCGATCATCGCCGCGGCGAAGGAACTGCGGGAGCGGCTGGTCCCGGGCGGCGCCATTCCGCCCGAGGGCATCACCGCGCGGTCGAACACCGCCGCGGCCGTCGGCGCGCTGACGAGCAAGGAACGGCACACCTTCGGGGCGCAGTTCGCGGAGGTCGCCGTGGACGTGAGCACCGGTGAGGTGCGGGTGCGGCGCATGCTCGGGATCTTCGCGGCGGGCCGGATCGTCAACCCGCTGACCGCGCGTGGCCAGTTCATCGGGGGGATGACCTGGGGCCTTTCCATGGCCCTGCACGAGGAGGCCACCAGGGACCAGGCCTCCGGCGGACACGTCGGCGCCGACCTCGCGGGCTACCACTTCGCCGCGCACGCCGACGTACCGGCCATCGAGGCGGACTGGGTGGACGACCCGGACCCGGACGACCCGGTCGGGATCAAGGGGATCGGCGAGATCGGGATCGTGGGAGCCGCGGCGGCCATCGCCAACGCGGTCTGGCACGCGACCGGCGTACGCCACCGTGACCTGCCGATCCGGCCGGACCGTGTCCTGTCGGCGGCGGAGGGAGCCGGGGGTGCTTGACATCGCCGACGAGCTGAACCGGTGGGCCGAGGAGGGCCGGGACTTCGCCGTCGCCACCGTCGTCGCGGTCGGCGGCAGCGCGCCGCGCGGACTGGGCGCGGCCCTCGCCGTCGACAGCGACGGCACGGCCATCGGCTCGGTCTCGGGCGGCTGCGTCGAAGGCGCGGTGTACGACCTGTGCGTCCAGGCGCTCCAGGACGGCCGGACGCTGCGGGAACGGTTCGGCTACAGCGACGAGGACGCCTTCGCGGTGGGCCTGACCTGCGGCGGGGTCATAGAGGTACTGGTCACGCCGATACGCGCCCACGCGCCCGTGGTCACGGCTTGGCTGTCGGCCGCCGCCCGGGGAGAGGCGGTGGCCCTCGCCCGGGTGGCCCGCGGCCCGGTGGAACTGCTGGGCGGGGCCTTGCTCGTCCGCGCCGACGGATCGCATGAAGGGAGTCTCCCGGGACATCCGCGGCTGGACCGGACGGCGGTGGCGGAGGCCCGCGCGATGCTGGACGCGGGGCGCACCGGCGGCGTCGAGATCTCCGAAGACGGCTCGCGCTGCCCGGGCGGGGTGACCCTCATCGTCGAGTCGAGTGTGCCGCCGCCCCGGTTGATCGTCTTCGGCGCCGTCGACTTCGCGTCGGCGCTCGTCCGGGTCGGGAAGTTCCTCGGCCACCATGTGACGGTGTGTGACGCCCGGCCCGTCTTCGCCACGCGGGCCCGCTTCCCCGAGGCCGACGACATCGTGGTCGACTGGCCGCACCGCTACCTCCGGCGCACCGATACCGACCACCGCACCGTTCTGTGCGTGCTCACCCACGACGCCAAGTTCGACGTGCCGCTGCTGGAGGAGGCCCTGCGTCTGCCGGTCGCGTTCGTCGGCGCGATGGGCTCCCGCCGCACCCACGAGGACCGCGACCGCCGACTCCGCGAGGCCGGCCTCACCGACCGGGAACTGGCCCGTCTGCACTCGCCGATCGGCCTCGACCTCGGCGCCCGAACGCCCGAGGAGACCGCCCTGGCCATCGCCGCCGAGATCGTCGCGGCCCGGCGGGGCGGGACGGGCGTTCCGCTGACCGGCTCACGGACGCCGATCCACCACGACGCGGACGAGCGGCCGCCAGTCGGCGCGACCGAGGCCGCATGAGGCGGAAATGGGCGAGGGGACCGATGACCGCGACCGGGTGACGGATTCTCCGGCCGCGGTCATTTGACTCATGCCGCGGGACGCCGCATCCCTCAGGCTGGAGGTACGCACTCGCGGCAGGAGGTCGAGATGAGCACGATGCACGCGGTACGTGGTCACCGTCGCGGCGGGCCCGAGCAGCTGACGTACGAGAGCGCGCCGCGTCCCGTGGCCGGCGCGGGGGAGGTGCTGGTCACGGTGCGGTCGGCGTCGATCACCTCGGGCGAGCTGGGCTGGGACGCCACCTGGACCGACCGCTTCGACGGCAGCGGCAGCCCCCGCACGCCGGTCATCCCGTCCAAGGAGGTGTCCGGGGTCGTCGCGAGGCTGGGCACCGGGGTCACCGAGTGGGCTCCGGGCGACGAGGTGTACGGGCTGATCCCGTTCACCCGGGACGGGGCCGCGGCCGAGTTCACCGCCGTCCCCGCCGCCGTGCTGGCCGCCAAGCCGCTTCAGCTCGACCACGACCGGGCCGCGGCCCTGCCGCTCGCCGGACTGACGGCCTGGCAGGGCCTGGTCCGCCACGGTGGACTGCACCCCGGTTCCCGGGTTCTGGTGCACGGCGGCGCGGGTGGCGTCGGGTCCGTCGCCGTGCAGGTGGCGGTCGCGCTGGGAGCCTCCGTCACCGCGACGGCCGCCGCCGGGGCCGCGGACTTCGTACGCGAGCTGGGCGCCGACCAGGTCGTCGACTACCGCGCCGAACGCTTCGAGGAGCACGTCAAGGACGTGGACCTGGTCCTCGACACGGTTGGCGGCGACACCCAGGACCGCTCCTGGCAGGTACTGCGTCCGGGCGGCGTGCTGGTGAGCATCGTCGCTCCGCCGGATCCCTCCAAGCAGGGCGGAGTGTTCTTCGTCGTCGAGCCCGACCGGGCCGGCCTCGAGGAGCTGGCCCGACTGGTCGCCGAGGGCAAGCTGAACCCGCGGGTCGACCGTGTCGTGCCGCTGGCGGAGGCCCCCGGGGCGTACGCGGCGCTGGAGGAGGGACACCGGCTGGGCAAGATCGTGCTGCGGGTGTCGTGACGGGAGGTCCGGCATACGGGGCGGCGCGGCACCGAGCCCCCTCGGCACTGCGCCCAGCTCCTCACCAGGTGTCGATGAAAGCGCGCCCGCGTTCCCCGGACCCGCCCTCGTGACCGTCCAGCGCCGCCAGAATCCACCCCCGCGACTCCGCCGGATCGATCACCGCGTCGATCTCCAGTGCCGCCGCCGCGTTGACCGCCTTCCCGTGCTCATACAGCTCGGCCACGCGCGCCTCAAAGGCGCGTTCGCGCTCCTCGGGGTCGGCGATCGCGGCAAGTTCCTTGCGGTAGCCGAGGCGGACCGCGCCCTCCAGGCCCATGCCGCCGAACTCGCCGCTGGGCCAGGCGGCGGTGGCCAGGGGAGCGCGGGTGGAGCCGCCCATCATGGCCATGGCGCCGAGGCCGTACGCCTTGCGCAGGACGAGGCTGACGAGGGGAACGCGGAGGTTCGCGCCGGTCACGAAGAGGCGGGCGAAGTGCCGTACGGTGGCGGTGCGTTCGGCATCGGGGCCCACCATGAAGCCCGGTGTGTCGCAGAGGGTGACGACCGGGAGTCCGAAGGCGTCGCACAGTTGCAGGAAGCGGGCCGTCTTGTCCGCCGCGTCGCGGTCGATGGCGCCGCCCAGGTGGCCGGGATTGCTGGCGACGAGCCCGAGCGGGCGCCCCTCGACGCGGATGAGGCAGGTCAACACCCCGCTACCGAAGGACTGTCGGAGCTCGAGTACCGAACCGCTGTCCGCGAGGGTCTCGACGGCCACCCGCATGTCGTATGCGCGGCGTCGGTTCTCCGGGACGACATGCCGCAGCAGCCGCTGGTCCGGAGCCTCCCAACTGGCGTGAGTGCCTTGGAAGTACGCCAGGTACTGGCGCGCCACCCGCACGGCCTCCGCCTCGTTCGGCACCGCCAAGTCCACCACCCCGTTGGGGACTTGGACCGCCGGCGGACCGATCTCCTCGGGACGGTACACGCCCAGGCCGCCGCCCTCGATCATCGCGGGACCGCCCATGCCGATCGAGGCGTCCGGCGTCGCGATGACGACGTCGCAGCAGCCGAGCAGCGCCGCGTTGCCCGCGAAGCAGCGGCCCGAGGCGATCCCGACCAGTGGCACAAGACCGCTGAGCCGTCCCATCCGCTGAAAGGTCGTCACGTCCAGGCCGGCCACCGACGTGGTGTCCGTGTCCCCGGGCCGGCCGCCGCCACCCTCCGCGAACAGGACGACCGGCAGCCGCCGTTCCTCCGCGAGGGCCAGCATCCGGTCGGTCTTGCGGTGGTTCTGCAGCCCCTGCGTACCCGCGAGCACCGTGTAGTCGTACGACATCGCCACGCACGGCGCGCCGTCCACGCGCCCGGTGCCGGTGACCATGCCGTCCGCCGGTGTCGCACGGATCAGGTCCTCCAGTGAGCGCCGCCGTCGCTGGGCGGCGATCGCCAGGGCGCCGAACTCGGTGAAGGTGCCCTCGTCGCACAGGTCCTGGATGTTCTCGCGGGCGGTGCGACGGCCGAGGGCGTGCCGTTTTCCGACAGCCTCCGGACGGTGTTCGTCCAGGCCGAAGGCGTGCCGGCGCACGGCCTCGGCCATATCGGGGCGTACGGCGTCCAGGTCAGGCGTCTCGTCGGCCGCCGCCTCGGCCCCCGCGGCGGTGGTCTCGTCCAGCGTCACCACAGGACGCCCTTCGCCGATCGTCTCGCCGACGCGCGCGTGTACGGCGCGTACGACGCCTGCGCCCGGAGCACGTACGACGTGCTCCATCTTCATGGCCTCAAGGACCAGCAACTGCTCCCCGGCTCCCACTGGGTCGCCCGGCGCGACGGCGACCGAGACGACCGTGGCGCTCATCGGTGCGGGCACCGTGCCCTCGACGCTCGCCGGCTGGTCGTCCTCGGGCAGCAGGTCGGCCAAGTGCTCCTCGACGAAACCGGTGTGCCGCCAGAAGTCCGGTCGGTCAAGTACCGCCCGCAGCAAGGAAATTCCGGTCCGCACGCCCGCGATCTCGAACTCCTCCAGCGCCCGCCGGACCCGGGCGCGAGCGGCGTCGAAGCCGTGCGGCGCATGGGCGATCACCTTGGCGAGCAACGAGTCGTAGCGGACGCCCACCTGGGCCCCGGCACGCGCCGCCGTGTCCACGCGCACACCCGGCCCAGTAGGCACGTCGTACCGCGTGAGCCGCCCGGCCGAAGGCCGAACCGTGCCGTCGCCGGTCGTGACTTCGGCGTTGACCCGCGCCTGGACCGCGAACCCCCGGGGCACCGGCGGGGGACCGGCGAGACCCAGCGACTCCAGCGTCCCGCCCGCGGCCAGCCGCAGTTGTACGGCGACCAGGTCGACGCCCGTCACCTCCTCGGTGACCGTGTGCTCCACCTGGAGCCGCGGATTGGCCTCGATGAAGTGGAACGCGTCGCTCTGTTCCTGGACGAGGAATTCGAAGGTGCCGAGACCCGTGAAGCGTGCCGCGCGGGCCATGCGCAAGGCGGCCGAGAGGAGCTTTTGCCTTGTGGCGTCGGCCAGTTCGGGAGCAGGGGCGATCTCGATCAGTTTCTGGTGGCGGCGCTGGGCGCTGCAGTCCCGCTCCCATAGGTGGGTGACAGCGCCCGTGCCGTCGCCGAGGATCTGCACCTCGATGTGCCGGGCCCCTTCCAAGAGACGCTCCACATACAACTCGCCACGGCCGAAGCCCTGTTGAGCCTCCGAGCGACAGCGCTCCCACTCCTCGGGCAGTTCCGCGGCGGAGCGCACCACTCGCATCCCGCGACCGCCGCCCCCACCGACCGCCTTGATCATCACCGGACCGCCCGCCAGGAACTCCCCTGCGTCCTCAAGGGTGGTGGCGCCGTCCGTGCCGGGCAGGACGGGCACGCCGAGCTCCACGGCCAGCGCACGCGCGCGTGCCTTGTCGCCGAACAACTCCAGGACCTCGGGGGAGGGTCCGACGAAGGTGATACCAGCCGCCTCGCAGCGCCGCGCGAAGGCGGCGTCCTCGCTCAGGAACCCGTACCCCGGGTGCAGGAACCCGCAGTCGGTCTGCTGTGCCACGGCCAGCAGCGCGTCGGCGTCCATGTAGTCCTTCAACGGCATGGCCGCATCGGCCCGTTGGGCGTGCACATCGTCGCCGTCCGTGTACACCGCGACCGTGCGCAGCCCCAGCTCGGCGGCGGCGCGCAGTACGCGTACGGCGCTCTCCCCGCGGTTGGCGACGAGTACGGCGGCAGTACCCATGAGCCCTCTTTCCTTGGCGGCCGGGGAAGTCGTGGTCCTTCAGGATGCAGCAGTGGGGCGGCCGAGCCAGTCGTACGCGGACTGGGCGGTGAACTCGCCCTGACCGCCGCGCAACAGCAGTCCCGCCGTCGCGAAGGCGGGATCGTCGGCCTGTGCGGCGACGTACGGGATCGCGATGCACCGCATCCCGGCCGCGTGCGCGGCGGCGGCGCCCGGCGCGGCGTCCTCCAGGACCACGCAGTCCGCCGGGAGGGCACCCAGACGGCGCGCCGCCTCCAGGAACACGTCGGGGGCGGGCTTGCCGTGCGCGACCTCGTCGGTCGAGACCACCGTCGGCAGATGGGCGGCAAGACCCGTGCCCGCGAGGATCGCCTCGATGGCCTCCGGCGAGGAACCCGAGGCCACGGCCATCGGGACCCCGTCGGCGGCCAGCAGCTCCACGAACTTCCGCATCTCCGGGTACACCCGCGTGGAGGCGCGGGCCAGTTCCAGATAGCGGCGGTTGGTGTCGGCGAGCAGGATGTCGAGCGGGGCCGTCAAGCCGTAGCGCTCCTTCCAGAGCGCGAGCGTCTCCTGTGTGCTGATGCCGACGTACTGCTCGTGGTCGGCCCAGGTGAAGTCCGTGACGCCCTGCTCGGCGAGTGTCCGCCGTCCCGCCTCGAAGTAGTTCGGCTCGCTGTCCACGAGCGTTCCGTCGAGATCGAAGATGACCGATGTGCCGCCGAGAGTGCTCATGGGGTCAAGGATGCCCATGCGCGACCACGCGCCGGCGTGGCGGGTCAGCCCTTCGCGGTCCGCCCGATCGATTCCACCAGCGGCAGCACCCGGTGCGGGACGCGCTCGCGCAGCGCCACCTCGGTGCGGGTGCGGACGACACCCGGCAGACTGATCAGCGCCTGGATCACGTCCTCCAGGTGCGCGTTGTCCCGCGCCACGACCCGGGTGATCAGATCGCCACCACCGGTGATCGAGAAGGCCTCGATGATCTCCGGTACGGCGGCGAGCGCCTCGCCGACGTCGTCCAGATGGCCCTGCGTCACCTCGATGTGCACAAAGGCGAGAACGGGGTGGCCGAGGGCCCCGGGGGACAGCGACGGGCCCGTCCCTGTGATCACGCCGTCCCGCTCCAACCGGTCCAGGCGGGCCTGGAGCGTGCCGCGGGCGACACCGAGAACGCGGGCGTACTCGCGCACGCTGGTGCGCGGCTGCTCCAGGAGCAGCCGCAGGATGCGGGTGTCGAGCTCGTCCACGGCCATGGTCCGTTGGCCTCCTTGCGGCTTGAGGTGATCGTCTCCGACTGTACCAATGGCTCAGTCGGCGCCGAGCCTGTTGAGCCAGTACCGGACTGTTGCTTACCTTGTCTGTATTGATGGCGCTGCGCAGCGCCGGACGGCAAGGACGCCGTACCGGACCCGCGGCGCCATTCGCATGTGTCGAAGCGAAGTGGGGGCGGGCGGCCGACGGTGAAGAAGATGTTCATGGCTCCGGATCCGGGACTGTTCCGGCTGCGGGTGTCGCTGCGGGCGGTCCTCGGCGTCGGTCTCGCGGTGACGCTGTGCCAGTTGGCCGGGCTCCCGCTGCCCGCGTCGATCACGGGCGGGCTCGCCGCGCTGCTCGCGCTGTTCACGGTCGGCGACCCGACCGTGCGCGGCCAGGCCGTCACCACCGCCCTGCTGCCGGTGGCGGGCCTCCCGGTCCTGGCCCTCGCCACCGCCCTGCACACCGTGCCGACGCTGCGCGACGCGACCTGGCTCGCGGTGATCTTCGGCGGGGTCTACGCCCGCCGCTGGGGGCCGCGTGGTCACGCGCTCGGCATCTTCGCGTTCATGATGTTCTTCACCACGCAGTTCCTGCACGCCCTGCCGGGCGGGCTCCCGCAGCTGTACGCGGCCGTCGCCCTGTCGCTGGCGGCGTCCTCGGCGGTGCGCTTCGGCGCCTGGTGCGTCGAGCGGCGCACTCCGCTGCCCGCCGCGCCGGCGCCGCTGGACGGGCGCGGGCTCGCGCGCCCCGCCACGCGCCAGGCCTTCCAGGCGACCGCTGCCTGCGCCTTCGCGCTCACCGCGGGACAGCTGCTCTCGCACGACCGCTGGTACTGGGCCGTCGGAACCGCCTGGTGGATCTTCGTCAACACGGCCTCGCGCGGCGAGACGCTCATCCGCGGTTTCCGGCGCGTCGTCGGCACGGTCACCGGGATCGTCGCCGGGCTCCTGATCGCCGTACCTCTGCACGGCGCGCCGGCGCCCACCGCGGCGCTCGTCGCGGTCTGCGTCTTCGGGATCCTCTACACGGCGGCGCCGTCGTACAGCTGGATGATGTTCTTCGTCACCGTCATGGCAGGCCTGCTGTACGGGCTGCTCGGCGTGCTGCACCCCGGGCTGCTCGGGCTCCGGCTCGCCGAGACCGGCGTCGGCGCGCTGGGGGCCGCGCTCGCCGTCGCGCTGATCCTTCCCCTCACCACGCACGCGGTCACCGACCGGTGGGTCGAGCGCGCGCTGCACGCGGTGCACGGCTGCACCGCGGCGGCGGCCCGGAGGCTCGCGGGCGACGCCCAGGCCGACCCGGCGCCGCGCGCGGCGGAGCTCGAAGCACTTCTGGGGCGCGTACGGATGGCCCTCGCGCCCCTGGTGCATCCGCTCAGCCCGGTTCGGGCGCGCAAGGCGCGGGCCCGGCAGGTCCTCGCCCTCCTCGACGACTGTGCCCGCGAGGTACGGGGTCTCGCGGCCGTCGCCGCCGACCCGGACGCCTCGCACGACGCCCGCCTCACGGCCGCGTGCCGACGCGTCGAGACGGCGATGGAGACCTTGGTCGGGGCGATACCGGAACGCGCCCTGACGGCCCACCAGGGCGCCCCGGCCCATCACCCCGGCGCCGAGCAGGCACTTGCCCACCTGAACGGCCTGGAGCACGCGCTCGTCGCGCTGGCGGCGCCCCTGGGGGGCGCGCGGCCGGTGAGCGTGTGACGTTTCCGGGCTCTGACTCAGGTGCCTGCCCAGCCCGGGCCTGACGTCGGCTGCTGTACAACAGGCCCCGGAATGAGGCATTTTTACCGGCCATCTAGAGGGTGGATCACCGCACCGGCCGGGTAACCCCGCGGCTATCAGACGCACGGAACCCGCGAGCCGTGCGGGAGCGGCCCGCGGGCGGAGCCCCTTGGGGGTGGCACCATGCGGGACAACCCTGACCGCCGCGTCGGTGACGCGGGATACCCCTTCCTCGGGGGCGACGGCCCGGGTGGCCGGCTGGACCGGCTCCAGGGCGGCCTCATGCGCGACGGGTCAGCCGGGGCTCCGGCCTACCGCGGGGCGGGTGGCGAGGACCTCGGCGCCCCCTGGGGGCAGGAAGTGCCGGGCGACCGCCGCGGACCCGATGCGTGCGAGGTTCCGGGCGCAGCCCACCCGGGCAAGGCCCGCGTCCGGACGCCGCACGACACCGAGACGCGCGCACGCCCGGACCGCACCGCCCCGCTGCCGGGCCTTCAAGGTCCACTCTTGCCGGGCGGACTCCGGGGCCGCTCCGGCCGGGGCTCCGACATCGTCGAGCCGACGGCGGAGGCCGGTCTTGGTTTGTGCGGCGGACCGTCCTTGGCCGATGCCGCCCCCTGCGGCGCGGCAGCCCAGAGCACTGGTGATCCTCGCGGCGCCGGCACGCTGACCGGCTCCGGGGCGAGCAGCGGGACGGCGTGGGGCTGCTCCGTGGCCGCCCGGTCCGGCTCCGCGCCCGCTCCCCCCGAACTCCTCCGCGCCGCGAGCGAGTTCCTCACCCTTCATCACACCGAAGAGCAGCTCGGCGATCCGGCCCGGCGTATTGCCGCCGTGTACGCGGAGATCGCGGAGGTGGGGACGTACCGGCACACCCGGGAGGAACTCGTGTTCGGGGCGCGGGTCGCGTGGCGCAACGCCAACCGGTGTATCGGGCGGTTGTACTGGCACTCGCTGCGCGTGCGGGACCGCAGGGACGTGCGCGACGCGGAGGACGTCGCCGAGGCGTCGGCGGATCATCTGAGGGAGGCGACCCGCGAGGGCCGGATCCGGGCGCTCATCACCGTCTTCGCGCCCGACGGACCGGGGCTGCCAGGGCCCAGGATCTGGAACGAACAGCTCATCCGGTACGCGGCCTACGCACTCCCGGACGGCGGCGTGACCGGCGACCCCCGCAACGCGGGCCTCACCGCGCTCGCCCGTCGGCTCGGCTGGCCCGGCGGCCCCGGCACCCCCTTCGACGTACTGCCGTTGGTGATCCAGGGTGGCGACGACACGCCGCGGTGGTTCGCGCTGCCGGAGGACGCGGTCCTCGAAGTCGAGCTCGCGCACCCCGAGTACGCCTGGTGGCGCACGCTCGGACTGCGCTGGCACGCCGTGCCCGCGCTCGCCAACATGTGCCTGGAGATCGGCGGCATCTGCTATCCGGCCGCCCCCTTCAACGGCTGGTACATGGGCACGGAGATCGGCGCCCGCAACCTCGCTGACGCCGACCGCTACGACCTGCTGCCCCGCATCGCCGACCGCCTCGGCCTCGACACCCGCACCGACCGCTCCCTGTGGAAGGACCGCGCGCTCGTCGAACTCAACCGCTCCGTGCTGCACTCCTTCGACTGCGCGGGCGTCACCATCACCGACCACCACACCGAGTCCCGGCGCTTCCTCGTCCACCTCGGACGCGAGGAGCGCAAGGGCCGCCGGGTCGGCGCCGACTGGTCCTGGATCGTGCCGCCCATCTCCGGCAGCGCCACGCCCGTCTTCCACCGCACATACGAGGCGGCGGTGGAGCGGCGTCCGGCGTACGTTCATCACTCCGACGCCCTTGCTCGGGCGCGCGGCGAGGCTTTGGTCTAGACCGTCGATCTTCGGCTGCTACCGTCGCCCCGAACGAACGCGGGACGAAGAGGGGACAGCAGTGACAGACGGCGACAGGCGGCAACCTCGGGCGTTCATCGGCTCCTTCACGGCGGCGGGAGGCCTCGGCGTCCTCACCGCGGCCGTGGACCCGGGCAGCGGCGCGCTGACCGTCCTGAGCGCGGTCGACGGCGTCCCAGATCCCTCGTACCTGGCCCTGTCGCCCGCACGGGACGTGCTGTACGCGGTCAGCGAGACGGCCGACGGCGCGGTGGCCGCGTACCGCGTGCACGGCGACCAGCCGGAACTGACCGGGCCGCCCGTGCCCATCGGCGGCAGTGGCCCCACGTACCTCAGCGTCTTCGCCGGACACGTCCTGACCGCCAACTACGGCTCCGGCAGCGTCACCGCCGTCCCCGTCCGCCCCGGCGGCGGTCTCGCGGGTGCCGCCTCCAGCGTGCTCCAGCACATCGGGTCGGGCCCGCACACACCACGCCAGCAGGGCCCGCACGCCCACCAGGTGCAGCCCGACCCGAGCGGCCGCTGGGCGGTGAGCGTCGACCTCGGCACGGACTCCGTACGCGTCTGCGCCCTGGACGGCGGAACGCTCACGCTGCACCGCGAGATCGCGCTGCGCCCCGGCTCGGGACCACGTCACCTCGCCTTCCACCCGCGCGGCGAACACGCGTACGTTCTCAACGAACTCGCGCCCACCGTCACCGTGTGCCGCTGGGACGCCGCCGAGGGCACGCTGCGGCCGGTCGGCGAGACGCCGGTGCTCACGGGCGTCCCGGGCGGTGACGCCTACCCGTCGGGCATCGTCGTCTCGCCCGACGGCCGCTTCGTGTGGACCGCCACCCGCGGCCGGGACGTCGTCTCCGTGCTCACGCCCGACGCGGTGGGCGAGGGACTGCGGCTGGTCGCCACGGTGCCCTGCGGTGGCACGTGGCCGCGAGCGCTGGCCCTCGACCCCTCGGGCCGCTTCCTCTACGCCGCCAACGAGCGCTCCGGCGACGTGACCTGGTTCGCGGTCGACCCGGACACGGGTGTGCCGCGCCGGGGCGGCTCCGTCCACGCCCCGGCGGCGTCCTGCGTGATCTTCGGCTGACCTCGGAGCACATCGAAAGGGCCCGCTCCTGTGCGAGGAGCGGGCCCTTTCGGCGTACGTGCGGGGCGGACGGCTAGCGGACCGGCGCGCGCTGTGGCTGCTGCGGGGCGATGCCGAGCGCCGTCGTGTACTTGGCCAGCGCGAGCTTGCCGATCGCCGGGTACGGGCCGAGCGCCTCGGCGGCGGAACAGCCCGCCTCCTTGGCGGCCGCGTCGAGCAGCCCCGCGTCGAGCTCCGGACCGATCAGGTACGGGGCGAGCGCCAGATGCTGCGAGCCGGAGCCGCGCAGCTGCTCGGCGGTGGCCGCGATGGCGCCCTCCTCGTCGAGCGCCGCCGCCATCACCGGCACGGCGAGCCGCGCGGCGAGCAGCATGCCGGTGATCCCGGCCGCCTGCACGGCATCCTCGCCGCCGACGGACGCGAGGATGATGCCGTCCGCGGCGGTGGCCACGGTGAACAGCCGGGCGCGGTCCGCGCGGGCCAGACCGGCCTCGGACAGCCGCACGTGCAGCGCCTCGGCGAGCAGCGGGTGCGGGCCGAGCACGTCGGTCAGATCTGCCGCGACACGGCTGTCCATGACGGCCTGGCGGACGCGGCGCAGCAGCGCGTTGTCCGGCCCGGCGAGCAGCGGCACCACGACGGCGACGGGTCCGTCGGGCTCGGACACGTCCGCACCGGCGGCGCGGGCCTGCTCGAAGCGCGCGGCACGCTCCTCGGCGGCGCGGGTCAGCACGGACTGCAGCGTGGGGAACTCGTCGTTCCCGTCCAGGTACCCGATCCGGGCGTCGAGGCCGGGGAGCTCCGAGCGCGCGATACTCACGACCTCTTCGGCGAGGCCGCGCGTGGCGACGCTGGGCACACCCGGCACCGCGAGGACGAGCGCGGGCGCGCCCTCGGGAGCCGCCAGGGGTTCCGGACGGCGGTGCCGCCCGGGCTGGCGGGGTCGCGGCATTCGTACTGGCAGGCCGGACGCGGGCCCAGTGGGGGAGCTCATGGCGTCGCATGTTACTGGCTTCTTGGGCTCCCCTGTTCGGGGAGGGTGCAGGTGAGCGGTATCCGTCCGCTTTTGTCTGATGAGTTACGTAGAGAACAGAAGTGATCAGTACCAACCCACTTGCCCGGCCTGTGGTATGGGGGCGGCATTCGCGGCGAGCGTTGCCATCGATGGTCCGGCAGGGCGGACCAATCCCCCATTCCGGTCACGGCTCTTCGGTGACCACATAGAGCATCCGCTCGTCGCGAGGCAGGGCGAGCCGGCCGTCGGCCAGGTCGACGGCGATGCGCAGAGCGCCGTCCAGCGGATCGCCCGCAGCGGGCACCCGCCGGGCATGCGGCAGGCATTTCGCCAACTCCTCATGCAGGGGTACGAGAAGGGGGTGGCCCATCTTGAACAGGCCGCCGGTGAGCGCCACGTGGGCGTCTTGGACCGGGCAGACCGCCGCCGCGGACTCGGCCATGTGTCGGGCAGCGCCGCGCAGGACGTCCGCCGCCACCGGGTCGCCGTCGGCGCAGGCGGCCACCTCGGGGGCGAAGGAGGCGAGTACCGCGGGCCGGTCGGTGCGCGGGTACAACAGGCCCGGCAGCTCCGGTATCGGGCCGAACATCTCCTCGGCACGTGCCAGCAACGCCGCCGAGCCGCCCGGCCGCCCGTCGAAGGCCCGTATGGCCGCCTCCAGGCCGGCGCGCCCGATCCATGCCCCGCCTCCGCAGTCGCCGAGCAGATGTCCCCACCCGTCGGCCCTGCGCCAGCTCGTCAGATCGGTCCCGACCGCGATGATGCCGGTGCCTGCGGCGACCACCGCGCCGGCCCGCTGACCCAGCGCCCCGGTGTACGCGGTCACCGCGTCGGCGGCCAACGCGAGCCGCCGCACGCCGAGTTCGCGCTTCAGCGCCGACGGCAGCTCGGCGCGCAGCTCCTCACCGAGCGTGGCCAGGCCCGCGGCCCCGAGGGCGACGGCGCTGACCCCGCCGATTCCTGCCTCGGCCAGCAACTGCCGGGCCATTGGCAGCAGTTGCTCCAGCAGATGCCCTGCGTCGATGCCACGCGGGCCGGTGCGGACCGGTTCCTTGGAGGTCAGGGGAGCACCGACGGATTCGCCGCGCACACCGAGCAGCACACGCAGTCCCGAGCCTCCCGAGTCCACGGCCAGCACTCCCGGCAGCGCGCCGCCCGGTGTCACGGCAGACGCCAGTCCACCGGCTCGGCTCCCTGCCTGGCCAGCAGGTCGTTGGCACGGCTGAAGGGGCGGGACCCGAAGAAGCCGCGGTCGGCCGACATGGGGGAGGGATGGGCGGACTCCACCGAGGGCAGTTCGCCGAGGATCGGGCGCAGATTCCGGGCGTCGCGGCCCCACAGGATGGACACGAGGGGCCGCCCCCGGGAGGCCAGCGCCCTTATCGCCTGCTCGGTGACCTCCTCCCAGCCCTTGCCGCGGTGCGCCGCCGGGCTGCGCGGAGCCGTGGTGAGCGCCCTGTTGAGCAACAGCACGCCCTGCTGGGTCCAGGGAGTGAGGTCGCCGTTGGACGGCTGGGTCAGGCCCAGGTCGGAGTTGAGCTCACGGTAGATGTTGATCAGGCTGCCCGGCAGCGGACGCACGTCCGGCGCCACCGAGAACGACAGCCCCACCGCGTGTCCCGGAGTCGGATACGGGTCCTGCCCGACGATGAGGACGCGTACCTCGTCAAAGGGCTGCTGGAAGGCCCGCAGGACATTCGCCCCCGCCGGGAGATAGGTGCGTCCCGCGGCGATCTCCGCGCGCAGGAAGTCGCCCATCTCGGCGATCCGTCCGGCCACGGGTTCCAGGGCTTTCGCCCAGCCCGGTTCGACAATTTCATGCAACGGTCGTGGTGCCACGGACGTCACCCTACTGCCGTACACACGGCGGAGATCAACCGGTGGCCGTGGGGCGACCGAGCATGACCGATCCGTTGACGAACGCGGTGCCTCTGGGACAACGCGCGTGTCCCCACTGTCCGATGGAACCTCCCAGGCCTCAGCACTGTCCGATGGGACCTCCTAGGCCTCAGCACTGTCCGGTGGGATCTCCTAGGCCTCAGCACTGTCCGGTGGGACCTCCCAGGCCTCAGCACTGTCCGATGGAACCTCCCAGGCCTCAGCACTGTCCGATGGGACCCCCCAGGCCTCAGCACTGCCCGGTGGGAACCCCAAGGGCTCAGCTGTCCGGTGTGACCTCCAGGGTTCAGCCGACGACCGAGGCGCGCACGCACAGCACATCCGGCAGGTGCGAGGCCAACTGCCGCCAGCTCTCGCCGTCGTCGGCCGACGCGTACACCTCGCCGTTGCGGTTGCCGAAGTACACGCCCGCCGGGTCCGCGCCGTCCGTGCACAGCGCGTCGCGCAGCACCGTGCCGTAGTGGTCCTCGGAGGGCAGTCCCGCCGTCAGTGGCTCCCAGCTCTTGCCCGCGTCCGCCGTACGGAAGACGCGACATCGCCGGTCGGCCGGGACCCGGTCCGCGTCGGCGTTGATCGGGAAGACGTACGCCGTGTCGCCGCGGTGCGGATGCGCGGCCGCCGCGAAGCCGAAGGTGGACGGCAGGCCCGCACCGATGTCGGTCCAGTGGCCGCCCGCGTCGTCACTGCGGTACACACCCCAGTGATTCTGCAGATACAGCCGATCGGGAGTCACCGCGTCCTGCGCGACCTTGTGCACGCACTGGCCGAACTCCGGGTTCGGGTCCGGCAGGAACACCGCGGAGACACCGGAGTTGGAAGGTGTCCAGCTCGCCCCGCCGTCGCGGGAGCGGAACACGCCGGCGGTGGAGACCGCGACCGTGACGGCCTGGGGGTCGCGGTGGTCGGTGAGGATGGTGTGCAGCCCTTCCCCGCCGCCGCCCGGCACCCACTTCGAGCGCGTCGGGTGCTCCCACAGCGGACGGACGATGTCGAAGGACTCGCCCCGGTCCTGCGAGCGGTACAGCGCGGCCGGCTCCGTGCCCGCGTACACGACGTCCGGCTCGGCGGCTGCCGGGTGCAACTGCCACACCCGCTCCAGCGAGGCCCCCGTGTCCTTGGGGAACTTGACGGCAGGCCGGCCCGGTTCGGTCCATGTCCGGCCCAGGTCGTCGGAGTGGAAGACGGACGGCCCCCAGTGCGCGCTGTCCCCTCCGGCCAGCAGCCTCGGGCGCTCGCCCCGGGTGTCGATCGCCACCGAGTACACGGCCTGCGCGTTGAAGTACGGACTCTCGTCGAACTCCCAGGCGCCGCCGCGCCGTCGTCCGATGAAGAGCCCTTTGCGAGTGCCTACGGTGAGCAGTACATCGGCCATGTGGGCCACCTCCGCGACGTCGTTGTCTCAGACACGGGCCAGTCTGCACCCCGGCACTGACAGTCACCTCTGCGCGCGGCGTCCGCGCAGGTCAGGCGGGTCGCGTCGGCGCCCTGCGGGAGCGCTCGGCACCCGGCCTCCGCACGCGGTCGCCGGGTGCCGGGACACCTGGGACGGACGAGTCGAGGGACATGGCGTGAGCAGCGGGCGGGCCGAGCGCGTATGGAAGGGAGATGAGGTGTGTCGGTGCGGTTGTGAGGAGGATGCCCTTGATGGCGGCATTCCGTGGTCCGAAGGTGGGGCGGTGGCGATGGCTGGGGCTGTGGCGGTGGCGGCGCCACCCACTACGGCGGCGCAGTGATGCCCTGGAGGCCTGGATCATGCTCGGCGCCTGGGCGCTCACCGTACTGGGCGGTGTGTTCGCCGGCCTGGCGGCCACGCAGACCGTGGAGCACGACCTCGCCGGGCAGCGTGCCGCGAGGCATTCCGTCCCCGCCCGGCTCACCGAGGACGCGCCGGATTCGAGCGCCACGGAGTCTGGTGGTGACATTGTGTGGGCGAAGGTGCGCTGGACCGGGGCCGACGGGTCCCCGCGTGTGGGCCGGGTGAGGGTGTACGCCGGTACCGTCGCGGGCGCCACGGTCACCGTGTGGACCGACCCCGACGGCCGCCTGGTCACCAAGCCCACCACCGCCTCGCAGGCCCGGCTGCGGGCCTGTCTGGTCGGCGTCCTCGTCGGCGTCAGCGCGGCGGGCGTGCCCTTTGTCGGCGGACGGTTCCTCCGCGGCCGTCTGGAACGGCGGCGCATGGAGCGCTGGGACGAGGAGTGGGAGCGGATCGGGCCTCTGTGGGGGCGAATGACGAGCTGATCGGGGCGGTTTGAGGCGTGGGCCTGGGCTGCTGTTGCTGGCCCGATCGGGACACGGCGGGGCGGCTTGCGCCCGCGCAGCCAGGCGAGTCGTTCATGGCTGACCGGGCGAGGGGCTTCTGCGGTGGCCTGACCCAATCCGAGAAGGGGAGCGGGAGGGGGCCGTTGAGGGAGCAGCCGGCGTGTGTCGTCGAGCGAGGGGAGAGAAGTCGTCGAGGCGCCGGTGCCGTAGGGACGGACGCGGGTACCCGTCGCCTACGTGCGGCACATCTGAGCGCAGGCCCGCGCCGTGCCGCACGGCGTCTGCGCCTCCAGGGCACCGGACGCGCAGACGTGTCTCGACCGCACCGGCCGATCGGCATGGCTCGGGAGGCACGGGGGGCGCCTCCCGGACCATTCCGGCCCCAGACGTGACTCGGGCAGGACTCCTATTGGCGCGGACGTATCGCCGGGCGGCGCGGGAACGAGGGGCGGGGTCCGCATGGCTCGGGACTGCGCGGTTGTGCTCCCGCGTGGCACCGGCCCCCTGGAACGGGCACCCCGCTCACCGGACGCGCAGGCGTGCCACGGGCCCGCGAGGGCGCCGACCGGGCGTGGCCGGCGGCCCGAAGAGGGCTCGGCCCGGGCCGTGGACGCTACGCGGCTGCCAGTACCGCGTGACAGTCCCGCAGGAGACATTCGTCCTCGAGGATGTCGTGGCTGCCGTAGCCGCCGGAACGCGCCCGGTGCCGGCGGGGCGCGGCGAGTTCCGCGTGGACGAGGTCGTGGGCCGGGGTCGACGCGCTGCCCATCCGGACGAGGCACGCGGCGATGGTGCCACGCGTGTGCGCGTTCTGCCGCCAGGCGGAGCGGAACACCGGCAGCACGGCTTGAGGATCCCCGGCGATGTCCCACAGCGCGCACGCGGCGGCCGTGCGCTGCCACATCTCGGCGGAGTCGGCCAGACGGCGCAGTACCGGGAGCGCGGGGGCGGCCAACGGCCCCAGCAGGCCCAGCGCTTCGGCGGCCATCCGCGCGCGGCCTCCCCCCTCCACGGTCAACTCCCGCAGCAGCGCCGGAAGTAGGGCCTCCGCATCCCCTTCCACCGACCAGAGCGCAGCGGCTGCCGCCACCGCACACTCGCCGTGCAGCAGCTCGCGCAGCACCGGTATCGCCTCCCGCGCGCCCACACCGAAGGTCCCGAGCGTCCCGGCGAGTGCCCTCACGAGCAAGTCCCGGAACCGCAGTTCGCGCGGCATGCCGTGCAGCAGCCGCAGCACTTCCGGTACGGCGGCGTCGTACCGCAGGCTGCGCAGCGCGGACAACAGCGGCGCTGCCCGGTTGAACGTCTCGGGTGAGTCGAGAGGAACATCGCCCAGCCGCGCACGCAGCAGTGGAGCCAGCGGTGCGGCCGCCGGGCCCAGGTACTCGATCGTGTACCCGGCCTCGTTCGGCACGATGGGCCGTCGCAGCACCTCGGCGAGTGCCGATACCGCCCGGGGATCCCCCGCCCTCGCCAAGGCCTTGAGCGGACGGCCCAGCGTCGGCGTGGCACAGCCCCAGGAGTCCGGGGCGGACTCCACGAGGGCGGCGAGCCGGTCGGCGGCCGGGGCCGCCAGGGTGAAGAGGGACTCCAGGACGGACACCGCGGCCTGGCGCAACCGCTCCTCGTCCGAGGCGAGTTGCTCGCCGATCAGCGCGACCGGCTCCTCGTACGCACCGCGCCATTCGCGCAGCAGCCCCGCCGACATCCAGACGGCATTGCACCGGTCGGCCGGATTCTCGCTGCGCAACTGACCCTTGAGCAGGGCGATCCGGTCGGCGGTGCGGGCGCCGAGCGCCGAGTGGAGCGTGCGCAGCAGGTGGGAGCCCTCCTCGTCGGCGGGCCGCAGCCGGCGCAGACGGCCGATGAGGGTGTCGGTGCCCGGCCGTTCGGGCTCGTCCGGCACTTGAGGGCGCTGTGATCTGGCCCGGAGCAGGGCGATGACGGTGGGCACGAGGTCGGCGGGCAGACGATCGGGGGCGCAGCCCGCCAGCTGACCGAGGGCGGCGAGCCGCAGCCCCGGGTCGTGCGGTGCGGCGCAGAGCGCCACGAGACGGTCCACCGCAGGGGCGGCGAATTCGGGGTGCAGCCGCGCGAGCAGCCCGAGGTCCTCGGCCAGGGCCAGCCGGACGCCGCCCTGCCGCTCGTCGTCGAGCCGCTCCTCCAACAGGCCGAGCACACGCGCCGGTTCGTCGACAAACCGCACGAGCGCGCTCGGGGCCGCGCGGCGTACCTCCGGATCCGCGTCCGCGACCAGTTCCTCGAAGACGGCAGCGCCCGCCCGTATCGCGGCCCGTGCCATCGCGCGGTTGTCGTCGGAGTGCTCTCCCTCCCCCGGGGCGAGCGGAGCACCGTCCCGGAAGTCGTCCTCGGCGTCCCCTCCGCCGATGCTGACGAGCAGTGCCACGATGCCGGCCCGGTCGGGGAGTTCCGCATGCGCGACGAGTGCGAACAGGAACGGGATGCACGCAAGCGTCGAGTCGTACACATCGCCCTGGTGGTGCACGGCCCCGTACATCCCGTCGAGCGCGGTCTCCCGCTCCTGTGGGCCCGGCGAGGCCAGCCCCCGCAGCAACTCGGGCACGTCCTCGGCGCTTCCGTAGGCATGCGCCATCGAAGCCCAGTCGACCTCGTCGATCCCCGTGAACACGGCGTCCTCCCCAGACGTCTGGCAACTGATCGGGAGTGTGCACCACGGCACTGACAGTGACACCGGGAAGCCACCTCGGCGCCGCCGACGAGCGCTGCGACGGCGCCCTAGACTGGGGCGATTCACCGGAGACGGTCGGTGCGGCGGGACGGGAGAGCACAGCGGTGGCGGCAGAGGTCGGCGGCTTCGAGGATCCGTCCGCCGAGGTGCTGGCGGACGCGGCCGCTGCCTTCGGGCTGCTCGCGTCCTCGGCGCGGCTGCACATCGTCTGGGCGCTGGCGCAGGGCGAGAGCGATGTGACCGGGCTCGCGGAGCGGGTCGGCGGGGCGCTGCCCGCCGTGAGCCAGCACCTGACCAAGCTGAAGCTCGCCGGTCTCGTACGATCCCGCCGCCAGGGCCGCCGCCAGATCTACTTCGTCGACGACCCGGACGTGGTCACGGTCGTACGCCTCATGGTCGGCCAGCTGACAGCCCGCGCCGACCGTACGGTTCACGCCGACCGCGCCGACCATACCGACCGTACAGATCCCGGCGACCGCGCCGACCGCGCCGACCATGCGCATCGCGCCGCGCACGGGTCGGTACGTCGCGTCCGTGGCCTTGGCGCCTGAGACCGCCGCCACAGCGGGGCGGCAGCGGCGCCCAGGGGGCGGCGCGTCACCCGCCGAGGACGCACCCTGGGACCTCACCGCACTCACCTCGCTCTAAGTGCTGCGGCACCTGGACACCGGCCCGCGCGGTCTCACCGAGGCGCAGGCCGGGTACCGGCTTGTCCACTTCGGCGCGAACACGGTTCCGGGCCGGCGCGCCCCGTCGTGGCCGCGCTTGTTCGTCCGCGGCCTGCGCGATCCCTTCACCGCGGTGCTGCTGTGCCTCGGGCTGGTCTCGGCGGCCGTGGCGGCCTGGGGGACGGCGTGCGTGATCCTTTGCCTGGTCGTGGTCAGCTGTGCATTGCGCGCGACCGGTGAGTACCGGGCGGACCGGTCCATGGCCGGACTGCGTGAACTCGCCACCACCACCGCGACCGTGCTGCGGCGCGCCGACCCGGAAGGGATCCCGCGGGCCCGGGACGTCCCGGTCGGCGAACTGGTCCCCGGCGATGTGATCCGGCTCGGCCCCGGTGACCTGGTACCGGCCGACGTACGACTGCTGCGCGCGAGCGGACTGACGGTGCGGCAGGCCGCGCTGACGGGCGAGTCAACGGCGGTCGCCAAGGCCGCGGTGGACACACCGGACGCACCGAACTCACGGGACGCATCGAACTCACCGGACGCATCCAACTCACCGGACGCACCGAACTCACCGCACGCACCGGACCCGTCGGGCTCGTGGGTGTTCACCGAGAACCTGCTGACCCAGGCCCTGGTCATGCTGCTGCTGCGCCTGGGCCGTCGCAGTGCCGAGGACGGGGTGGCCGGGAGGCCCCGGCTTCCCGGCGCGATCAGCTGGGCCGCGGCTGCTCTGGCCGGCGCCGGGCTCGTGATGCCCCTCTCCCCACTTGGCCCCCTGCTTGGCATGACCGCGCTGCCGGCCCTGTACTACGTGCTCCTCGCCGCGGTCCTTGCCCTCTACGCCGCCGCGCTCGCGGTTACGGGCGGCCGCCGCACCTCATGGTTGTACAGTTGCGCAAAATAGCAACCATCATGGGGCGGCGGCCGATCGGGCGCGCCCAGACCGATGCGAGGAAGGGTGGGCACGGGATGCTCCGCAATGGACTGGAACCCTGGCACCTGCTGATCGTGGCGATCGTCGTCGTCGTGCTGTTCGGCTCGAAGAAGCTGCCGGACACCGCCCGCGCGCTCGGCAAGTCGATGCGCATCCTCAAGAGCGAGGCAAAGGCGATGAAGGACGAGAACGCCCAGCCCGAGGCTGTGCAGGCGCCGCCGGCGACGGTTGTTCGGACGGCCGGGGAGCCGACGGCTCACCCGGCGACGGAGGCGTCGGGCGCCGCGCGCTGAACCCGGGCCGCGGCAGGGCGGGCGGGGCGAGGAAGCCCTCCGCGCGGGCCGCGGCGATGCCGATGCGGGGGAGTTCGCTGCTCTTCTCGAAGAGGAGATAGCGCGGTTCCCACACGGGCCGGTACTTGGCGTTGGCGCGGTAGAGGGATTCGAGCTGCCACCAGCGCGAGAGGAACGTCAGCACCGAACACCACAGCCGCAGCACGGGCCCGGCGCCCAGCCGGGTACCGCGTTCGAAGACGGACCGGAACATCGCGAAGTTCAGCGACACCCGCTCGACACCGATCTCCTCGGCACGCCGCAACAGTTCGATGACCATGAACTCCATGAGTCCGTTGTCGGAGTTCCGGTCGCGGCGCATCAGGTCCAGTGACAGTCCCCGCTCGCCCCACGGCACGAAGCTCAGTACGGCGCGGAGCTCGCCCTCACTGTCGTGGCACTCCAGCATGACGCAGCGCCCGTCGGCCGGGTCGCCCAGCCGGCCGAGCGCCATGGAGAAGCCGCGCTCGGTCTCGCCGTCACGCCAGTGGTCCGCCTTGTCGGTCAAGGCGGCCATCTCGGCCTCGGGAATGTCGGCGTGCCGCCGGACGCGGACGGTGTAACCGGCCCGGCGAACGCGGTTGTGCGCCTGCCGTACGCCCCGCATCGCGCGCCCCTCCAGGGTGAAGTCGGCCCGGTCCACGATGGCTTCGTCACCGAGTTCCAGGGCGTCCAGGCCGTGCCGGGCGTAGATGGTGCCGGCCTCCTCGCTCGCGCCCATCACCGCGGGAGTCCAGGCGTGCCGGCGCGCCTCCCGCAACCAGGCCTCGATCGCGCCGGGCCAGGCCTCGGGGTCTCCGATGGGGTCGCCGGAGGCCAGGGTCACGCCGCCAACGACCCGGTAGGCGATCGCCGCCTTGCCACTCGGGGACCACACGACCGCCTTGTCGCGGCGCAGTGCGAAGTACCCCAGTGAGTCCCGTTCGCCGTGCTTGGCCAACAGCTCCCGCAGTCGTGTCTCGTCCGCGGCGCCGAGGAGTTCGCGACCGCGGGGGGCGCGGAAGAGGGCGTAGAGGACGAGGAGGAAGGTCGCGGCGATCAGGGCGTTGATCACGACGTCCACCCAGCGGGGTGTGGCGACGCTGTCGAAGCGGTCGGCGAGCGGGCCGACGCTGACGCCGCGCAGGAGGGTGTACGCGATCCGGTCACTGAGCGGTGTCCCGGACACGCGGTTCGTGGCGCTCACCAGCAGCGTGCCGAGGGTGGCGCTGACCAGGAGTCCGCCGGCGCCCACCGCCAGGGCCAGTCTGGGGTTCGAGCGGTCGCCGACGGCGTGGAACTCCTTGCGGCCCAGCAGCAGCGCGGCGACGAAGAGACCGGTGAGCAGGGCCGAGATCCAGTTGAAGCCGTGGCGTTGATAGCGGTCCTGGGTCAGCGCCGCGGTGTAGAGCGCGAAGAGAGGCCCGGCCAGCAGCAGGTTGAAGATCCACGCGGCCCGTTTGCGGCGCCGCATCACCACGGCGAGGAACAGGGCCAGCGCCGCCGAGATCAGCCCGGCGGTGGCCAGGTAGGGGGTGAAGTACTGACCTCCGTTGTGCTCGTGCACTTCTTCCCGGAACGGCAGCGACACCACCGCGACCACGTTGAGCAGCGCGAGCAGGCGCAGGTACCAGACGGTGAGCGCGGCCGCCCGCAGCCGCGTGCGGTGGCCCAGTTGTCCGGCGGGATCGGTCTGGCGCGAGCTGGCGTTGCGCTGTTCGGGGATGAGCGCTGACTGTTGTACGGACACCGTGGAGCATCACCTAGGGGAGAGGCCGGGGAAAACCGGGGGACGGAGCGGGAACCCTACATGGTGTAGGGAAGAGAGGGATTATCGCGAGGCCCAGGAGTAAAGGGGTGGTAAGAATCGCCCTGCCGGTGTACGGGGCGACGTGGAGCGTCGGTTGTCCCGTCGTACGGCGAAGGCGCGCTCCCTGTCCACCTCTTGGCCCGGTGCGTGAGTGCCCTGCGGTGGCATTTCCGCAGGTCGACGCCGTGTGGCTGGGCCCGGTCGGCGTGCGGCTCTCCGGTGGCCGGGGCGGGTGTGCGAGGCGCACTGTCGCCGCCCGGAGGGATCACCCGTCCGATATGGCGAGATGTGTCCGCCGAATTGACGGCTACTCAGGCATGCCCACACTAAGCACCGTTTGTGGCCGTCCGGCCGCGAACGCGATGCTCCGGAGAGGCCTGTGGTGTGGGACGACGCGTTTCCCAGCTTTCTGATCGGTCTGCGTGAGGGACTGGAAGCGGGGCTGATCGTCTGAACCGGACTGGGCGGTCGGCGGCAGCTACCAGGTGGTCCGGGTGATCCGCATGCTCGTGGGGTTCTGGGGCCAGGTCTCGCTCACCGAGCAGGAGAAGATGATCGGCCGCCGCCGCGACACCGGAGCACCGCTCGACGGCGCGCGCGAGAGAGACATCCCGCGCTACACCAAGGACCCGCAGGGCCGGGCGATTCCGCTCGACGCCCATATCCGGCTGGCCAACCCCCGTACGGCCAAGACCGACGCGACCCGGATCCTGCGCCGCGGCTACAACTACGACCGCGGTGTCGACAAGGCCGGGAACCTGGACATGGGGCTGCTCTTCTGCTGCTACCAGCAGGACGTCGTCCGCCAGTTCGAGGCGACCCAGGAGCGGTTGATCGACGAGCCACTCGTCGACTACATCACGCGCCCACCGGCGGCGGCTACTTCTTCGCCCTGCCCGGGGTGCGCAACCACTCCGACTGGCTCGGCCGCGGGCTCCTCAAGGGCTGAGACGGGCAGGGCTCCCCGGTGTCGGCGCCCGGGCGGTCGCGTGTCGCCCACCACAGGAGATCGCCCAGGGCCGCTCCGGCGGTCACCAAGGCGGTGATCACGCCCATCACGGTCAGTCCGTCGTAGAGGTGCGGGCGGCGCATGTGCAGGGCATGCAGGTCGAATCCGCACAGGTGGTACACGCCCAGGGCGGCGATGCCGAGACTCGGCAGGAGTAGCGCCAGGACGGATGCCGGCCCGCGTACCGTCCGTTCGGTGTCACGTTCCTTCACGGGTCCCCCTTGGGTAAGACGCATTCGACCCAGACCCTACAACACGTAGGGTCTCGGTCGTTCTGGGTGACGATCCTTACACGGACCGGTGGTACTGGTCCGGCACATGGACGTCGCCCCCGAGCTCGCGGGCGGCGAGGCCTGCGAAGGACGGATTGCGCAGCAGCTCACGGCCGAGCAGCACCGCGTCGGCCTCCCCGTTGGCGAGAATCTTTTCGGCCTGTTCCGCGTCGGTGAGGAGACCGACGGCGGCGACGGCCGGGGAGGTCTCCTTCTTCACGCGGGCGGCGAAGGGAACGTGCGGGGAGAGGAACTCGTTGTCCGCGCGCGAGGAGATCCGGCTGGAGTCCGTGCTGCACGCGCTCTCCGACCCGATGCGGCTCCAGGTCGTGCGAGAGCTCGCCGCCGACGGCGACGAGCTCTCCTGTTCGCACTTCGACCTGCCGGTCACCAAGTCCACGACCACGCACCACTTCCGGGTGCTGCGCGAGAGCGGGGTGATCCGGCAGACCTACCGGGGGACGGCCAAGATGAACGGCCTGCGCAAGGACGACCTCGACGCACTGTTCCCCGGTCTCCTGGGCAGTGTCCTGACCGCGGCGGCCCGGCAGGCCGACGGGCTACGCGCCGGCTGACGCGGTCTCCGGCTCGGCGGCGGATTCGGCCGAAGTCGCCTTCCCCGGGAGGTAGTTGAAGAGCAGGTTCAGTACGATCGCCGTCAGGCAGCCCGCGCTGATCCCGCTGTTCATCACCGTCTGGAACCAGTCGGGGAACTTCGCGTAGACCGTCGGCACCCCGACCGGCAACATGCCCACGGCGACGGAGACGGCCACCACCGTCAGATTGTTGTTGCCCTTGAAGTCCACCTCGGCCAAGGTGCGCAGACCGCTCGCGGCGACCGTTCCGAACATCACCAGGCCCGCGCCGCCCAGCACCGGCGCCGGTATCGCCGCGACCACCGCGCCCAGCTTGGGCAGCAGGCCGAGGAGTACGAGGATGCCGCCCGCTGCCGCGACCACCCAGCGACTGCGCACCCGGGTCATACCGACGAGGCCGACGTTCTGCGCGAACGCCGTATAGGGGAAGGTGTTGAACACGCCGCCGAGGACCGTCGAAAGGCCGTCGGCACGCAGGCCGTCCGCGAGGGTGCGCGGCTGGATCGGCCGGCCGGTCATCTCGCCCACAGCGATGAAGTCACCGGTCGTCTCGGTCATCGTCACCAGCGCCACGACCAGCATCGAGATGATCGCGGAGGCGTGGAACGACGGCGCGCCGAAGTGGAACGGCGTGCTGATCCCGACCCAGTCGGCGTCCCCCACGCCACCGAAGTCGGTGAAGTCGAACGGCACCGCGACCGCGAGGCCCACGGCGATGCCGATCAGCACCGCGATCCGGCTGAGGAAGGCCGGCGCGAACCGCTGCACGCCCAGCACCACGGCCAGCACGAAGCCCGCAAGGGCCAGGTTCTTCGGCTCGCCGAAGTCCTTCGAACCCTGGCCGCCGGCGGCCCAGTTGCCCGCCACCGGCAGCAGCGAGACGCCGATGATCAAGATCACCGTGCCCGTCACAAGCGGCGGGAAGAAGCGCAGCAGCTTCCCGAAGACCGGGGCGAGAAGGACGATCGCGAGACCCGCGACGATCACCGAGCCGTAGATCGCAGGCAGTCCACCGCCCGTCGTCCCGATGAGCACCATCGGCGAGACGGCCGCGAACGTGCAGCCCTGCATGATCGGCAACCGGACCCCGAAGCGCCAGAACCCCACGCACTGGATCAGTGTCGCGATCCCGCACACCAGCAGATCCGCGGTGATCAGATACGCCAGATCGGCGGGCGACAGCTTCATCGCACCGCCCACGATCAGCGGAACGGCCACCGCGCCCGCGTACATGGCGAGCACGTGCTGCAGCCCGAAGGCGGCCAGTTGGCGTGCGGGTGGGACCTCGTCGACGGGATGCACGGGAGCGGTGGTTGCCATGGGCACTCCAGGGGCGGCGGGGAGCGGGGAAAGTCGAACAGCACCAGACCGTAGGCGGCTTGAACAGTTTGTTGATTTCCGCTTTGTTGCTGGTGCGTGTCATGCCCACGGGAGCCGAGCCGACTCTGCTACGACCCCGCCGCCCGCGCCGCGTCCAGCAGCGACGCCCAGTCGGGGAGCTTGACCACACCCCGGCCGAGCGCGGCCCCGAGCTCCGCCTCGGCCCGCTCGATGGCCTGCCACCCGGACCACTCGACCGGCAGCAGCCCCTCCGCCCGCAGCGCCGTCAGCGGATCCTCGGCGACTTCTCGCCGTACGAGCACGGGGGCGTCCTCCAGGAGCGAGGTCACCGTCTCCTTGGCGCACGGCCGGTTGGTGCCGATGACACCCGTCGGGCCGCGCTTGATCCAGCCCGCCACGTACTCACCCGGGGAGATCACGCCGTCCCGCAGCACGCGTCCCGCCAGATGGGGCACCGTGCCGAGGTCGGCATCGAACGGCAGCCCCTCGAGCGGCACCCCGCGATAGCCGACCGAGCGCAGCACCAACTGCGCCTCGATGTCCTCGTACCGCCCCGTACCCGTCACCCCGCCCCGTCCGTCCGGCACCGTCCGCTCGAAGCGCACCGCGCCCACACGCCCGGCGTCGGCGAGCAGTTCGACGGGGCGCAGGAAGAAGCGCGGCCGGATCCGCCGGGGGCGGCCCCGCGGTGGAGTGGCGGCCCATCCGCGCAGTACCTCCACATTGCGGCGCTGGGCGGCGGGCAGCTCCGAGGGATCGAGATAGGCCGGATCGAGCGCCAGCTCCTCAGGATCCACGACGACGTCGGCGTCCGGGAGTGAGCCCAGCTCGCGCAGCTCCTTGGTGGTGAAACGGGCCTGCGACGGACCGCGCCGCCCGACCATGCTGATCTCCGTCACCCCGCTCTCGGCCAGCGCGCTGAGCGCCGCCTGCGGCATGTCGGTGGGGCTCAGCTCGGCCGCGCCGCGGGCCAGCATCCGGGCCACGTCGACGGCCACATTGCCGACGCCGATGACCACGGCCGACCGTGCGCCGAGCACGAATCCGTCGGCCACGGAGTCGGGGTGCGCGCTGTACCAGGACACGAACTCGGTCGCCGACCAGCTACCGGGCAGCTCCTCGCCGGGCACGCCGAGATGGCGGTCGGTGGCGGCGCCCACGCAGTAGACGACCGCGTGGTACAGCTCCCGAAGCCGGGACACCGGGACCCCGTCCGGGCCCACCTGGACGCCGCCCAGGAACCGCACCCGTTCGTCCTCCAGGACCGCCCGCAGATTGTTCTGCAGGGACTTGATCTTCTCGTGGTCGGGTGCCACGCCGTAGCGCACCAGACCGTACGGGCACGGCAGCCGGTCCAGGACGTCCACGCGGACCTCGGACAGCACGCTCTGCTGAAGGAGACTCTGGGCGCTGTAGACCCCGCTGGGCCCCGATCCGACGACGGCGACATGCAGCACGGCCGAACTCCTTACCCGCGGGATGAGGGAGATCGCTGATGAGTCCAGGATCGCACCACCGGTGCTCCCCTGACAGGGTGCGGCGCGTGTCGCATGGGTACGTGTCCATTCGCGTCCCGTGCACCCCACGCCTCGAACAGCGGCTCCTCGATCCAGTCGACGAGCGTCGCGAGGTCGGCGCGGGGTCCTGACGTTGGGGGACCGACGGGGGACGGGCGGCATGTGTCCGTCCGTGCGGCAGCGGGGTCCTGAGATTGGGGGACCGGCGTGGGTCCGGGCGGCATGTGTCCGTCCCTGCGGGAGCGGTGTCCTGAAGTTGGGGGACCGGCGCCGGACCGGGCGACACGTGCCCGTCAGCGCGAGAGCGAGGTCCGGACGCGGCTGGACTACTTCGACCGACCCTCGGCCCCGTCGGGCTGTCCGCCCGGCCGACCGGGCTGAGCGTCGGACCGACCGGGCTGAGCGTCGGGCTCGTGGCCGGTTGCGAAGAACCGTGACAGGTCTGTCTCGCATCTCCCGCCGGGCACCTCGGTCTCCGGCGGGACGCCCATCTCCCAGTCGAGGCGATAGCGCTTGAACAGCTCGGCCCGCAGCGTCGGGACCGGCATCGGAACGCCCGGAACCAGGGCCGCGTACACCGAGCCCATGAGCAGCGCCCGCAGCATCGGATAGTCGGTGGCTGCGTCCGGCGAGCCGTGCCGGGCCACGGTGTCCCCCAGAAGCTGGGCGAGCCGCTGCTGCTCCGGGCACTGCACGAACCCCTCGGCCTGCAGGATTCCGGCCATGTGCTGGCGCATCAGCACGGGCTGGTCCCGGGCAAGGCCCAGAATCGCGTCGATGGCCCGCGCCATCCGTTCCCGGCCGTCGTCGGTACGCGGCTCGCGCTCCAGCCCCTCCTCCAGCGTGCGGTGCATCAACCGGTGCACAGCTGACTGCACGAGCTGGCGCTTGCCGGGGAAGTAGTACGACACCAGTCCGCGCGCCGATCCGGCGCGATCCGCGATGTCTCCGAGCGTCGTCGCCTCATAGCCACGCTCGCTCACCAGCTCCACCGCGGCCTGCAACAGCCGCTCCCGGGAACGCCGCCGCAACTCTTCATTGACCGAGGCGCTGCGCGGGGACATGCTGAAACTCCTGTGTTGACTGGCTGCCAGCCAACTATACTCAGGACGTCCGGTCGAGATCCTCCGCGGGTTGGTTCCGGACTGCCGTCGGCCTGGGGCGACGCGGGGGATCGTCCCAGGCCGAAAGGCCAGTCACTGACCGAGGCTGGCGAGCGACGCAGACGCTACGCAGGTCAGAGCGCGTTTCGATGCCTGACGCATCACGCCGCAGGTTCCTCATTCGAAAGATCAACTTTCGGTGTGGGAGAAATCCGGGAGATCAACTTCGCCGCGTCCCCCTGCAAAGGCCACGCGTGCGCGGTCATCGAACGGCACCACATCTGCCCAAAATCGTGGTGGGCCACCGCAGGCAAGCCGATCGATACGCCGCTCGCCGCGATCTGCCCCAACTGCACGAATCCACGCACGCCGCCCTCGATGCGCTCATCTCAGGCCGGGACGTGTCCGCACTCCCGCGGCGCTGCGTCGCCCTGGCCCGGCAAGGCCTCGACATCGCCGCCCGCAACGGACTCACGCCAGCACCGACCCTGTGACATCTGCGCCCCCGCTGCCGCCCCTTCCCGGGGTGGTGGCGGGGGCGTTCTGCTGTGCTTGCGACCGGCAGGTCAGCTGGCAATGGATCCGGTGAACTCGGGGGAGTCAAGGTCGTAGTTGTCACTCGACCGCTGCACCGTCACCACGATCTTCTTGCCGTACTTCATCTCGAGGCTGTTGTCGTCCGTCTTTACCGCGGTGACGCCGGGAGCGAGGCGCCCCTCGAGCGGGGCCTTCCCCGTCTGGAACTCGTTGCTGCTGGCCTCGCCACCATTCGTGGCACCCTCGATGATCGTCGACAGTTCGTCCAGCTTCACTGCGGACTTGCCCGTGTTCGTCAGCTTCAACTTCACGCGGAACTCGGTGCTGTTGGGATCGTCCGTGGAGAAGTCATCGTCGGTGAACTTGGTCCACACCCTCGCCTCGACGACCGTGAGCTTGAGCCCGTCGGGCCAGGTGTACGACTCGCCGAACTTGAGACCCGTCGACTTGCCTGCGGTCCCGTCCCCACCATTGCCGGCCCCGTCAGAGCAGTACGCCATCCAGTCGGCCTGACTGAGCGACTGGTCAGTGCAGTCGACGTTCTTGTCCTTGGTCTTGCTGGTCGACGCCGACGCCGACGCCGACGCTGGTGCCTTGTCCGGTGACTTCGCATCAGCCTTGTCGCCTCCGCCGCCGCACGCGGTGAGTGCGGCCAGAAGCAGGGCAGCCGTGGCTGCAGTCGTGCGAACGCGCATGATTCCCCCACGGTTGAGCTAGTGATCTGACCCGACGCTACGAGCAGGACTCCTCGAACTTGACCGCCTTCAACCTCACCGGCTGGCCATTGAGCGCGGCCCCAGCGGCGGGCGACTGCGAGCACACCTTCCAGTTGCTCTCGACGAGCACCCAGCGGCCCGCGCTCGATGCGTCTTTGACGGTGATAGACGTGCCCGAGTCGAGCGCGGCCCGCGCCGCCTTCACCGACTTGCCCGTGAAGTCCGGCATCTTCCCGCCCGCCACCGACGGGGCAGCCTCATCCTTCGCCGGGCAGGTCTCCTCCAGCTTCACCGCACCGAAGTCGAGCGTCGTGTCGACGGGGATCGTCTTGCCTGCCTTGTAGTTCTGGCTGCACACCTTCCAGTTGCGGTCGAAGGCTTGCATGCGGTCCCGGCCGAGCGAGTCATGCGACTTCAGCGAGTAGAAGCCTTGCTCCTGCGCCGTGTCCTGCGCGGACTGCAGGCCCATGCCCACGAAGTTGGGCACCGTCTTCCGTTCGGTCGCCGTCGGCTTGTCGTCCTTCGATGCCGACGCCGTGGCGGCCGGGGCCGGGGCGCCGCTGGCCTTGCTGCCGTCGGTCGGCTGGCAGGCGAGGACGCCGCCGACTGTGACGGTGAGCAGGATGGCACTGATCATGCGGGTACGCACAGAGTCCCCCAGAGTTGAGCTAGTCGGGACACCGTAGGGCAGACGGGGCGGAAGGGGGAGAGGGGTTGCAGGGCTGTGACATCCGGACGCGACGGCGCCCCCGCTTCTCTGCTAACCGGCGGGGGCGGGGGCGCTTCGTCGTGCAGGCGGTTCTAGCTCCAGCCGCCGAAGAGGCCGCCGCTGAGCTGCGCCGAGCAGATGTTGTATCCGCCGACGGCATGCCCCGTCTTGGTCTTGCCGTCCACGGTCACCGAGCAGTGGATGTCGCCGCCACCCTGGAGTTGAGCAGTGACGCTGTAGTACATGGCGTCATCCTTCAGCGTCAGCGTCTTGGTCATCGGCAGACCGCGGCCTTGCAGGTTGTCGGTGTCGCTGCCGTAGGTGATGTCCACGCCGGACGGTCCGGACCCCCACACCTTGAACACGACCTTGTCGGCGGGCGCGGCCGGCTCGGTCTTCTTCGGCTTGGCCTTCACAGCGGCCGGCTTCGCGGTCTTCGTGACGGTGACCGTCGGGGCGGGCTCGGGCTTCGCCTTGCCCGCCGCGGTCGCGGTGACGGTGACGCGCGGCGCCGGCTTCGCGTCAGCAGCCGTCTTCTGGTCGTTGCCGGAGGAGCCGATGCCGACTCCGATGAACAGGATGACCAGGGCGGCGGGGATGGCGATCCGCTTGCGCGCCCACTTCGGGCGGCCGGTGGGCTGCGGCGGCATCGGAGGCGGCGGCACTTGGCCCCAACTGGGCCCGGACGGCGGCGGCTGGTTGTGCGACATGTGTCCCCCCAGGGATGGTTCGTGGAGGGATGACCGTAACGGGGCAGGTGAGGAATATGTAAGGGCCACGGAGGTACGGTGATGAAACCGTAACGAAATATGAACCTTCAACGAACAGGGGCCCGCCTTGGGGTGTGGGCGGTCCCTTGTCGGCTCTCGCGCGACAAGGGCTCGCCCCCGCTCCTCTGTCAATCGATAGGAGAGCGGGGGTATTTCGTTCACCTGCACTGTTCTTGAGGAATGGCGACACCGCGAACTACCCTGCTGCGTTTGGTCGTTGTGCGTCGCGTCTCAACTGCCGCACAGGCGGTCGACGGCTATGGGCTTCCAGCGCAGGAACACGACTGCCGCGCGTGGACGAAGAAGCAATCCGCTCACCGCATCCGCATCGTCCACATGGTCACCGATGGAGACGGTAAGGGCGGAACATCCGGCAAGAGCACGCTCGATGAACGGCCCGGACTCATGGATGCGGTTGCCTGGATCGCCGACCGCCGCGCCGACGGGATCCTCGCGCCGAACCTGGACCGGCTCGCCCGTGAACTCACCGTGCAGGAGGCCGTTCTCAGCTACGTCTGGGAGTGCGCCCCGGTACGGACAGAGGTCCGTCGACAAGACCCTGACCGTCGGCGAACAGGAAGAGCAACGCGTCCGACAGATGGAGCAATGGCGCGACGAGGAGCACTTGAGCATCCGCGCCATCTCCGCGAGGCTCAACGAGCAGGGCATCCCGAGCAAGCGTGGTGGCAATTGGCACCCGACCACAGTTGGTCCACGTGAGGCCGAAGCTCTGCATCGCGATTGCCATGCATGGATCATCGTCGCTGACACTGACAGTGGGCTGTCAGCTGTCGCAGCCGATGCCGTCGCCGTCGCGGTCGAGGTGGGAGGCGTAGCCGGGTTCGCCGCGGTGGATGGGGGCAGCTCCGGCTGCACGGGCTTCGCTGCAGTTGGCGTAGTAGACGCTGCTGCCGTCGTCGCCCGCGGTGCTGCTTCCGCCGCTAATGCCGCTGCCGGTGTTGGCCTTGGCGGTGACTGTCACCTTGACCTTCACCTTGCGGGTCTCGGTGACGGTGGGCGCCGGCTCGGGATCGGCGGTCTCGGTGGCTGTTGCGGTGACGGTGACGGTCGGCTGCGGTTTCGCGGAGGCAGCCTTGGCGTCGTCCGTATTCTGGGTGTCGCTGCCTCCGGCGCCGATGCCGATGAAGAAGGCGAGTGCGAGGGCGGGCAGGACGTAGCGTTTCCGCGCCCATCTCGGGGCCGTTCTGGCGGCTGGCGGTGTGGGCGGCGTGGTGTACGGGTTGGTCATGTGTCCCCCCAGGTGTGGTTCGAGGGGGATGACGGTACGGCGGCGGGGCTGGTGGTGTGGGGGAAATGGGGAGAGTGGCCGCCCATCGGTGACCGTCTTCGCATGCCGGGCGCCCCGGTCCGCCATAGCCTGAACGTCTCGGGGCCTGTCGCGGAGGTCAGTCATGCCCCGAACCATCTGGTCAGGCGCCATCAGCTTCGGTCTCGTGACCGTGCCTATCCATGTGGTGAGCGCCACTGAGGATCACAGTGTCCGCTTCCACCAGATACACCTTGAGGACATGGGCCGGGTGCGGGTGCGGAAGGTCTGCGAGATCGAAGACCGAGATGTGTCGAAGCGTACCGACGCGAGTTACCAACCTCTTGGCCGAGTACACCTAGAACGTGTCGGCGCCGCGTAAGGGCGCCCCTCTTTGCGGTTGCCGACACGAGCGTGCCCCCGGTTGCCAGCCAACCGGGACACGTGCCATTTCTGGGAGACGGATGGGAGATCATCTCCCATCCGGGAGCCGGACGGACGAACACCCCATCAACCCGGCTGAACCCGGCCCGATGGGGCTCCGGTGCAGGCAGAACCCGGCGCACCCCCCAGGTGATCGAACCGCTGCCGTCGGCCTGGGGCGACGCGGGGATCGTCCCAGGCCGGCCCGGTAGGCCCGCATATGGTGTCCCGAGGCTACTTCCTATCGCTCGCAGAGGAACTGTCTGCTCCCTAGAGTGGGCTGGAGTGCCGAGGAGGCGTACGGACATGGATCAAGAACAGATCCTGGCCAGGATCACGGCCATGGTGGACGACGAACGGCGACTGCGTGACGCCCTGGCGGCCGGGCAGATCGACAGCGAGACCGAACACGCACGGCTGGGGCAGCTGGAGCGCGATCTCGACCAGTGCTGGGACCTGCTGCGCCAGCGGCGCGCGAAGTCCGAGTTCGGCGAGAACCCGGACGAGGCCAGGGCGCGTCCTTCCTCGCAGGTCGAGGACTATCTGAGCTGAGAGCGCACGCCCCGCACGCCCTGCGCGGCGCGCGTGAGGCCGTCAGCCGACCAGCTCGAGTACCGGCCGCAGACCGTCCGGGCGATGTGTCACCGGCAGGTGGTCCACGAAGTGCACGCCGCAGCCCAGGGCCGCCGCACCGCCGTCCGCCCGGCGGTCGTCGCCGACCATGAGGGCGTCCTCGGGCGCGACGCCGAGTGCGCGGCAGGCGGTGGCGAACAGCCGTCGATCCGGCTTCTGGACGCCGTGCTCGTACGACAGGACGTACGTGCCGATGTAGCGACTGAGACCGTGCGCGCGGAAGACGGGCCGCAGATCCCAGCCGATGTTGCTGACCACGCCGACCGCGATGTCACGCTCGCGCAGCGCGTCCAGGACCTCGTCGGCGTCCGGGTAGGGGCGCCAGGCGTCCGGCAGCATATGACGGTCGTACAGCGCGTCGTACAGCCGGGGATCGGGCAGCGGCACCTGGCGGGAGACGCCGGTGTACGCGGCCCGGTGCAGCTCGGCGCTCGCGTCGCGGGTGCGCCACACCTCGTCGAGGCCCTCGGGCAGCCGAGGCGGACGGCCGCCGCCGGGCAGCGCCCCCACCGTCTCCAGCGCGTGCGCGGCCTCGTTCAACTCCCCTTCGGACAGGGTGAGATCCGCTTCGCGGAGCACCGCTCGCAGCCAGGACTCGGCTGATTCGGCTCGGAAGAGGGTCCCGGAGAAGTCGAAGAGCACGGCTTTGATCGTCATGAAGGAGATCCTTCGCGGCGCGTTCGGTGCGGGTCAAGTGCGAGTCGACCCGCGCGAAGCGAGGCGTCCCGAGCCGGGCCATCGTTCGTAGAACGCCACCGCCAGCGCGACGATCAGGGCCCCGATGAGCCAGCCGCCTACGACGTCCGACGGCCAGTGCACGCCGAGCCATACGCGGGTCAGGCCGACGCCCGCCACGGAGACCACGGCCAGGGCGAGCGCCGTACGCCACAGCGCGCGTCCGGCGCCGTAGCGGTGGAGCAGCCACAGCAGCAGCCCGCACACCACGGTGGCCGTCAGGGCGTGGCCGGAGGGGAAGGCCGCGTAGTCGGCGGAGTCCACGGGGTCGGGCCAGACGGGGCGCTCGCGGCCGACCGCCGACTTCAGCCCCTGCTGCACCAGTGTGCCCAGCGCACACGTGGCCACCACCCATAGGGCGAGCCACCATGCCGAGTGCCTCCACATCAGCCAGACCACCGCGGCGGCACACACCGCGCGCATCGTCCAGGGGTCCCACACCCAGTCCGTCAGGATCCGGAACGCATGGGTGACACCGGGGTCGTCGACCGCCCAGGTGTGCGTCGTGCGGGCGATGTCGCCGTCGAGGGCGAGCAGCGGATGCCAGGAGAACGCGACCAGTACGAGGAGCAGCACGGTCGGCACGGCGAGAGTCCCCGCGGTGAGCGCCGCGGTGCGGGGGCACGGAGGGCGGGGCGGTGAATCGGCGGGCGGGGAGTGCATGGCGTGATCCTCGCCGACGGACGGGGCGGGAGGCGAACACCGGGGCGTGTGAGGCCCCGCCCGGCGCGCCCCTAGCTCAGCGCCCGCAACCCCGGCACGAATGCCACCAGTACGGGAATCACCGGCACCAGCGCCGCCGCCGCGGTCAGCCGGAGCCGACGTGCCGCCGTGAGCCTGTCCGGGGCCGTGAGGAGGCGGTCGACGCGCTGCGGGACGTGCGCGTCGGGGGTGGGGCAGGGGCCGAAGACGCCCCGGTCCTCGTTGAGTTCCACCAGGGCGAGGGCGATGGTGAGACGGCCGAAACGGCGCGACGCCACATCGTCGGCGGCGAGTTCGACCAGGCGGTGCATCTCGTCGCGGAACGCGGCGAACACGGGCACCTGCGGAAAGCCGGTGGCCAGGGCGGCCGAACAGTGCAGCAGCCAGTCGTGCCGGGCCCTCGCGTGTCCCTGCTCATGGGCGAGTACGGCGTCCAGCCGGCGACCCTCGAGACGGCGCAACGCGGCTGTGGTGATGACGAGTTGGGGCGCCGCGCCGGGCAGCCACCAGGCGTCGGGACGTTCGCCCTCCAGGACCACCAGACGGTCGGCGCCGGGCTCCTCGCCGGGCAACAGAGGGGCGCGTACAAGGAGTTCGGACCGTCGCTGCCGACGGCGTGACCGGGCCCGTGCGATCTCACGGACCAGCATCGCCGCGGTCCAGACGCCCCCGCACGCGAGCGCCACGGCGGTCGTCGCGGCCCAGGCCCCGCCGGTGCTCGCCGCGTAGGCGTCCACGACCGAGCGCGGCGCCCCACCGAACACATGGCCGCGCACGGCCACCCAGGCGGCGGCCGCGCTGAGCGTCATCGACAGCACACAGCACAGCAGAACGGCCGCCACCACGCACTGCCACACCCACAGGGCGACCACCGGTTCACGGTCCGGCCAGTCCGCCCGGGCGAGCAGCCGCGGAGCGACCACGGCGGCCAGGGCGCCGAGCAGCAACAGTGCCGCGGGGACCATCATGGGGTGAAGCCTATGAGCGTGGCGTAGTCGGTGGATACGGGCTACGACGGCAAGTGACGTACGCCACGGTTTCGTACAGCGCCCAGGGCGCGCAGCGCTGTTGGTGGTCCTAGAGCGTGACCAGCATGGCCAGCATCGCGATGCCCATGGACAGGCGGCAGGCCTGGGAGAGTTCGGGGCGGTCGGCCCAGGCGAGGGTGCGGGGGCCCGCGGACGCGGGGGCGGACACGGGGAGCAGTCGGGCGCCGGAGCGCAGGACATAGCCGGTGAAGTAGAGGAGGAGGACGCCGGTCACCAGCGGGATGCCGGTGCCGGCGTGGCCGTGGTGACCGGGGGAGGCGGCCATGGTGGCCGCCATGTAGGCCATGGCGAGGGCGCCCATCAGGTGGTGCAGGTGGTGGGAGCCGACGCGGGCCGTCCACAGGGCGCGTACGGCGGTGCCGGCGAACAGGGCGGCGTACGCGAGCCAGGCCCAGCGCGGTGCTGTGGCCACCGCGGCGGGTAGGGCCATCGCGGCCATGCCGAAGCCCATGAGCGCCTCGCCGCCCGCGGTGCGGCGCTGTTCCTCGACGGGGCTGCGCATCCGCAGCAGACAGTAGGCCCCGGTCGCCGCGCACAGCACGACGAGCAGCCAGCCGGGTGAAGCCGGTCCGTGCACCGCGTACCTCCCCGCTGGACGATGTCGGACATCGGACAGTCGGTCAGGGCATGCCCCACCCGGCCGGGGCGCAAGCGAGCGCACAGGCGTATGGGGGGAGCGTGAGGGAGTGCGGCCCAGATGGAGGCGGGTGATGCACAGTTGTTTTACTTGTAAAACACCTGCTAAGGTTACAGGTATGAGTAGTGCGACCACCCCCCGTCCCCCACGCACACGGCGCCTCCCGCTGGCGGGCGTGCTGCGCATCGGCAGGCCCTCCGACATCTGGTTCAAGCCCGCGCTGAGCGTCGTGGCCGCGGTCGCCCCGCCCAACCTGACGCTGTTGGCCCTCGGCCGGCTGGATCTGGCGATGTACACGATGGCGGGCTCGCTCTGCGCGCTCTACGCCCACAACCGGCCGTACGCCGCCCGGGCGCGCGCCCTCGCCTGGGTGGTGCTCGGCATGCTCGGCGGTCTCGCCGTCGCCCTCGTCACTGCCTCGCTCACCACGGACGCCGTCGTACTGGTCACGGTCGGCGCGCTGCTCGCCGCCGCGCAGAAGGTGCTGTGCGACGCCACGCGCATCGGACCGCCCGGTCACGTGGTCCTCGCCTTCATCTCCTCGGCCTCCCTGTTCGCACCGCAGACCCTCGGCCAGGTGCCGGGCCATCTCGCGCTCGGCGCGGCGGCGGGCGCCTGGGCCTGGATCGTCGGCATGGCCCCCGGGCTCGTCCGGCCGCACGGCCCGGAGCGGCGTGCCACCGCGCACGCGCTGAACACGGCGGCCACGTACGTCGAGGCCCGGGGAACCGGGGACGGGGCCGCCAGTGCCCGCGCCGCCGCGGCCGCCGCCGTGCACGCCGCCTGGCAGTCGCTGCTGTCCACCGGCGCCCGCTCCGCGCCCCGGCGCGCTCTCGAACGGCTCGTCGTGCGCGCCGAGGTCGCGCTCGCCGCTCCCGCCGATACGGAGGCCGCGCAGCTGCGGGCCTGGGCCCGTGAGCTGGGCGGCACCGGGCCTGTTCCGCGTCCGGCCGACCTCGCGGACAGCGCCGACGAACTCCTCGGCGTGGAGGCCGAGCTCGCCTTCGGCGAACGGCCGTTGCTGAGCCGCCTCGGCCCGCTCGGCCCCCTCGCCCTGCGCACCGCGCTCGGCTGCGCCCTCGCCGGATACGCCTCGCTCGCGCTCGGTGTCGGCCGCCCCTACTGGGCGCTGGTCACCGCCGCCTCGCTCTACCAGGCCAACATCACCCTGACCTGGAGCCGGGGCGTCCAGCGCGTCGTCGGCAACCTCGTCGGAGTGCTCGTCTTCGCGGCGGTCGCCCCGCTCGCCCACCTCGGGGAGGCGGTCCTCGTCCTGTGCTGCCTCGCCTTCAACTTCGGAGCCGAGGCGCTGATCGGGCGCAACTACTGGCTCGGCACCATCTGCGTGACCCCCATGGCTCTGCTGATCACCGAGTTCACGCGATTCCAGCAGCCCGAGCAGCTGATCACCGACCGTGTCGTGGACACCCTCGTGGGCGCGCTGGTCGGCTTCGCCGCAGCGGTCGCCGTGACCAACCGGCGGGCCGGCGACCGCATCGAGCACGCCCTCAGCGCGGTGGAGCGAGCCCGGGGGCACGCCACCGCCCTGCTGGCCGAAGAGCGCACCGATCCTGGCGCGCTGGAGTCCGCCCGCCGGAGCCTGGCCGCCGCCGTCGTCGACCTGCGCGCCGCCGCCGACGCCGCCGCCGGCGAATGGTGGCAGCGCGCCCTGCCGCAGGAGCGGGTCATGCGGGCGGAGCAGGCCGGACATCGTACGCTCGCGGCGACGGTACGACGCCAGGGACTGCACTGCTTGGAGGGCACACCGGCATGACGAGAGCGGACGGGCGGGCGGAACCCGAGGGGACCCCTGTCCGACGGGTGGAGACGGAGGATGCGCGCGTTGGGCGGGTGCAGACGGGGGATGCCTCCGTGGGACGGGGCGACGTGGACGACACCGCCGCCGCAGGGGCGGAGGTGAAGGATCCCGCCGCCCGCCAGAGGGAGACGGAAGGCGCCACCCTCGGACCGGTGGAACCCGAGGAGCCCGCCGCCCAAGGGGTGAAGGCAGCGGCCGCCCCCGCCGGGCGCCGGGCGGAGACACAAGCGCCCGCCGGGGCCCCACAGGCGGACGACACAGAGACGCCCCCCGCCGGCCGCGCGACGCCCGGTGACACCGTCGCCGCTGTCGTGCGGCAGTGGCAGGCCGTGCGTCCCGATCTCGACACCGGGCCCATGGAGGTGATCGGTCGCGTGAACCGGTGTGCCGCGCTCCTTCAGCAGGCCGAGGACGCCCCGCTGCGCCGGGCCGGGCTCACCCGCCCCGAGTTCGACGTCCTCGGGACGCTGCGGCGCACCGGGCACGAATTGACGCCCAGCGAGATCGCCCGAGAGACGTTCTCCTCCGGTGCCGCCGTCACCAAGCGGCTCAAGCAGCTGACTGAACGCGGCCTGGTCGAGCGGCGCGGTGACACCCGTGACCGCCGGGTCGCGCACGTCCGGCTGACCGACGAGGGGCGGGATCTCGTCGACGGCATCCTCCCCGAACAGCTCGCGTACGAGACGACGGTCCTGTCCGGGGTCGACCTCGATCGGCAGCGCGAACTGGCCGGACTGCTCGGCGAGTTGCTCGGTCAGCTGGAAGGCCGACTGGGCCTGCCGCGCGCCTGAGTCCACCGAGATGGCCGACTCCGTACGCCGCCGCGTCGCGTCGTAGGGCCGTCAGCATCTTTACGGTGACCGACCGTTGACACGAGTCGCGAACCCCTCCTACGTTCGGGCACGTCGGTTCGGCATCGCGATCGGCGTACGAGGTATCGAACCATCGGCCTTGCGGAATGCCGAGGCCACGGGGAGGGGACTGCGGCGTGGCGCTCACCATCGACCTGGGGACCGACACCGGCCCCTTCCACGGCGGCGCGAGCGGCACTCTCTACGGCCTGTACGGCGACGGCGTGCCCAGCCGCAATGTCGTCGAGGGCATGTACGTCCGCACGGTGGCCACCAAGGCCCAGGACGGCACCCAGCATCCCGGAGCCGACGCGCTCGACGTCCTCGCGCCCTTCGTCGACTGCGGCGGCAGGGACGTCTACATCTACATGACCGACATCTACCGCGGATTCCCCTATCAATGGCCCGGCGCCACCGGGGAGGAGCGGCTCGCCGGTTTCATGGCACTGGTCGAGAAGCAGGTCCGGCAGGTCCTGACGACGGGCGCCTACAAGTCCCATGTGGTGTACGTGCCGTTCAACGAGCCCGAGGGCAACATGTTCGGGACTCAGGAGTGGAGCTACAACCGGATCTCCTGGCGCACCGACCCGCGCCACTACTTCGCCGCCTGGAAGGACGCCTTCCGGCTCATCAAGCGCCTCCACCCGGGCGCGCGCGTCGCCGGCCCCAACACCAGCATCCTGTACGAAGAGGTCAGCGGCTTCCTGGAGTTCGCCAAGGCTCATGACGTGCTGCCCGACGTGATCACCTGGCACGAACTGTCCACGCCTGCCGCTATCCGCACCAACGTCGCCAAGTATCGCGAGACGGAAAGGCACTTGGGGATCGGTCCGCTGCCCGTCAACATCAACGAGTACGCGCACAACTACCACTTGTCCGTGCCGGGCCAGATGGTCCAGTGGATCTCCGCCATCGAGGAGTCGAAGATCGACGCCGACATGGCGTACTGGAACATCGACGGCAACCTCAACGACTCGGCGGTGGAGGCGAACAAGGGAAACGGCCAGTGGTGGCTGTTCAACGCGTACGGCCGGATGACCGGCCACACGGTCCGGGTGACCGCCCCCCGGCCCAACATCCAGTACACCCTCCAGGGCGTCGCCACCCTCGACCGGGACAAGCGGCAGGCCCGGGCCCTGTTCGGCGGTGAGAGCGGCGACGCGGACATCGTCTTCGCGCATGTACCGGCCGAGCTCTTCGGCGACACCGTGCACGTACGGCTCCACGAGATCCCGTGGACCGGCCAAGTCGGCGCCTCCGCACAGCCGTTGCGCCTCCAGGACCGCGAACTGTCCGTCCTGGAAGGGAGGGTGACGCTGCCACTGACGGACCTCCAGGAGATGTCCGCCTACGAGGTCATCCTCTCGCCCGGCGGCAAAGGTGCCGCACTCGTACCGCCCTCGGTGAGCCGGCGGGCGACGTACGCGGCCGAGAACGCCACGTACACGGGCGGCGGTTACGCGAGGAACGGACCCGAGGGATCGCCCTCCGACGTCGACAGGTTCGCCTCCTTCGGCACCCACCACATCGGCGGTCTGCGCACCGGTTCCGACGGCGTTCTCGCCTTCGCCGTCGAGATCCCGCGGGACGGGACGTACGACCTGAGCGTCTTCGCCAACTCCTACAACCTCGACGACCTGGTCGCCGAGCAGGGCCCCACCAACGTCTTCCTGCGCGTCGACGGCACCGGCCCGCGGGAACTGCGGCTGCCGCTCGGCTACAAGCGGGCGGTGTGGGGCCACACCGACACCCGGGTCCGTCTGACCGCGGGCAGGCACACCCTCACGCTCGCCGCCCAGGATCCCGACCTCGGCGTGACGAAAGGCGACGCGGTCATCGACAGGATCGACCTGGCGCTGCGCGACGAGCAGGTGACGGCCCCCGCACTGTACGAGGCCGAGTACGCGGTCCTCGGCGGCGGGGCGCAGGTGAGTTACGCCCACCGTGGGGCCTCCGGCCCGGGTGCCGTCGTACTGCCCCACGGCGGCACCGCCACCTTCTGGGTGCACGCGGCGACCGACGGCGAGGCGACCGTGTCGGTCGGCCAACTGGGCGGCGGCGAGGGCACCTTGACGGTCAACGGCGAGAACCTGGGGTGCATCGGCCGGATTCCGCTGTTCCTGTCCGGCGGCATCAACAAGCTGACCGTCACGGCCGCGTCGGCCCTGCTCGTCCTGGACCGGCTGCGGGTCGGACCCGGGAGCGGTCATCTGAAGACCACCGTGTACGCCGCCGAAGAGGGCGTGGTCACGGGCGGCGCGAAGGTGACCGGCGCCCTCACCTTCGCCACCGGCGGGAAGGCGGTCGACGGCATCGGCAACGGAGCGGCCAACGCGCTCACCCTCAGCGTCACGGCCGCGCACACCGGTCGGCACGCCCTCCCCATCCGCTACTCCAACGGCGAGCAGACCCCCGCCACCCACTACAACCCGGACCCGGTCTGCCGCCACGCGGACCTCTCCGTCAACGGGGAGTCGCCGCGCCGCGTGCTCTTCCCGACCACCTTCCACTTCAACAACTTCTGGCATCTCACCGTTCCGGTGACGCTGCGGAAGGGGGCCAACACCTTGACCTTCACCGCCGAGGAACTGCCCGACTTCGACGGCGCCGGGTCCCCACGCTTCCGGCAGCGTTCCGCCTACGCGCCCGTCATCGACCAGGTGGAGGTGACACCAGTGGCCTGACATCTCACGTCCACGACGAAGCCGAGGAGTTGTTCCTCCTCCTCGACGGCGACTCGGCATGCCGGCCTCCGAGCCGCGCGTCCGGACGCCCGGCGACTGGCAGACCTGGAAGTCCGGCAGCGGGCAGAAGGTCCTCCGGGGCGGCGGGCAGCCTGATGTACGTCCCCTCCGGCTGCCCGCACGGATTCGCCGATCCGGGCACACGGCACGGCATCCACCAGCTCACGCCGATGAAGCGAGGGAACTACGGGAGCCGGCGTACCCCGTCAGCCCTCCTCGCCCGCCACATGGATCCCGAACACCGCTCCCTGCGGGTCCCGCAGCACCGCGATGCGTGGGCCGTCCGGTACCGAGGTGGGTTCCATGAGCATGCTGCCGCCCGCGCCGACGGCGGCGTTCGCCGTGGCGTCCACGTCCTCGACGGCGAAGTACGGCAGCCAGTGCGAGGGGACCTCGTGCGGGAACTTCTCGTCCATCGTCAGCATGCCGCCGAAGTCGGCGCCGTCGATGCCCCACTGGGTGTACTCCTCCGAGGCGTTGACGGTCCAGCCGAACACCCGGGTGTAGAACTCCGTGACCCGGTCCGGCGCCCGGGTCAGCAGCTCCACCCAGCCCAGCGCGCCCGGAGCGTTGAACAGGCCCGCCCCGGGAAAGGCCCGCGCCTGCCACAGCTGGAAGGCCGCGCCATCGGGGTCGAAGGCGACCGCGAAACGGCCCACGTCGAACACGTCCATCGGGCCGAGGACGACCGTGCCGCCGGCATCCTGCACCGCCCGTACGGCGGCGTCCGCGTCGGCGACGGCGAACGACACGTTCCAGGCGACGGGCTGCGAGTCCTGGTACAGCGGGGAGATCGCCGCGACCGCGGCGTCCCCGAGGTGCGCGATCGTGTAGCCGCCCGCCTCCTGGCGCGGATCCGTCTCCGGGCGCCAGCCGAACAGATCGGCGTAGAAGCGCTTGGCCGCCTCCAGATCACTGGTCGCCAGCTCCGTCCAGCAGGGTCCGCCGGTCACCGGCCTGTCGAGCTTCATGGCGTTCCTTCCGCTGCGAGTCCCCTCAGAACGCTAATCCCGGGTCGCAGCACGAGCCATCCGGGCGAGAAGGTGACGGGGTGAGGGACACCTCAGGGCCGGTAGCGCAGGGGATGATCTCCGGGGACCTCGACGATCACGATCTCGGTGCCGTCCGGATCCGCGATCCACATCTCGATCAGCCCCCACGGCTCCCGCACCGGCGGGCGCACCACCTGGACCCCGGCGGCCGTCAGCTCCTCGTGGGCCGCCGTCGCGTCCGGTACCTGGAGCCACAGCTTGAGCGCGGGGGAGGGCGGGGTCGCCGACCGCCCCGCGACCTCCAGGAAGCCGCCGCCGAGGAAGTAGACGGTCCCGCGCTCGGGGCCCGTACCGAACTCGCGGTAGACGGCGAGGCCCAGCTGCTCGCCGTAGAAGACACGGGAACGCTCCGGGTCGGTGGGGCGCAGGAGGGTCCGGCTGCTCAGTACATGCACCATGCATCCGCAGCCTAGGGGAGGGTTAGGCTCTTCGGTGCCGCAGCCGCGCCACTGAACGGAGAAACGCTCCATGGACACCGCCGCCTCCACCGGACTGACCTTTCGCGACGCCGCCGACGGCGACGTGGACGTCCTGGTCGCGCTGATCGAGTCCGCGTACCGGGGCGACTCGAGCCGGTCCGGCTGGACCACGGAGGCGGACATCCTCCAAGGGCAGCGGACCGACCCCGAGGGCGTGCTGGCGGTCATCAAGGCGCCCGACAGCCGCCTTCTGACCGTCGAGCGGGACGGCACGGTCGCCGCCTGCTGCCAGCTCGAACACCGCGGTGACCACGCCTACTTCGGCATGTTCGCGGTCAGCCCCGCGCTGCAGGGCGAGGGCCTCGGCAAGGTGATCATCGCGGAGGCGGAGCGGACGGCCCGTGAGACGTGGGGCGTCACGGAGATGCACATGACCGTGATCTCCGTACGCGACGACCTCATCGCCTGGTACGAGCGGCGCGGCTACCGCCGTACGGGAAAGATGACGCCCTTCCCGTACGGCGACGAGCGCTTCGGTATTCCGCAGCGTGACGACCTGCAGTTCGAGCTGCTGGTCAAGCCGCTGGCATAGGTGTTCCCCGGTGGAGGGACCTGCGCCGTTCGCTACGCCGTGAAGCGTCCGGTGCGCTTGATCTCGGGGTAGTCGGTGGTCGCGCCGTCCAGCTCCAGGGCGCGCACCAGCCGCAGCTGGTCCTGGGTGTTCACCACCCAGCCGATGATCCGCAGGTCGGCCTTGCGGGCGTGCTCGACGATCTCCAGAGTCAGCCTGCGGATGTTGAGGCACACGGTCGCGGCGCCGACCTCCGTGGCGCGGTCCACGACATCGATGCCAAAGCGGCTCGCGATGAGCGCGGTGCGGACGCCCGGCACCAGCCGGGCGATCTCGGCGAGCGCCTCGTCGTGGAACGACGACACCTCGACCCGGCCCACCAGATCCCGCCGGTGCATGACCTCGGCCAGCGCCCTGGCCGCCGCCACATCCTTGATCTCCGCCTGCAGCGGCGTCCGCACGGCGTCCAGCACCTCGTCGAACACGGGGACGCGCTCACCGCGCCCCGCGTCCAGCGCCCGCAGCTCGGCGAGGGTCTTCTCGGCGATCGGCCCCGAGCCGTCGGTCGTACGGTCCACTTCGGCGTCGTGCATGACGACGAGGGCGCCGTCCTTGCTCAGATGCAGATCGAGTTCGATCAGGTCGAGGCCCGCGTGCTGGGCGGCGATGAAGGAACGGAGCGTGTTCTCGGGTTCGATACCCATCACTCCGCGATGACCGATGGTGAGGAAGTTCAAGATTCGACTCGCTTCCGTCGACGGCGGCTCGGCTCGCGCGTGGTCTCCGACGGGGGCGTCCACGCGGCAGGCCGCAGCCTAATGGCCCCGGTGTGCGATGTACCCGTTCGTACGCGGGGCAATGGGGGTGTCCGGCAGGGGAGAGCTGCCTCGAACCGCCGGGACGGGTCACTCCCCGGTGGGCGAGTCCCATGACGGTTGACCGGGCCGCCGCCCTTGCCACTTCGAGGACTGATGGCTAGTCATGTCCCTGCCCGACAAGGGCTTTCATCCGTCCGCTCCGGAGAGGTCCCGCGATGCCCCACGAGCCCGCGCCCGACGTCCTCGCCCTCATCGGGGCCATCAGGGCCCACTTCCCGGATCTGGGAGGCGCCGTCACCGACGCGGCCGAGGCCCGCCGCATCCTGGCCGCCGCACCCGCCTGGCCCTTCGAGCCGCCTGCCGTGGACCGGGTCGAGGACCGCGCGATACCGGGTCCGCAGGGGGCGCCGGAGATTCCGGTACGGATCTATCGGCCGCGGCCGGATCTCCCGCAGCCGCCCACCCCCCGCCCCACCGTCGTCTTCTTCCACGGCGGCGGATGGACCATCGGCGGCCTGGACACGCACGACCCCATCGCGCGCGCCCTGTGCCGGGACGCCGGCGCGGTCGTCGTGTCGGTCGACTACCGGCTCGCGCCCGAGGCCCGCTTCCCCGCGGCCGTCGACGACGCGTACGCGGCGCTGTGCTGGGCCGCGCGGCACGTCGGTGAACTGGGCCAGGACTCCGGTGCGTTGGTGGTCGCGGGCGACAGCGCCGGCGGGAACCTCGCGGCCGTCGCCGCGCTGACCGCCCGCGACCGGGGCGGCCCGGCGCTCGCGCTCCAGGTGCTCGTCTATCCCGCGACCGACGCGCGCCCGCGCGAGGCATCGCCCGACTGGAACGGCCCGGGGTATTTCCTCACGCCCTCCCACGGCCGTTGGTTCGTCGAGCAGTACTTCGGTCCCGCCGACGACCGGGCGCACCCGAACGCCTCGCCTCTCCTGGCCGATCTGCACCACCTGCCGCCCGCCCACATCGTCACGGCGGGTTTCGATCCGCTCCGCGAGGAGGGGCGGGCGTATGCCGCGAAGCTGCGGACGTCCGGTGGACGGGTCACCGAGAGTGACTACCCGGGCATGTTCCACGGATTCTTCGGCTTCCCCGAGCTTCTTGAGGACGCCCGTGACGCCCAGCGGCGCGTAGCGGAAGTAATCGCCTCCACGGTGTCCGGCAGGAAAAAGAGCGGTGAAGGTGGGGGTGGCGCAGGATAATCTCCAGAGTCTCCCCTTGCGGGAGGGAACCTCACTTACATACGGTGTCCATACGCGAGGTTCTCCTGTAGAGGATGGGACATGACGGAAATTCTTGTGCAAGCGGGTACGGAGGGGCGGGTTCCTCCCGTGGGCAGGGTGGTGGAGCACCCGGCATGGCCCGTGCTCAAGGATGCCGTGGAGGAGATCCGGCCCTGGCAGTCCAAGGACGGCTCCATCGACTTCGAGGCGGAGGGCGCGCCCGACGCCTCCGACGCCGAGCTGGCCGTACGCCGTGCCATAGACGCGATCGAGCGGCTCGCCCCGCTGCTGCCGCACGACGCCGCGTACCACGAGGCGCTCGTGAAGGATCTGCGGCGCTGGGCCGACGACGGCTTCCAGGTGCCCGACTTCCTCGACTCGCTGCTGGCCTTCCAGCCCGCGGCGGACCGCGAGGACGGCCTCCAGCACCTGGTCGTCTTCCCGATGTACACGCAGAACGGCAACCCGAACCGCAACTTCGAAGCAGTCGTCCTGCGCATGGTGTGGCCCGAGTGGCTGGCCGAACTGGAGCGCACCCGCTACGACAACCCGCTGTTCTGCGGCATCACGTTCGAGGACTTCACCGCGGGCTACGACACCAATTCGGCCGTTCTCTTCCCGGAGACCATCGCGGTGCGCGAGGCGCCCGAGCGCTTCAGCTGGGGCGGCATCTTCTGCGACCGCGAGGCCGCCCGCTTCCGTGCCGTCACCGACGCCGCCGTGGACATCCTGGACCTCCAGCTGCCTGAGGACATCGCGGCCATGGTCCACGACCAGGAGCGCTGCGAGCAGGCATTCGTGCTGTGGGACATGGTCCACGACCGCACCCACAGCCACGGCGACCTGCCCTTCGACCCGTTCATGATCAAGCAGCGCCAGCCGTTCTGGATGTACGGCCTCGAGGAGCTGCGCTGCGACCTCACCGCCTTCAAGGAGGCCGTGAAGCTGGCGGACGACGGATTCCCGCAAGGCCGTGACGTGCAGTACGCGGTGCTCTTCGACCGGATGTTCCGCTTCCCGGTGACCGGCGAGCGCGTCCGCAACTACGACGGCCTCGGCGGCCAGCTGCTCTTCGCCTACCTGCACAAGCACGATGTCGTCCGCTGGACCGACAACAAGCTGCACATCGACTGGCAGCGCGCCCCGCAGGTCACCAACCAGCTGTGCGCCGAGATCGAGGACCTCTACCGGGCCGGCATCGACCGCCCCAAGCTCGTCCACTGGTTCAAGGCGTACGAGCTGGTCTCCACCTACCTCGCCCCGCATCCCGGCTCCCGCTGGGCCAAGGGTCCGGACGCCCTCGACCTGACCCAGCCCCCGCGTAAGCTCGTGGACGACGTGCTCCCGGACGAGTTTCCGCTGAGCATGTTCTATGAGGCGCTCTCCAAGAAGCTGAAGAACGTGATCGCCTCCACCAAGGGCATCACCGCGGCGAACGCCGAGCGGGTCGCCGCGTGAGCGCCCGGACCATGGACGCTCAGGAGGCGAAGAAGATGAGGAACGGGTCTCTCAGCGGTGCGGTGATCGCGGTGGCGGGCGCGGGTGGACCCGCCGGACGCGCGACGCTTGCCAGGCTCGCCGACGCGGGCGCGACCGTCGTCGGCTCGGACAACGACCCCGAGCGGCTCGCGGAGGCCGTGGACGCGGCCCGCTACGGGCACGGCGGCGCCACCGTCGTCGGGGACACGGTCGACCTGCTCGACCTGCAGTCGACCCGCGACTGGGCCGCCCGTATCGAGAAGGACTTCGGTCGCGTCGACGGCCTGGTCCACCTCGTCGGCGGCTGGCGCGGCAGCGAGACCTTCACCAAGACGAGCCTCGACGACTGGGACTTCCTGGAGTTGCTGCTCATCCGCACCGTGCAGCACACCTCCCTCGCCTTCCACGAGGCGTTGCAGCGCAGCGACCGCGGCCGGTACGTCCTGATCAGCGCCGAGGGCGCGAGCAAGCCCAGCGCGAGCAACGCCGCCTACGCCGCGGGCAAGGCCGCCGCCGAGGCGTGGACGCTGGCCATGGCCGACTACTTCCGCAAGGCCGGGGGTGCGCAGGGGCCGACTTCCGCGGCTGTCATCCTGGTGGTCAAGGCACTGGTGCACGACGCCATGCGCGCCGAGCGCCCGAACGCGAAGTTCGCGGGCTTCACGGACGTCAAGGATCTGGCCGAGTCCATCGCCGACGTCTGGGACCGGCCCGCCGGTGAAGTGAACGGAAACCGTCTGTGGCTGACCGAGAAGCCGTGAACCCTCCGAAGACCGATGCCCGGCGTCACCACGACCCGGCCGTGCGCGGCTTCGCCAGCGACAACTACGCGGGGGCCCACCCCGAGGTGCTCGCCGCCATAGCCCTGGCCAACGGCGGGCACCAGGTCGCGTACGGCGAGGACGACTACACCGAGAGTCTGCAGCGGATCATCCGCAGCCACTTCGGTGCGACCGCGGAGGCCTTCCCGGTCTTCAACGGCACGGGCGCGAACGTCGTCGCGCTCCAGGCGGTCACCGACCGCTGGGGCGCGGTGATCTGCGCGGAGAGCGCGCACATCAACGTCGACGAGGGCGGCGCCCCCGAGCGCATGGGCGGCCTCAAGCTGCTCACGGTGCCCACGCCAGACGGCAAGCTCAGACCCGAGCTGATCGACCGGCAGGCGTACGGCTGGGACGACGAGCACCGCGCGATGCCGCAGGTCGTCTCGATCACCCAGAGCACCGAGCTGGGCACCCTCTACACGCCCGACGAGATCCGCGCGATCTGTGAGCACGCCCACGCGCACGGCATGAAGGTCCATCTGGACGGGTCCCGGATATCCAATGCGGCCGCCTCCCTGGACGTCCCGATGCGGACGTTCACCAACGCGGTCGGGGTGGACATCCTGTCGCTGGGCGGCACCAAGAACGGCGCGCTGTTCGGCGAGGCCGTCGTCGTCCTCAACCAGGACGCCGTCAGCCACATGAAGCATCTGCGCAAGCTGTCCATGCAACTCGCCTCCAAGATGCGCTTCGTCTCCGTGCAGCTGGAGGCGCTGCTCGCCAAGGACCTGTGGCTGCGCAACGCCCGTCACTCCAACGAGATGGCGCAACGCCTCGCCGAGGGCGTGCGCGCGGTGCACGGTGTGGAGATCCTCCACCCGGTGCAGGCCAACGCGGTCTTCGCGCGCCTGCCGCACGACGTGAGCGAGCGCCTGCAGAAGCGCTTCCGCTTCTACTTCTGGGACGAGGCCGCGGGCGACGTCCGCTGGATGTGCTCCTTCGACACGACCGAGGACGACGTCGACGGGTTCGTGGCGGCGCTCAAGGAGGAGATGGCCCACCAGTAGGGCACCTGCTTCGGCCCTCACCGGGTCATGCATAGATATGCGGTCACCTGAAAAATCATTGACTCTCGGGTGATCGCATTCCTATGCTCTACGGCCATGGAGCTGATCCAGAACACCGCTGATCTGTCCGCTTACCTGGCCGCCGACGAGGTCGTCGACCATCATCACCCGGTCGTACGGGAGACGGCCGCGCGTCTCGCCAGGAGCGCCGCCGACTCGTATGCCTATGCACGGTCGGCGTTCGAATTCGTGCGCGACACCATTCCGCACTCGCAGGACTCCGGTGATCTGCGGGTCACCTGGCGGGCCTCCGACGTCCTGGAGCAGCGCACCGGCATCTGCTACGCCAAGGCCCATGCCCTGGCGGCGCTGCTGCGGGCGGAGGACATCCCGACGGCGTTGTGCTATCAGAAGTTCGACGAGGTGCACGGGCTCGTCGCCGTACGGTTCAACGGCGCCTGGCACCGGCAGGACCCCCGGGGCAACAAGCCGGGCGTCGATGCCCAGTTCTCCCTCGACGGTGAGCGGCTGGCCTTCACGCCCGACCTTCAGTCCAATGAGTTGGACTACCCGGTGTTGTATGCTGAACCTCACCCGGCCGTGCTGGGCGTTCTCAAGGCCGCCCCCGACCGGCCGTCCCTGTGGAAGACGCTTCCCACCGCACTCTGAGGCGAGGCAGACGATGACTCTCACGCTCACCGTGTCCGACGAGGTGCGTGCCCTCGCACCCGGTTTCACCCACGTCGCCATCGAGGCGTATGGGCTCGTCAACGGGCCCAGCACCGAGGGGACTTCGGTGCTGCTCGACGACGCGGCCCGCCGTCTGGCCGTACGACTGGACGGTCGCGCTCCGCAGGAGGACCCGCACATGGCGGCCTGGCGGGAGGTGTACACGACGTTCGGTTCCAAGCCGTCGCGCACCCGCAACTCGGCCGAGGCGCTGGCCAAGCGCGCCCTCTCCGATACGGGACTGCCCCGGATCAACGCCCTGGTCGACGTCTACAACGCGATCAGCGTCGCCCACCTGATCCCGGTCGGCGGTGAGGATGCCGACCGCGTCCAGGGCGCTATGCGGCTCGTGCGCGCCACGGGCCACGAGGAGTTCGTGACCGTCGCGGGCGGCGCGGAGGTCGTCGAGCACCCTGACGCGGGCGAGGTGGTGTGGCGCGACGACGCGGGTGTGACCTGCCGTCGCTGGAACTGGCGCCAAGGGCCGCGCACACGGCTCACGGAAGCGTCCGTGTCGGCGATCTTCCTCCTTGAGAGCCTGGCGCCGATGCCGGTCGCCGACGTGGAGACCGCCGGCGCCGAACTCGCTGAGCTGCTCGAGAAGTTCAGCCCCGGGGCGCGGATCACCGTGCACGCGCCGGAGTGACGGTTCAGCGGGCTGCGGTGGCGCCGGTGCGGCGACTCAGAGCGCCACGCTCGCGCCTGGGGTGACGATTGCGCGCGCCGCCGTCGCGCCGGGCGTGACGATTCTGCGCGCCACCGTCGCGTCGCAGACGAAGGCTCAGCGCGCCTCGGCCGCGCGCACCTGCTCGGGGGTCGGAGCCGTGCCGCCGAGGTGGGCCGGCATCCACCAGGTGTCGTCCGGACCCTTGGGGCGGACGGGATAGGCGCGCTGTGCGGCCTCCAGGAGCTCCTGGACACGCTCGCGCAGCCGCCGCGTGATGGCGCCCGCGTACTGGTCCTGGGGTGCTTCCACCGGCTCGCCCACCCGAATGGTGATCGGGGTGTGGCTGCGCTTGAAGTTGCGCGGGTGGCCCTTGGTCCACAGCCGCTGGGTGCCCCACAGCGCCATCGGGATCAGCGGGACGCCGGCCTCCTGGGCCATGCGCGCGGCACCCGACTTGAAGCTCTTCAGAGTGAAGGACTGCGAAATGGTCGCCTCGGGGAAGACGCCGATGATCTCGCCGGAGCGCAGCGAATCCAGCGCGTGCTGATACGCCTTCTCGCCCTGCTTACGGTCCACCGGGATGTGCTTCATGCCGCGCATGAGCGGACCGGAGATCTTGTGCCGGAAGACCGACTCCTTCGCCATGAAACGCACGAGGCGCTTCTGCGGCAGAGCGGCCATGCCGTCGAAGATGAAGTCCAGGTAGCTGATGTGATTGCTCACCAGCACGGCGCCGCCCGAGCGCGGAATGTTCTCCGATCCCTTGCAGTCGATCTTGAGGTCCCAGGCCTTGAACAACGTTTGGGCGAGACCGACGACGGGACGGTAGACAAGCTCTGCCATGGACGGGGTGGACCCTTCTCTCTGCCGGGGAAAGGGGGCTCCCGGCGGGAAAGTTACGCAGCCGTAGGTTTACGGCATTGCGCAGATCGTGCCCCAAGAACGGACGAGTAGCCAGTCCTGGTGCCCGAGAGGCGCGAGATCCTTGTCACGTCCATCACTTGATCCACCTCGTACTTTTAAGCCGCTTTTACTCCGCGCGTACCGCCACCCGACGCACGATCAGGTACATCTCGCAGCCCAGGCAGTATCCGAAGGCGGCGTTGAGGAACGCGGCCGCGAGCGCGCAGCCGGTCGCCGCGAGCCCCAGCCACTGCGGACCCGCCGTGTAGCCGATCAGTCCCACCACCGCGAACACGAGCCCGACCGCCTGCGCGAACTGCGGCGGCTGCGGCGCCTCGAACTCCGTGGGCGGCCCCAGACGCGGCCGTACGGCCTTCCTGAACAGCCAGCCGTACGGAGAGCGCGCCACGCCGCCCGACGCGCCCAGCGCGAACGCCAGCGTCTGCCACGCCAGTACCCACACGCTGCCGGTGATCAGCACGGCCGCCAGTACGACGGTCGTCACGGCCGCACCGAACCGCGGTCCCCTCACATCGATGTCCATGAATCAAGCATTCCGTACGGAAGGTGATCCGGGGAGCGGGGAATCTTTGCGGTCTCGTAAATGGTTGTGCAGTGAATGACCGGAGTTGTGGTGTGTGCGGCGGTGCTCGCGGTGGCGAGCGCGTACGGAGTGCTGCATCGGCGGCGGAGCGGGAGGGTGAGAGTGCGCGGGCGCGACGGTGGAAAGCGGCTCGGCGCGGCCGAGTTGGGGGAGGGGCTCGGCGCACGGGCCACGCTCGTCCAGTTCTCCAGCGCCTTCTGCGCGCCCTGCCGGGCGACTCGGCGGGTACTCACCGAGGTGGCCGACATGGTCCCGGGCGTGTCACACGTGGAGATCGACGCCGAGGACCACCTCGACCTCGTACGCGAACTCGACATCCTCAAGACCCCGACCGTCCTCGTGCTCGACGCGGACGGTCGGATCGTGCGGAGGGCAACGGGGCAGCCGCGCAAGGCGGATGTCATCGCGGCGCTGGGAGAGGCCGTCTGACGTGGCGATCGTGGTGAGGCATCTCCCAGATGCCGGTACACACTTGACTGCACGCACCACCTATCGTCAGCCTGACCGTATGCCCCCGGAACTCCTTCTCTTCGAGCGCGTCCACGTGGACCTGGCCCGTACCGCGAGCGCGCGGTGTCCCGGCTGTTGAGCAGCCACGGATCATCCGCTCGTCACCTCTCGCAGAAGGACAATTCCATGACGGCCACGCCCGACCTCGGCACCCCTCAGCTCGCCTCTCCCGACCTGCTGCGCTCCGTCTTCCGGCGGCACGCCGCCGGTGTCGCCGTGATCACGGCCCCCGGCGCTGGGGGCCCCGTCGGCTTCACCGCCACCTCGCTCACATCGGTCTCCGCCGAGCCGCCGGTCGTCTCCTTCGGCGTCGGCCTCGGCGCCTCCAGCTGGCCGGCGATATCCGAGTCGGATCACATCGGCGTGCACATACTCGGCGAACACCAGCAGGAGCTGGCCGCCACCTTCGCCAGGAGCGGCGCCGACCGCTTCGGCGCGCCCACCCGTTGGCGTACGGGGCCCGAAGACGTGCCCGTCCTCGACGACGTCCTCGCCTGGCTCGTGTGCCGTGTCGTCGCGCGGGTGCCCGCCGGGGATCACCGGATCGTCCTGGCCGAGGTCCTTCTCGGCGACCCCTCCGGCGCGGGCCGTCCGCTCCTGTATCACCAGGGGCGCTTCAACGGCCTGCGCGACTGAAGTTACTCGTCGGTCCTACTCGGCGGTTACACAGCGTTGCCAAGGTCACAGTTCAAAGCGCTTGCTTAGTGGGCACGCAATGGGTGTACTGACGAGTAATATTTCGTTCGGAGCGCGGGCCGCCCCGACCGGAAACGGCCGCTTCAGGCGCCTATGCTGCCTGAAAGCAGGCAGCCCAGAAATGACGATGCAGTAGGAGAGCCGGCGTGAGCTTGAGGATCGTTGTCACTGTGAAGTACGTGCCCGACGCCACTGGCGACCGGCACTTCGCCGATGACCTGACCGTCGACCGTGACGACGTGGACGGCCTGCTGTCCGAGCTCGACGAATACGCCGTCGAGCAGGCGCTGCAGATCGCCGAGGATGCGGACGACGCCGAGATCACCGTGCTGACCGTGGGCCCCGAGGACGCCAAGGACGCGCTGCGCAAGGCGCTGTCCATGGGCGCGGACAAGGCCATCCACGTCGAGGACGACGACCTCCACGGCACCGACGCCATCGGCACCTCGCTGGTGCTGGCGAAGGCGATCGAGAAGGCCGGCTACGACCTGGTCATCTCCGGCATGGCCTCCACCGACGGCACCATGGGCGTGGTCCCCGCCCTGCTGGCCGAGCGCCTGGGTGTCCCGCAGGTCACGCTGCTCTCCGAAGTCTCTGTCGATGACGGCGTCGTCAAGGGCCGCCGCGACGGCGACTCCGCCTCCGAGCAGCTGGAGGCGTCCCTCCCGGCCGTCGTGTCGGTCACCGACCAGTCGGGTGAGGCGCGTTACCCCTCCTTCAAGGGCATCATGGCCGCCAAGAAGAAGCCGGTTCAGTCCTGGGACCTGGAAGACCTGGAGATCGAGGCGGACGAGGTCGGCCTCGGCGGCGCCCACACCGTCGTGGACTCCGCGGCCGAGCGCCCGGCGCGCACCGCCGGCACGATCGTCAAGGACGAGGGCGAGGGCGGCAAGCAGCTCGCTGAGTTCCTCGCGGGCCAGAAGTTCATCTAGCTGCTGGGCGTCCGGGGGTTCCCCGGACTGACGCAGCGTCCAAGGCCCAAACCCCTTACCGCCCCTCAGACTTCGCAATCCGCAGGAGAGCAATCCCATGGCTGAAGTTCTCGTCTACGTCGACCACGTGGACGGTGCCGTCCGCAAGCCCACCCTTGAACTGCTGACGCTGGCCCGCCGCATCGGTGAGCCCGTCGCCGTCGCCCTCGGCTCGGGTGCCGAGAACACCGCCGCCGCGCTCGCCGAGCACGGCGCGGTCAAGGTCCTCACGCACGACGCCGCCGAGTACGCCGACTACCTGGTCGTACCGAAGGTGGACGCGCTGCAGGCCGCGTACGAGGCCGTCTCGCCGGCCGCCGTGCTGCTGCCGTCCTCCGCCGAGGCCAAGGAGATCGCCGCCCGCCTGGCGCTGCGTATCGGCTCCGGCATCATCACCGACGCCGTCGACCTGGAGGCCGGCGATGAGGGTCCGGTGGCCACGCAGTCCGCGTTCGCCGCGTCCTTCACCACCAAGTCCCGTGTCGCCAAGGGCACTCCGGTCATCACGGTCAAGCCCAACTCGGCTCCCGTGGAGGCCGCCCCGGCCGCCGGCGCCGTCGAGGCCCTCGCGGTCTCCTTCTCCGAGAAGGCCACCGGCACCAAGGTCACCGCTCGTACCCCGCGCGAGTCGACCGGCCGCCCCGAGCTGACCGAGGCCGCGATCGTGGTCTCCGGCGGCCGTGGTGTCAACGGCGCCGAGAACTTCTCGATCATCGAGTCGCTCGCCGACTCCCTCGGTGCGGCCGTGGGCGCCTCGCGCGCCGCCGTCGACGCCGGCTGGTACCCGCACACCAACCAGGTCGGCCAGACGGGCAAGTCCGTCTCCCCGCAGCTGTACATCGCCTCCGGTATCTCCGGTGCGATCCAGCACCGCGCCGGTATGCAGACCTCGAAGACGATCGTGGCGATCAACAAGGACGCCGAGGCCCCGATCTTCGACCTGGTCGACTACGGCGTGGTCGGCGACCTCTTCGAGGTCGTCCCGCAGCTCACCGAGGAGATCAAGTCCCGCAAGGGCTGATCCGTCGACTCGTCTGTCCGCCGGGGCCGCGTGGTGATCATCACCGCGCGGCCCCGGCCGGTTTCGGGGGACCATTGACGCAGGTCGAGGCCGCCTATTAACTTCACTATACGGATTGTTGATTCCGTGTAGCGGAAAACAGGAGGGTGTGGGAATGGGTCAGGGTCAGCAGGAGAAGGTGGCGACGAGCCTCGCGGGCGCCGTCAGCGAGGAGATCAGCGACTCCCTCGCCCCGGTCGACGCCGAGTTGGAGCGCCGCTACCCCGGAGACCCCGGCACCCGGCAGCCCGTCCACACCGTGTACGTCCCCGGTGACGCGTTCGCCGCCGACACCGTCCGCTCCTGGGGCGACCGGGCCCTCGCCGCCCTGGACGAGCACGCCCCGGACGCCGCCTCCTTCGCCGCCGTCCTCGGCCTCACCGACGACCTCGCCGGGCCCGTCTACGACCGCGTACGGGCCAAGCTGGAGCGGGAGCCCATCGAGGACCTGCGCGTCGACTTCGAGGACGGCTACGGCCCGCGCCCCGACGCCGAGGAGGACGAGGCGGCGGCCCGCGCGGCCCGGCTGATCGCCGAGGCGTACGAGAACGGCACGGCGGCCCCGTACATGGGCATCCGCATGAAGTGCATGGAGTCTCCGGTCCGCGACCGCGGCATCCGCACCCTCGACATCTTCCTCACCGGCCTGATGGAGGCCGGCGGTCTGCCCGAGGGGCTCGTGCTGACGCTGCCGAAGGTGACGTACGCGGAGCAGGTCACCGCGATGGTGCGGCTCCTGGAGGAGTTCGAGAAGGCGCGCGGCATCGAGCCCGGTCGGATCGGCTTCGAGATCCAGATCGAGACCAGCCAGTCCATCCTCGCCACCGACGGCACCGCGACCGTCGCCCGTATGATCCAGGCCGCCGAGGGCCGCGCCACCGGCCTTCACTACGGCACCTTCGACTACAGCGCCTGTCTCGGTGTCTCCGCCGCCTACCAGGCCAGCGACCACCCGGCCGCCGACCACGCCAAGGCGATCATGCAGGTCGCGGCGGCCGGCACCGGCGTACGCGTCTCGGACGGCTCCACGAACGTCCTGCCGGTCGGTCCCACCGAGAAGGTCCACGACGCCTGGCGGCTGCACTACGGCCTGACCCGCCGCGCCCTGGCCCGCGCCTACTACCAGGGCTGGGACATGCACCCCGGCCACATCCCGACCCGCTACGCGGCCGTCTTCGCCTTCTACCGCGAGGGCTACGAGCAGGCCGCGGCCCGCCTCGCCCGGTACGCGGGCCACGTCGGCGGCGACGTCATGGACGAACCCGCCACCGCCAAGGCCCTCAGCGGCTACCTGCTGCGCGGCCTGGACTGCGGTGCCCTCGACATCGCCGAGGTCGCCCGGCTGACCGGTCTCACCCGCGCCGACCTCGAGGGATTTGCGGCGCCGCGGCGGGGAGATCTGACGATCTCGGGCAGCTAGGGAGCGCGGAAGGCGGCGCGGGGCTACGACACCGGGCGAGGCTGCCGCATGTGCGGCTCCGCCGCGTGGTCGCGTCCGCCGAAAGCGGTCCGTCCCGCCGCACGCCGATCCGCCCGGCCCACTCATCGAGCCGACCGCGCAGGCGTACGTTCACCACGAAGCCTGTGCGAGACGGGATTGCGTGGGTACAGGAGAGGGCGCTCGCACGGGGAGGGCCCGGCACCGGTGTGCTCAGCCCGCCGGCGGCAGTTCTCCCGAGCCGCGGGTGATCAGCCGCGTGGGCAGTTCGATGCGTTCCGGGGTGATGAGGGTGCCGTCGAGCTGGCGGAAGAGGCGTTCGGCGGCGGTGCGGCCGAGGGCGGCGGCGTCCTGGGCGACGACGGTGACGCCGGGCTGGAGGAGGTCGGCGAGTTCGATGTCGTCGAAGCCGACGAGGGCGACCGGTCGGCCGCGCTCGGCGATCACCCGGACGACCGTGACGGTGACGCGGTTGTTGCCGGCGAAGACCGCGGTGACGGGGGAGGGGCCGGAGAGCATGTCCTCGGCCGCCTTCCGCACCCGCGTCGGGTCGGTGACACCGAGGGACATCCACGCGTCCTCGACCGGTATGCCCGCGTCCTCCATGGCGGCGCGGTAGCCGCGCAGCCGCTCGGCGGCGGTGTGGATGCGCGGCATGTCGCCGATGAAGCCGATCCGGCGGTGGCCGTGGGCGATGAGGTGGGCGACACCGTCGCGGGCGCCGCCGAAGCTGTCCGACAGTACGACGTCGGCGTCGATCCTTCCGGCCGGGCGGTCCACGAACACCGTGGCGACGCCCGCCTTTATCTCGGGCTCCAGATAGCGGTGGTCGTCCCCCGCCGGGATGACCACCAGCCCGTCCACTCGGCGCGCGCACAGGGCGAGGACCAGCTCCTGCTCGCGGTCCGGATCCTCGGCGCTGGAGCCGTTGATCAGCAGGGCGCCATGGGCGCGGGCCACCTCCTCGACCGAGCGGCTCAGCGGGCCGTAGAAGGGGTCCGCGAGGTCCTCCAGGACGAGGCCGATGCTGGCCGTGCGGCCCTTGCGCAGCACCCGCGCGCTGTCGTTGCGGCGGAAGCCCAGTGCGTCGATGGCCTCCTGGACGCGCCGCTCGGTGTCCGGGGTGACCCCCGGCTCGCCGTTGACTACACGCGAGACCGTTTTCAGTCCTACTCCGGCACGCGCCGCCACGTCTTTCATGGTCGGCCGGTTGCCGTAGCGGTTCTCGGAGCGGCGGGCGGTCTCGGGCACGATGCGCTGTCCTGTCCTGTCGTCCACGGGGATGCGACGGTCCATGGGGTGGTATGAGGATGTGGCGTCGAGCATAGAGCCTGGACAACGTTGTCAGATGCGGGAGACACTGTCCACCGCAATCTACGGCCTGCGCCCCCACCGCGAGACCGGCCTGCCCCTTTTCTCAAGGTTCACCGGGAGACCTGACTCAGATGCACACCGACCTCGTGGCCGCGCTCGACATCGGCGGCACCAAGATCGCCGGAGCGCTGGTGGACGGCCACGGCCGGATCCTCCTGCGTGCCCAGCGCGCGACGCCCGCGCAGGAGGACGGCGACACCGTCATGCGTGCCGTCGAGGACGTGATCGGCGAGCTGACCGTCTCCCAGCTGTGGAGCAGGGCGCGGGCCGTCGGCATCGGCAGCGCGGGCCCGGTGGACGCCTCCGCGGGCACGGTGAGCCCGGTGAACGTGCCGGGCTGGCGCGGCTACCCGCTGGTCGAGGGGGTCGGCAGGGCCGCGGCGGGGCTGCCCGTCGAGCTGATCGGCGACGGCGTGGCCATCACGGCGGCGGAGCACTGGCAGGGCGCGGCGCGCGGCCACCACAACGCGCTGTGCATGGTGGTGTCGACGGGCGTGGGCGGCGGGCTCGTCCTGAACGGTCAGCTGCACCCCGGCCCCACCGGCAACGCCGGCCACATCGGACACATCAGCGTGGACCTGGACGGCGATCCCTGCCCGTGCGGCTCCCGGGGCTGCGTCGAGCGCATCGCCAGCGGGCCGAACATCGCGCGCCGCGCGCTGGAGGGCGGCTGGCAGCCGGGTCCCGACGGGGACACCTCGGCCGCCGCGGTGGCCGAGGCCGCCCGCGCGGGCGATCCGGTGGCCGTGGCCTCCTTCGAACGGGCCGCGCAGGCCCTCGCAGCGGGCATCGCGGCCACCGCGACCCTCGTCGAGATCGACATCGCCGTCATCGGCGGGGGAGTGGCCAAGGCGGGCGACGTGCTGTTCACGCCGCTGCGCCGGGCGCTGGCCGACTACGCGACGCTGTCCTTCGTACGGCGGCTGACCGTGGCGCCCGCGCTGATGGGCACGGACGCCGGTCTGGTCGGAGCGGCGGCGGCCGCGCTCACCCGGAGGGCGAACGCGACCGCGGCCGGTGTATGAGGCGACCGTTCCGGGCGGCTGAGACCTCGAACAACCAGCATCTGAGCTCGGCCTCCCGAGGCGGCTTCGAAGAGCGGCTGAGGCCTCAAAGGTCAGCAGCTCACCTTGGCCTCCTGAGGCCGGGCGGCTGAAACCCGGAGGATCAGCAGCTGAGCTTGGCGTCCGCCCAGTCCGCGTGGTCCGAGTCGATCCCGTCGCCGCCGTCGGTGACCACGAGTCGCACCACCTGCGCGCCGGTCACGTCGGCCGTGATCGGCTGGGCCGGGATCTCGTTGGTCACCTGTCGCCGATGTCCCCGGTCGTACGCCACAGATGTCCGACGTTCGACGCCCATTCCCAGCTCCTTCGTCGCCTTCGCGGTCTCCCGCCTGAAGCTGCGCGGCGGCCTCGTACTGCTGATGTTCTTCACGGCGGGCAACCTGCTGCCCCAGCAGGTCATCGTCACCCCGCTCTATGTCCTGTTCAACACAGGATCCCGCTGCCGTGGTGGATGTCCGACTCCCTCACGATGTACGACTCCTACTGGGCCGTCATCGTCGTCAACATCGGCTTCCAGCTGGGCTTCTGCCTCTTCGTGCCGGCCAACTTCATGCGCACGCTGCCGCGGGAGATCCTGGAGGCCGCGATCGTCGACGGCCGGGCGTCTGGACCGAGTTCTGGCGCATCACGCTGACCCTGGGCTCGACGAAGGGATGAGGCAGACCGGTCATCTCTGATCAAGATGACGGTTATTTCACTTCATCTCTCCGGAGGGGGAAGTGACTGCCCCGGGCGCAGGTTGGAACCAGCAGGCGGCGACCAGGCCGCTGGACCCACCGTCACGGAACGGGAGTGCTCACATGTCGACGTCATCGACCACGCGCACGCTTCGCACAGCCGTCGAAGAGGCCCGGGCGCCGGCCGGTCCGCGGCCCGCCCGCCGGCACTCGGGCGGGTTCTGGACCATTGCCGCGGTGTTCGGCACGGCCATGGCCTTCTCCACCGTCCCGACCCCGCTCTACCCGCTGTATCAGGCGCGTGACGGGTTCTCCACGTTCACGGTCACGGTGGTGTTCGGCGTCTACGCCGTCGGAGTGCTCCTCAGTCTGCTGTTCGCCGGGCATGTCTCGGACTGGATCGGCCGCAGGAAGGTGCTGACCGCGGCGCTGGCGCTCGAACTGGTCGCCGCCGCGCTGTTCCTGGCCGCGCCGTCGCTACCGGTTCTCCTCGTCGCCCGGCTGGTCACCGGTCTCGGCGTCGGCATGCTCACCGCTACCGCCACCGCGTATCTCCACGAGCTGCACAGCGCGCACCGGCCCGGCGCCTCGGCCCAGCGGTTCGAGATCGTGTCGACGGCGGCGAACATCGGTGGCCTCGGACTCGGGCCGCTCGTCGCCGGTGTCCTCGCCCAGTACGTCGGCGCGCCGCTGCGTCTGCCGTACGTGGTCTTCGCGGTCCTCCTGTTGCTGAGCATCGCCGTTCTCGTCCTTGTCCCGGAGACGGTCGAAAAGCCGGCTGTCCGGCCTTCGTACCGGCCGCAGCGCGTCAGCGCCGACCACGGCGACCGCGCCGGATACCTCGCCGCGGCAGCCGCGGGCTTCGCGTCCTTCGCGGTCTTCGGGCTGTTCACCTCCTTGGTTCCCGGGTTCGTGGGCGGCACCCTGCATCACCCGTCCCGAGCGCTGGCCGGACTGATCGTGTTCGCCGTGTTCGGCGCCGCCGCGGCGGCCCAGACGCTCAGCAGCCGTCTCGGCGCCCGGGCGCGCCGGAACATCGGACTGCTCGCACAGGCCGCCGGCGTGGTCGCCCTGACCGTCGGCATGCACACCGCCAACCTCGCCGTGTTCCTCCTCGCCGGGATCGCCGCCGGCGTCGGCGCCGGGGTGCTGTTCAAGTCCGCCGTCGGGTCCGTCGCCGCCATGGCCGCTCCCGCGCGGCGCGGCGAGGCCCTGGCGGGCCTGTTCCTGGTGTCCTACCTCGGCCTGGCGCTGCTGCCCGTCGGTCTTGGAGTCGGCAGCCGCTACACCACGGTGACCACCGCGACGACCTGGTTCACGGGGGTCGTGCTCGCCCTGCTCGCCGCCGTCGCGGTGCTCACGCGCCGCCGCGCGGCCACCGCCTGACGCGTTCCACACGGCCCTCAGGCGGCCCCAACCCGCCGCAGATCGGCCGTGGAAACCCGCGCCTGCAGATCGGCGCGGTGTTGGATGGTGCGGGAAGCCTCGGGGAGGAGAAACGATGCCGGGTCAGCCCCCGAGAGCCGGTCGACCGCGCAGCGCGCAGGCGCGCCGCGCCGTGCTGAGTGCGTGCACCGAGCTGCTGAGGCAGGGCGGTCTGCGCACGACGACGACCGACCGGATCGCCGCCCTGAGCGGGGTGAGCAAGGCGACGATCTACAAGTGGTGGCCGAACAAGTACGCCGTCGCGGTCGAGGCCTTCCTTTCGCAGATGTACGCCGAGTCGCCCGACCCGGACACCGGCTCGGCCCCGGAGGACTTCCGGCTCGCGGTGCGCGGCATGATGCGTTTCTACGAGAGCCCCGACGGCCGGATCTTCGCCCAGCTCGTGGCGGAGGCGCAGAACGACCCCGAAGTGGCCGTGGAACTGCGAGAGCGGCTGGTCGCTTCCCGGCGGGCCTTGGTGCGGGCCATCTGGGACCGTGGCGTCGAGCGCGGCGAGCTGCGGGGGGATGTCGACCCCGAGGTGGCCATCGACCTGTTCTTCGGCCCCGCGATGTACCGGCTCGTCGCCGGGCACGCTCCGCTGGACGAGACGGCGGCGGACGACATCGTCCGGGCCGCGCTGAGCGGCCTGGCCCGCTGACTCAGGCCCCGCCTCGCTGAGCCGGGCGCAGGCCCTTCCGCCCCAGATCGGCATAAATAATAGATAAGACGATCAATCCGGAATTACGGACACATCCTGTTCGTTGGGCCAATTGATAAACGAAACGTCCAGTTTCGATCGGAGGGTCGCCATGCGAACGACCACACTGGGAATGACCAATCTGAAGGTGTCCCGCATCGCCTTCGGTACCTGGCAGCTGGGCGGAGACTGGGGCGGCTTCGCCGAAGACGAGGCGAAGGCCGCGATCCGCCGGGCGCGCGAACTCGGCGTCACCTTCTTCGACACCGCCCAGGCCTACGGCTTCGGCGCGTCGGAGCGGCTGCTGGGCGACGCCCTACGGGACGAACTGCGCGGCAACCGGGACGAGTTGGTGATCGCCACCAAGGGCGGCCTGCGCAGGACCGACACCGGCGTCACCCGTGACGCGAGCCCGAAGGCACTGCGTGAGGGTGTGGACGCCAGCCTGACCGCGCTCGGCGTCGACCACATCGACCTCTACCAGGTGCACTGGCCGGACCCGAAGGTGCCGGTCGCCGAGACCGCGGGCACGCTGCGGAAGCTGGTCGAGGCCGGCAAGATCCGGCACGTGGGCGTGTCCAACTACAGCGCCGAGCAGATGGCCGAGTTCTCCCGAACCTTGCCGGTGGAGACGCTGCAACCGCCGTACCACCTCTTCCGCCGCGAGATCGAGGACACGGTCCTGCCCTACACCCGGAGTCACGACATCGGTGTGCTGGTCTACGGCCCGCTCGCGCACGGTCTGCTGACCGGGGCGCTCGACGAAAATACCGTCTTCCCCGACGACGACTGGCGCGGCAAGAGCAGCGTGTTCCGCGGTGCGACCTACCGCCGCAACCTGCTCGTCGTACGGGAGCTGCAGCAGCTCGCCGCCGACCTGGAGATGACGGTCAGCCAGCTGGCCATCGCGTGGACACTGGCCCAACCCGGCGTGCACGTGGCCATCGTCGGCACCCGGCGCGCCGACCACGTCGACGAGAGCCTCGCGGCGGCCGATCTCACGCTCGGCAAGGCCGACCTGAAGGACATCGACGCCATCATGGCCGCGGCCACTCCGGTCGCCGGCCCGTCCCCGGAGACCGTGTGATGAACAACGACGCAATGAAGATCGCCGTGCTCGGCACCGGCATCATGGGCACGCCGATCGCCCGTAACCTGCTCCGCGCCGGATTCGACGTACGGGTGTGGAATCGCACCGTTCAGAAGACCGAGCCGCTGGCCGCGGAGGGCGCGCACGTCGCGGCCTCGCCGGCGGAAGCGGCGGCGGGTGCCGACATGGTGCTGACCATGCTGGTCGACGGCTCGGCCGTGGCGGCGGTGATGACGGGCGAGCAGGGCGCCCTGTCCGTGCTCCCGGCGGACGCGGTGTGGATCCAGATGAGCACGGTCGGCGTGCCCTGGGCACTGTGCCTGGCGAACCTCGCCGAGGGACATGTCGGTTACGTGGACGCGCCGGTGTCCGGCAGCTCGCTGCCCGCCGAACGCGGGGAGCTGCTCGTCCTCGCCGCCGGGGTCCCGGCCCTGCGTGACCGGGTGCGGCCGGTGTTCGATGCCGTCGGCCGCCACACCGTGTGGCTCGACCGGCCGGGCGACGGCAGTCGGCTCAAGCTGGTCCTGAACAACTGGCTCGCGGTGCTGGTGGAAGGAATGGCCGAGACCGTCGAACTGTCCACGGTGCTGGGACTGGATCCCGGCCTGGTCGCCGACACCATCGACTCCACGGCGCTCAAGTCGCCGTACGCGGTGGACAAGGCGCACGCGATGGTCAAGGGTGATTTCACCCCCGGCTTCCCACTGCGCCACGCCCGCAAGGACGCCGCGCTCGCCCTGGAGGCCGCGGACGGCCAGGATCTCAGCGTGCCTCTCACCGAGGCGCTGCTACGGCGCTGGAATCGTGCAGTGGAGCTGGGGCACGGGGACGACGACGTGGCATCCGCGATCACGGCCGCCGCACCTGCGCACACGGCGGGGCCCGCCGTTGCCACGCCACCGGTTGCCACGCCACCGTGAGACACGGCGGCGCAGCCGTCGCGAGTCCGTGCGTGACCCCGGCCTGGTCCCGTCAGTTGAACCGGGCATGAAGAAGCGCAGCATGCTTGCCATCGCCTCCCTCGCCACCGGGTTCGTCGTCGCGGCGATCACCCCGTCCCACGCCGCCGACAGCGACGTCCTCGGTGATCTGAACGTCAACGACACCGTCAGCACCCTCGATCACACCGCCGGCAGCGACGGCCTCGCCGTGGACGACAGCGGGCTGGGGCAGAACACCTGAGGAGTTCCCCTCCACGGCGCCGGTGCCCCCGGGACGGGGCACCGGCGCCGTGCTGTCGGCGCCCTCATCAGCGCCTGGTTTCCGTGGCAGGGTGGAGCGGGCAAGCCACAGGGGGCCAACAGAAGAGGGGGAATCGTGATCGTCTGGGTCAACGGTGCGTTCGGTGCGGGGAAGACCACCACCGCACGGGAACTGATCGAGCTGATCCCGAACAGCACGCTCTTCGACCCCGAGGTCATCGGCGGCGCACTCACGCACCTGCTGCCGCCCAAACGCCTCGCCGAGGTCGGCGACTTCCAGGACCTGCCGATCTGGCGACGTCTCGTGGTCGACACCGCGGCCGCCCTGCTCGGCGAGCTCGGCGGAGTCCTCGTGGTCCCGATGACCCTGCTCCGTCAGGAGTACCGCGACGAGATCTTCGGCGGCCTCGCCGCGCGCCGGATCCCCGTACGGCATGTGCTTCTCGCCCCGGCGGAAACGATCCTGCGTGAGCGAATAGCCCGGCGCGAGGTGCCCCCGGACCTGTCCGACGGTGAGATGCGCGTGCGCCAGTGGTCCTACGACCACATCGAGCCCTACCGCGCCGCGCTCGCCTCCTGGCTCACCGCCGACGCCCACCCCGTGGACACCAGCGCGCTCACCCCGTACCACACCGCCCTGCGCATCGCCGAGGCCGTACGCACCGGGGACGCGCCGGTGTCCGACATCGTGCAGACCCCCGAACCGACCGCCGAGACCGTCGCCGCGGGAGTGCTGCTCTTCGACGACCAGGACCGGGTACTCCTCGTCGACCCCACGTACAAGGCCGGCTGGGAATTCCCCGGCGGGGTCGTCGAGCGCGGTGAGGCGCCCGCGCGCGCCGGTGTGCGCGAGGTCCTCGAGGAGACCGGCATCACGCTCGAGGACGTGCCCTCTCTCCTCGTCGTCGACTGGGAGTCGCCCGCCCCGCCCGGCTACGGCGGGCTGCGGCTGCTGTTCGACGGTGGCCGTCTCGACACGGCAGCCGCCCGGAGCCTGCTGTTGCCCGGCCCCGAACTGCGCGGCTGGCGCTTCGTCACCGAACGGGAGGCGGCCGACCTCCTGCCGCCCGTGCGCTACGAACGGCTGCGCTGGGCGCTACGGGCGCGCGAGCGCGGGGCGGCCCTCTACCTCGAGGCGGGCATCCCGGTCGGCTGACGTCGCGACGTTGCCCGGCGTGTGGAGTTCGAAGAGGGAGGCGCTGCCGATATGAAGGGCGCTCAGCTGACCAAGGGCCGGCGGCACCCCCCCCGTCACGGTCCATCAGCCCCGATCTCCCCCCGATTCCTCGGCCGACCGGCGTCCGCGGCGGTGAGGAGTTCCGCCAGTTCGCGATCCATCCGTGGACCGAACGCACAGAGGGCCCGCGCCGTCTGGCGAGGGCCCTCTGCCGGGGGGAGGAAGAGCGCTCAGCTCGCCGCGTAGTTCCGCAGGAACAGCGCCTCCGCGACCGACAGCCGCTCCAACTCGTCCGGCGAGACGCCTTCGTTCACCGCGTGGATCTGCGCCTCCGGCTCGCTGAGGCCGATGAGGAGGATCTCCGCCCGCGGGTACAGCGAGGCGAGGGTGTTGCACAGCGGGATGGAGCCGCCCAAGCCCGCGTACTGCATCTCCCGGCCCGCGTAGGCGATCGACATGGCCTCGGTCATCGCCGCGTACGCCGGGCTGGAGGTGTCGGCACGGAAGGGCTGGCCCTGGCCGATCTGCTCGGTGCTCACCCGCGCGCCCCAGGGCGTGTGCGCCTCCAGGTGGGCTTCCAGCAGCTTGGTCGCCTCGGCCGCGTCCACGCCCGGCGGTACCCGCAGGCTGACCAGCGCGCGGGCGCCCGCCTGCACGGACGCGGTCGCGCCGACCACCGGCGGGCAGTCGATGCCGAGGACGGTGACGGCCGGCCGCGCCCAGACGCGGTCGGCGACCGTGCCGGAGCCGATGAGCTCCACACCGTCGAGCACCTTGGCGTCCTTGCGGAACGACTCCTCGTCGTACTGCAGGCCGTCCCACGCGGCGTCGTCCGACAGCCCGTCGACCGTCGTCGAACCGTCCTTGGCCCGCAGTGAGTCCAGTACGCGGATCAGCGCGGCCAGCGCGTCGGGTGCCGCTCCGCCGAACTGCCCCGAGTGCAGGTTGCCTTCCAGGGTGTCCACCTGGACGCGTACGAGCGTCATGCCGCGCAGGGTGGCGGTGACCGTCGGCAGGCCCGCCCGGAAGTTTCCGGCGTCGCCGATGACGACGGTGTCGGCGGTCAGCAGCTCCGGGCGCTCCTCGGCGTACCGCTCCAGACCGCCCGTGCCCTGCTCCTCCGAACCCTCGACGATCACCTTGACGTGCACCGGAACGCCGCCGTTCGTCTTCAGCGCGCGCAGGGCGAGCAGATGCATGATGACGCCGCCCTTGCAGTCGGCGCTGCCACGCCCGTACCAGCGGCCGTCGCGCTCCGTCAGCTCGAACGGCGGCGTGACCCAGGCCGCTTCGTCCAGCGGCGGCTGCACGTCGTAGTGCGCGTACAGCAGGACGGTCTTCGCACCCTCGGGCCCCGGCAGGTAGCCGTACACCGACTGCGTGCCGTCAGGGGTGTCGAGCAGTGCCACGTCCTGGAAGCCCTCGGCGCGCAGCGCGTCGGCGATCCAGTTCGCGGCGCCCTCGCTCTCGCTCTTGGGATATTGGTCGAAGTCCGCCACCGACTTGAAGGCCACCAGCTCGGTGAGCTCCGCCTTCGCCCGGGGCATGAGCGAGGCGACGGTCTCGGCGACCGGATTCGACGACATGGGCACGCTCCTTGTGGGTGCGACGTTGTACATCTGTGTACGGATGATCGTGTGGTGCGTACGCGCGTACTGGTGTGCGAGGCGCATACGCTGCCGATCCTCCCACAGCGGTCCGCGGCGATGCCCGCCGTAGGATGCGTGGGACGGGTGCGGCAGACGGCTGGACTGGGAGCAGTAGACCATCGTGAGCAGCGAGAACTCTTCGGCGGACGACGGGCAGCGGGTGTGGGACGTCGTCGTGGTCGGCGCGGGGCCCGCGGGCGCCTCGGCCGCCTATGCGGCAGCGGTCGCGGGACGCAGCGTGCTGCTGCTGGAGAAGGCGGAGCTGCCCCGCTACAAGACATGCGGCGGCGGCATCATCGGCCCCTCGCGCGACGCGCTGCCGCCCGGCTTCGAGCTGCCGCTCCAGGACCGGGTGCACGCGGTCACGTTCGCGCTCGACGGCCGCTTCGCGCGTACCCGCCGCTCCAAGCAGATGCTCTTCGGTCTGATCAATCGGCCCGAGTTCGACCAGCAGCTCGTCGAGCACGCCCAGAAGGCGGGCGCCGAGCTGCGTACGGGCGTCACGGTCTCCCGCGTCGAACAGCACGGCTCCGCCGTACCGGACCGGCGCACTGTCGCCGTGGTGTTGCAGGGCGGCGAGAGCCTGCTGGCGCGGGCGGTCGTCGGCGCCGACGGCAGCGCCAGCCGGATAGGAGCGCATGTCGGGGTGAAGCTCGAACAGGTCGATCTCGGCCTGGAGGTGGAGATCCCGGTGCCTCAGACGGTGGCCGAGGACTGGCAGGGGCGGGTTCTGATCGACTGGGGCCCCATGCCCGGCAGTTACGGGTGGGTGTTCCCGAAGGGGGACACGCTCACCGTCGGTGTGATCTCCGCACGTGGTGAAGGCGCCGCCACCAAGCGCTACCTGGAGGACTTCGTCGCCCGGCTCGGCCTCGCCGGCTTCGAACCGGCCATTTCCTCCGGCCACTTGACGCGCTGCCGCGCCGATGACTCGCCGCTGTCGCGCGGTCGGGTGCTGGTGTGCGGTGACGCGGCCGGGCTGCTGGAACCCTGGACCCGCGAGGGTATCTCCTTCGCGCTGCGTTCGGGGCGGCTCGCGGGGGAGTGGGCGGTACGGATCGCCGAGGCGCACGACGCGGTGGACGCCCGGCGTCAGGCTGTGAACTACGCCTTCGCGATCAAGGCGGGGCTCGGCGTCGAGATGAGCGTCGGCAAGCGTCTGCTGACTGTCTTCGAGCGCCGGCCGGGCATGTTCCACGCGGCGATCACGGGCTTCCGGCCCGCCTGGAAGGCCTTCGCGGGGATAACGCGCGGCTCCACCTCGCTCGGCGAGCTCGTGCGCTCCCACCCGATGGCAGGGCGCGCCCTGACCGCGCTGGACCGGTGACTCCGCGGGCCGTGGGGGTCAGCTCTTCACGCTGATCCGGAAGCCCGGGTGGGCCGTGGGAGTCAGCTCTTCACGCTGATCCGGAAGACCGGGTGGTCGGGGGCGATACGCCGCAGCTCCTCGTCCGGGGAGTCGGGGCCGACGCCGCCGAAGAACACCCCGACCTCGGCCTTCCAGCGCTTGAGGTAAGCACGCAGCAGCCGGACCTTGTCGTCGTCGGGGACCTCGGTCGCGGTGAACGTATCCACCTTCTTGCCGAGGCGCAGCTCGCCGCCTCCCGAGGCCCGCATGTTGTGGGTCCACTGGACGTGACCGCGGGGGGCGACCAAGTACTGCTCGCCGTCCACGGTGAGCAGATTGACCGGGGTCGTGCGCCACGCGCCGCTCTTGCGGCCGCGGACGGCCAGGACCCGGGAGCCCCAGACGCTGAGGCCGCGGCGGGTCATCCAGGCCACGGCGCGGTTGAAGACGTTGACGGTGAACCAGCCAGGCTTTTGGACGTGTGTGGACATAGGTGACCCCCTGATTGGGAGAGCACTGCTTCCTGTTGTGAGCGGTGCTCTCGCTTGGGAGCAGTCTGCCTGAGATCGGTGATCCAAAGCAAGAGCGGTGCTCTCGTTTCTGGACGGTGCTCTCGATTTAGTGCGGTGCTCTCGTTTAGGGGCGATGCCGTGGGACACTGCCCCGCATGAGTACCGCACGAGGGGCACGCGCCCGAGCCAGGATCGAGGTCACCGCGGCCATCAAGGACGAGGCGCGCCGACAGCTCGCGGCGGAGGGCGCCGCCAAGCTCTCCCTGCGGGCCGTGGCCCGCGAACTCCGCATGGTCTCCTCCGCGCTGTACCGCTACTTCCCCAGCCGCGACGACTTGCTGACCGCACTCATCATCGACGCGTACGACTCCCTTGGCGAGAGCGCGGAGTCGGCGCACGCCGAAGTCGCCGACGCCGGTCCCCGGGAGCGCTGGATCGCCGTGTGCGTGGCAGTGCGCCGCTGGGCGCTGGAGCATCCGTACGAGTACGCGCTCATCTACGGTTCGCCCGTTCCCGGGTACACAGCGCCGGAGACGACCATCCCGGCCGCTTCCCGGGTGGGTCTGCTGCTGATCGGCATCGTCCGGGACGCGTACCAGGACAAGGGTGTGGCCCGCCCGCCGCTGCCCGCCGAGCTCAAGGCCGAGGCGCAGCGGATGGCCGCCGATCTGGCTCCCGACCTGCCTCCCGAGGTGGCCGCGGCGCTCGTGGCCGCTTGGGCGCAGCTCTACGGCCTGATCGGTTTCGAGCTGTTCGGCCAGTTCAACCGGGTCGTGGAGGACCGGGAGACGTTCTTCCGGCACGCGGCGGGTCAACTCGCTCACGGCGTGGGGCTGGTGTTCCCCCAGAGCACCGCCGCGGCAGGCACAGGGCGGGGTACCGGAAGCCGCTGATCCGCCGGGCGACGCCACGTCCCCCAGGATCATGGACGGGTACTCCGCGGGGAGTACGGGTGATCACCTCGCTCGGCGGACGCCGTCCACGCCGCGTGCCGTCTAGCGTGACCTCATGGAAGAGCAGCGCACTCCTAGGTCCCCGGCGTGGGGCGGTCCGCCCCCGTGGTGGCGACACGGGCCGCCCGGGTCGAACCGGTGGGACGGCGGGGAGCCTCGCGCCCACTGGCCGTGGCGTTCGACGCTGCTGCTGACCGTCTTCGTGTTCATCGGCTCCCATTTCGCGGCACAGTCCCAGCAGGGCGACCGCGCTTCGCTCGACTTCTTCGCCCTTTCGCTGCTGCTCGTGGGCTCCGGTCTGCTGCTGTGGCGGCAGCGGCAACCCGTGCTCGTCGCGTTCGGTACGGCCGCGGCGGCCACGGTCTATCTGGGTGCGGGATATCCGTACGGGCCCGTCTTCCTCACCGTCGCCGTGGGCTGCTTCAGCGCGGTCGTCGCCGGGCACCGCAGAGCCGCCTGGATGGCGGTCGGCATGCTCTGGGCCGGACATGTGCTGGTGGCGCACTGGCTCTACCGATGGCTGCCGCCCTCGGGGGACAAGGCCCCCTCCTGGGGGCAGGAGATCATCATCGCCACCTGGATCGTGGCGATCGTGGCGCTTGCGGAACTGGTCCGCGTACGCCGTGAACAGTGGGCGCGCGACCGTGCCGAGCGCGCACAGGCCGCGGCGCGGCGCGCGGACGAGGAGCGGCTGCGGATCGCCCGCGAACTGCATGACGTGCTGGCGCACAGCATCTCGGTGATCAACGTCCAGGCAGGCGTCGGCCTCGCGCTCCTCGACTCCGACCCCGAGCAGGCGCGCACGGCGCTCACCACCATCAAGGCGGCCAGCAAAGAGGCGCTCGGCGAGGTCCGCCAGGTGCTCGACACCCTGCGTGCGCCGGGGGAGGCGCCGCGCGCGCCGGCGCCCGGGCTCGACCGGCTTTCCGAACTCGTCGAGCAGGCGGCGGGCGCGGGCCTGACGGTCGAGGTGGAGGGCGGGGCCCCGAAGCTCCCGCCCGGCGCCGACCTCGCGGCCTTCCGCATCGTCCAGGAGGCGCTCACCAACGTCGTACGGCACTCGGGATCGCGGCACGCGCGCGTGCGGCTCGCTCACGCGGAGGGCGCGCTACGGCTGTGGATCGACGACGACGGGCCCGCGACCGGCGCGGACGCGGGCGGCAGCGGCAACGGACTCGTCGGAATGCGGGAGCGGGCCGCGGCCCTGGGTGGCACGATCGAGGCGGGCCCGCGCGACGACGGAGGGTTCCGCGTGCTGGCCGTACTCCCGATGAGGGCCAAGGAGGAGGACCGGTGATCCGCGTAGTGCTCGCCGACGACCAGTCACTGGTCCGGGCAGGCTTCAAGGCGCTGCTCGACGCGCAGCCGGACATCGAGGTGGCCGGGGAGGCGGCCGACGGCGAGGAGGCGTTGCGCAAGGTGCGTGAACTGCGCCCCGATGTCGTCCTGATGGACATCCGGATGCCCGTGCTCGACGGTCTCGCCGCGACGCGTCGCGTCACCGGTGACGCGGATCTCGAGGACGTCAAGGTGGTCATGCTCACCACCTTCGAGCTGGACGAGTATGTCTTCGAGGCGATCCGCTCCGGAGCCTCCGGCTTCCTGGTCAAGGACACCGAGCCCGACGAACTGCTGCGCGCCGTACGGGCGGTGGTCGGGGGCGACGCCCTGCTCTCGCCGGGGGTGACCCGCCGGCTGATCTCCGAGTTCGCGGCGCGTTCCAAGGAGCCGGCGGCCGCCGGGTCCCTCACCGAACTCACCGAGCGGGAACGGGAGGTGATGGCCCTGGTCGGCATCGGCCTCTCGAACGACGAGATCGCCCGCCGCCTGGTCGTCAGCCCCCTCACGGCGAAGACCCACGTCAGCCGCACGATGGTCAAACTGGGGGCCCGCGACCGAGCTCAACTGGTCGTTCTGGCCTACGAGTCGGGGTTGGTGCGGCCTGGGTGGCTGGGCTGAGTGGCGGGCTCCTGCCGGAAGCGGACCAGTACGGTGGCCGTCCGGAGGAAGAAGAGGACAGTGGCCAGAGTGGCACCGCAGGCGACGAGTGTCCGCAGCGCGCCCCGCGACAGGTCGAGGAACAGTGCCGGTCCGGCCACCACTCCGAAGCCGAGGGCCGCCACGAACGCTGCGCTGAACAGTGCGTATCCGATCTCCACGGTGACCGCGTCCCGCTCGGCCTGAGTCCGCCGCTCGCGGATGCGCTCCGTGTGTCCCCCGTGATTCTCCATCCGTCGAGTCAAACAGGCGTGCGCCCGGCGGGGCAAGGGGCCTCGCCGGGCGCACGGGGGAGGCGTTCCCCCTAGTCGCGGACCGTCACGGGCTCCGCTTTCGCCTCCTCCTGGAGGGACTTGGCGACGACGATGGACTGCTGCGTGCGCCGTGTCCGTAGTGCGGGCAGGGTGATCAGTAGGCCGGCGAGGGCGATGCCGGTCACCACGATCAGGCCGGGGCGGTAGCTGTCCAGGACGGCCTGGGGTGAGGAACCCTCGGAGGAGTTCGCGGTCACCACCGCCGTCACGACGGCCAGGAAGAGTGCGCCTCCCACCTGCACCGAGGTGTTCAGCAGACCGGAGACCATGCCCTGTTCATGGTCGTCCACACCGTTGGTGGCCTGGATGTTGAGCGAGGGGAAGATCAGCGCACAGGCCGCGCCGATCAGCAGCATCGTCGGCAGGATGACTGTCGCGTATCCGGGATCGAGGCTGATGCGCAGGAACAGCGCGTAACCGACCACCATGAGCACGAAGCCCGCCGCGATCAGCCGCGGGGTGCCGAAGCGGTCAACGATCGCCCCCACCTTCGTGGACGACAGCGCCACCAGCGCGCCGGCGGGCAGGAAGGCGAGCGCGGTGTGCAGCGCCGACCAGCCGAGCAGTGACTGCATGTACAGCGTGACCAGGAACTGGAAACCGACGTACGAGCCGAAGAAGGCCATGGCGCCGAGCTGTGCCCTGATCTGGTTGCCCGACCGCAGCACCCCGAGCCGGATCAGCGGCCCCGCCGAGCGCCGCTCGACCCGCACGAAGACAGTGAGCAGCACGGCGACGGCGAGGAAGGAGAGCAGCGTACGGGCGGAAGCCCAGCCGACCTCGGGGGCCTGGACGACGGTGAAGACGAGCAGCAGCATCGACGCCGTACCGATGATGGCACCCGGAATGTCGTAGCCGTTGTGGTCCTTCTCGCGTTCGCTGCGCGGCAGCAGCTTCAGACCGGCGACCAGGGCGATGACCGCGATGGGCGCGGGCAGCAGCATGGTCAGGCGCCAGCTCGCCTCGGTGAGCAGGCCGGACAGGACGAGGCCCATGGAGAAGCCGGTGGCCGCGCAGGTGGTGTAGATCGAGAGCGCGCGGTTGCGCAGCGGGCCCTCGGCGAAGGTCGTGGTGATGATCGACAGGCCCGCCGGGGCGGTGAACGCCGCGCTCAGGCCCTTGATGAAACGACTGGCGATCAGCAGCGGGCCCGAGTCGACGAGTCCGCCGAGCAGCGAGGCGACGGCGAAGACTCCCAGGGCCACCAGGAAGACCTGACGGCGGCCCAGCAGGTCGGCCGTGCGTCCGCCGAGGAGAAGCAGTCCGCCGTAGCCCAGGATGTATCCGCTGACGATCCATTGGAGCGTCGAGGTGGAGAGATCGAGTTCGGAGCCGATGGACGGCAGGGCGACGCCGACCATCGACACGTCCAACGCGTCCAGGAACATCGCGGCGCACAGCACCAGCAGGGTGCCCCACAGCCGAGGAGTCCAGCGCCCCTGCGACGCGGAGTGGGTGAGCGGAGAGGTCATACCGAAGACACTACATGCGCATGCATCCAATGCAAACGCATTTAATTCCGATGCAACAAACCCGATTTTTTGCTACCGTGCGCCCATGGCGGCGAAGAAGGCCGAGCAAGGGCTCGTGAACCAGTGGCGTGACATCCTCGCGGTGCATGCGCGCACCCTCTGCGAACTCGACCGCGCACTGCATCGGCACGGCCTCGGCGCCAGCGACTTCGAGGTACTCGACGTACTCGCTGAGACCGCCGCGTCGGACGGCGGCGCCTCCTTCCGGATCCAGGAGATCTCCGAGCGCGTCCACCTGAGCCAGAGCGCTTTGTCCCGGCTGATCGGCCGCCTGGAGAAGGACGGTCTCGTGACGCGCGGGATGTGCGCGGAGGACCGGCGGGGCGTGCGTGTCTGCCTCACGCCGAAGGGCCGCGACCTGCACGACGAGGTGCTGCCGCTGCAGCGGGCGGTGCTGACCCGGATGCTGGCGGGCGGTCCGGGCACCCCCTGCGACTGACCGGACCCGGTTCGTTCAGCTCCAGGTGACCCCGGACTTCTCCCGCCACAGCGCGGCGACGGAGGCGTCACCCGTCACGCTCGGGAACGGCAGACGGTTCCACAGCGCCAGGTAGAGCCCCGCGGCCGGTCCCGCCAGTTCACAGTCCGCGTCTCCTCGCTGGTCCCGGTCGCTGACCGGTGGCCGCGCCGACAGTCGTACGGTCCACACGGCGTCCGGCTCATCGGTGGCCCGCACCCGCAGGACGCGCGGTTCCTCCGTGCGTACCCGGCTCGTCTCCCGGACGTGGAACCCGCTCAGCAACTCGTCGATTCCATCCACCGCGAAGTGCGTGGCGACAGCGGTCGGCTCCCCGCTGAGCGCCGACTCGGCGTCGACCCGGTGCACGGTCGTCTCGTGGGCCTGCCGCCGTGCCCAGAAGGCGAGGGGTGAGGGGGCCGGCAGAAAACTCCAGCACTGTACGTCGGGCGAGGCGCCGCTCAGCGTGTCGACGAGCCGGCGATGGCCCTCGCGGAACCAGGCGAGGAGTTCGTCGCCGTCCAGATCCGGAAGACCGCCGTCGGGGTGGTACGAGGTGTGTCCCTCGGCGACGAACGCGGTGGCCCACCGGTGCACCATGCCGGTGTGCCGGACCAGGTCCCGCATCTGCCAGCCGGGGCAGGTCGCGACCTTGGCGTCCGTTCCCGCCTCCGTGGCAGCCGCGGCCAGCAACTGGCCCTCCCTGCCCAAGGTTTCCAGGTACTCCGCAATCTCCATGCGGAGAGTGTGCCGGATGAAGTGCGGTCTGGGGCAAGCCGTGCGGTGCGCGGGGCGTGAGGGGCGTGAGGGGCGTGAGGGCGTACGGCGCCCGCGCGGGTCCAAGTCCCCAAGCCCACACGCCCGCGCGGCCCCAAGTCGGCGCGCCCGCGCGCCACCAAGCCCGCATGCCCGCAGACCCGCGTGCCGACAAGGCCGCCCGCCCCGTGCCGACAAGCCGACATCTCCCTCTGACCCGAAAAAGCACCATTGCACACTGCAAGAGCGGGTACTCGTGGCCAGTGGCCCTCGCGAGGGCTCAGTTCCCGATCTTGAGGGAGTGACCAGGGATGGCCGACGAAGTGGTTCATGAGGCGTATTCGTTTGCGCGTCTGAGCTGTGGAGATGCCTGGGAGGGGCCGTACGGGGTCTGGCACGCGGTCTGTCCGGACGGTCACCGGCAGTGTGATTACCGCACTCAGGGTCACCGCGCCCCCACGCCCTGGTCGGGGCGTCGACGCCGGTCCTGCGGCGGTGACGGAGCCCGCGTCCCGCGCCTCGGGCGGGTGGACCTCGGCCGGCCCCTCAGGGACTGACCGGCTCAGTCCTGGAAACGCGTCACGCACGGTTCAGGAAGGCGGTTTCCCCCTCATGACTCACACTTCCCCCCGCGACACCTCCGAGCTCGAGGCGGCGCTGCGCGAGGCGGTGGACGCCGAGGTCCGGTTCGACGCGGGCAGCAGGGGCGCGTACGCCACGGACGGCTCCAATTACCGGCAGGTGCCCATCGGCGTCGTCGTCCCGCGCAGCGTGGAGGCCGGGGCGCACGCGGTGGAGGTCTGCGCCCGTTTCGACGCGCCCGTCCTGTCGCGCGGCGGGGGCACCAGCCTCGCGGGCCAGTCGACGAACACCGCCGTGGTGATCGACTGGACCAAGTACTGCCACGCCCTGGTCTCGGTGGGTCCCGACGCGCGCACCTGTGTGGTGGAACCGGGACTGGTCCTCGACGAGCTCAACCGGCAGCTGTCCGACCACGGCCTGCAGTTCGGGCCGAAACCGTCCACCCACAGCCACTGCGCGCTGGGCGGCATGATCGGCAACAACTCGTGCGGGGCGTCGGCGCAGGCCTACGGCAAGACCGTCGACAGCGTGCGCCGGCTGGAGGTGCTCACCTACGACGGTCTGCGTATGTGGGTGGGGCCGACGTCCGGGGCCGAGCGTGCCCGGATCGCCGAGGAGGGCGGACGGCGGGCCGAGATCTACTCCGGCCTCGACCGCATCGCCAGTGAGTACCTGGCGGACATCCGCCGCGGCTACCCCAAGATCCCCCGCCGGGTCTCCGGCTACAACCTCGACTCACTGCTGCCGGAGAACGGCTTCGACGTGGCCAAGGCCCTGGTGGGCAGCGAGGGCACTCTGGTGACCGTACTGCGGGCCGAACTCGATCTGGTGCCCGTGCCGCCGTACCAGTCGCTGCTGGTACTCGGCTACGACGACATCTGCCGCGCCGCCGACGACGTACCGAACCTGCTGGAGCACTGCTCACCCAGCCAACTCGAGGCGCTCGACGGGCGGATGGCGCAGCTGATGCGTGAGGAGCACGCCTATCTCGACTCCCTCAACGCCCTTCCCGAGGGTGACAGCTGGCTGCTGGCGCAGTTCAGCGGCGACAGCCAGGACGATGTCGACGAGCAGGCGCACGCGCTGCTGCGTACGGTCGGCCGCAGCGAGAAGGAGGCCACCGTCACCTTCTCCGACGACCCCGAACGCGAGCAGAAGATGCTCAAGGCACGCGAGGCCGGGCTCGGGGTCACCGCGCGCCCGCCGGACGACCGGGAGACCTGGGAGGGCTGGGAGGACTCCGCCGTCCCGCCCGACCGGCTCGGCGACTACCTGCGCGACCTCAAGCAGCTGTTCGAGGAGTTCGGCTACGACCACCCCTCGCTGTACGGGCATTTCGGGCAGGGCTGTGTTCATACGCGGATTCCCTTCGGGCTGAAGACCGCCGATGGCGTGGCAGACTTCCGGCGCTTCGTGGAGCGCGCGGCCGACCTCGTGGCCTCCTACGGCGGGTCCCTGTCGGGCGAGCACGGGGACGGTCAGTCCCGGGGCGAGCTGCTGACCCGGATGTTCGGGGAGCGGCTCGTGACCGCCTTCGGCGAGCTGAAGGCGCTGTTCGACCCCGGCAACCGGATGAACCCAGGCAAGGTCGTCGATCCGAACCCGGTCGACGGGCAACTGCGCCTGGGCCCCGCCTGGCGGCCGGCCACCTACGAGACGCGCTTCGGTTATCCGGAGGACGATCACTCCTTCGCCCAAGCGGTGCTGCGCTGTGTCGGCATCGGCAACTGCCGCAGCCACCACGGCGGAGTGATGTGCCCCTCCTACCGGGCCACCAAGGAGGAAGAGCACTCCACACGAGGCCGCGCCCGGCTGTTGTTCGAGATGCTCGACGGTCACGCGGACTCCGCGGTCAGCGACGGCTGGCGCTCGACCGAGGTCCGGGACGCGCTCGACCTGTGCCTGGCGTGCAAGGGCTGCAAGTCGGACTGCCCGACGGGCGTCGACATGGCCACGTACAAGGCGGAGTTCCTCGCCCACCACTACGAGGGCCGGGTGCGTCCCGCCGCCCATTACTCCATGGGCTGGCTCCCGGTGTGGGCCCGGCTGTCCCGTATCGCCCCGTCCCTGGTCAACGGGCTGCTCCAGGCGCCCGGTCTCGCCCGGGCGGGCAAGCGGCTGGCCGGTGTGGACGGCGCCCGGCAGGCCCCGGTGTTCGCCCGGGAGTCGTTCCTGCAGTGGTGGGGGGCACGTGGCTCGGCCGAGCCGGATCCCTCCGACCCGCGGACCGTGGTGCTGTGGCCCGACACCTTCAGCACCTACTTCCACCCCTCGATCGCGGCCTCGGCGGTGCGGGTGCTCGAAGACGCCGGTTTCCGCGTCGCCGTACCCACCGAACCGGTGTGCTGCGGCCTGACGTGGATCTCCACCGGGCAGCTGACCGTCGCGGAAAAGGTCCTGCGGCGCACACTCGACGTGCTGCGGCCCTACCTCGAAGCGGGCACTCCGATAATCGCCCTGGAGCCCTCCTGCACCGCGGTGTTCCGCGCCGACGCGCCCGAACTGATGCCCGCCGACCAGGACGTGCAGCGGCTGGCCGGGCAGGTCCGCACCTTCGCGGAACACCTCGTCCACCACGCGCCCGACCACTGGCAGCCACCCCGGCTCGCCCGCCAGGCGACCGTGCAGACCCACTGCCACCAGCACGCGATCATGAAGTTCGACGCCGACCGCGAACTGATGCGGCGTGCCCACATCGACGCCGATGTCCTCGACGAGGGCTGCTGCGGTCTGGCCGGCAACTTCGGCTTCGAACGCGGCCACCACGAGGTCTCCATGGCCGTCGCGGAACTGGGCGTGCTGCCCGCCGTCCGCGCCGCCGCCCCCGACCGGCTGCTGCTCGCGGACGGCTTCAGCTGCCGCACCCAGATCGAGCAGGGCGACACCGGCCGCAGGGCCCTGCACCTGGCCGAGGCACTCGCCCTCGCCCTCGACACCAACCTGCCGAGCGAGCGGCCCGAACGCCTGGCCGAACGTCCCTCCCCGCCCTCACGCGTTGCCTCCTGGGCGACCACCGCCGGTGTCGCCGTCCTCACGGCGACGACCGCGGCGGCGGCCGGCCGCGCCGCCGCGCGACACCTGCGCCCGCGCCCCTAGCGGGCGCACCGGAAGTCCTCCCTTCTCCGCCCCACCGGAAGGTCCAGAACATGTCGATGAAGGTCTCCGACCACGTCCTCGAGCGCCTGCGCGCATGGGAGGTGGAGTATGTCTTCGCCTACCCCGGCGACGGCATCAACGGTCTGCTCGCGGCCTGGGGCCGCGCCGACAACCATCCTCAGTTCATCCAGGCCCGCCACGAGGAGATGGCCGCCTTCGAGGCCGTCGGCTACGCCAAGTTCTCCGGCAAGGTCGGCGTGTGCGCCGCCACCTCGGGGCCCGGCGCCATCCACCTGCTCAACGGCCTGTACGACGCCAAACTCGACCACGTGCCCGTCGTCGCGATCGTCGGGCAGACCAACCGGAGCGCCATGGGCGGCTCCTACCAGCAGGAGGTCGACCTCCTGACCCTCTACAAGGACGTCGCCTCCGACTTCTGCGAGATGGTCACCGTCCCCGAGCAACTGCCCAACGTGCTCGACCGGGCGCTGCGCACCGCGATGGCCCGCCGCTCGGTGACGGCCGTCATCATCCCCGCCGACGTGCAGGAACTCGACTACTCCCCGCCCGAGCACGCCTTCAAGATGGTGCCCTCCAGCCTGGGCATGCCCCATTACGCGCCGGTGCCCTCCGACGAGGACCTCACCCGCGCCGCCGAGGTACTGAACGCGGGCGAGAAGGTCGCCGTCCTCATCGGTCAGGGAGCCCGTGGGGCCCGGCAGGAGGTCATGGCGGTCGCCGACCGGCTGGGCGCGGGCGTGGCCAAGGCGCTCCTGGGCAAGGACGCCCTCGACGACGACCTGCCCTACGTCACCGGGTCGATCGGACTGCTGGGCACCCGGCCGTCGTACGAACTGATGCGGGACTGCGACACCCTGCTGGTGATCGGCTCCAGTTTCCCCTACACGCAGTTCCTGCCGGAGTTCGGGCAGGCGCGGGCCGTGCAGATCGACATCGACCCGCACATGGTCGGACTGCGCTACCCGTTCGAGGTGAACCTGGTCGGCGACGCCCGCGAGACGCTGAGCCGGCTGCTGCCACTCCTGGAGACGGTCGAGAAGCACGACTGGCGCAGGAAGATCGAGCAGGACACTGCCCGCTGGTGGGAGGTCATGCAACGGCGCGCCGCCGTCGACGCCGACCCCATCAACCCGGAGTACGTCGCCCACGCCCTGGACGACCTGCTCCCGCACAACGTGATCATCGCGGCGGACTCCGGCTCAGCCGCCAACTGGTACGCCCGCCATCTGCGGCTGCGCGGCGCCATGCGCGGCTCGCTCTCCGGCACGCTCGCCACCATGGGGCCCGGCGTGCCGTACGTCATCGGCGCGAAGTTCGCGCACGGCAACCGGCCGGCCATCGCCCTCGTCGGCGACGGCGCGATGCAGATGAACGGCCTGGCCGAGCTGATCACGATCGCCAAGTACTGGCAGCAGTGGGCCGATCCCCGCCTCGTGGTGGCCGTCTTCAACAACCAGGACCTCAACCAGGTCACCTGGGAGATGCGGGCGATGGCCGGGGCCCCGCAGTTCCTGCCCTCCCAGTCCATCCCGGACGTCGCCTACGCCGACTTCGCCCGCTCCATCGGCCTGGACGGGAGGCGGATCGAGAAGCCGCAGGACGTACGGGGCGCCTGGGAGGCCGCCCTCGCCGCCGACCGGCCCTGCGTACTGGACTTCCGCACCGACCCGGCCGTCCCGCCCATCCCGCCGCACGCCACCCTCGACCAGATCGAGGCCGCGGCGGCCTCCGTCCTCAAGGGCGACAGCGACCGCACGGCCATGGTCCGCCAGGGGTTCAAGGCCAAGGTCCAGGAGTTCCTGCCCGGCCACCGCCACCGCCAGGACCGGCCCGGCACGGAGGACGAGCGGTGACCGGCCCGTCGGTGGTGCGGCGGGTGGACAGCGCCGTCTACACCGTGCCCACCGACGGGCCCGAGGCGGACGGCACCCTCAGCTGGGACAGCACCACCCTCGTCCTCGCCACCGTCGACTGCGGCGACATCACCGGCCTCGGCTACACCTACGCGCCCGCGGCCACCGCACGCATCGTCGACGACCTGCTCGCCGACGTGGTCACCGGCTCCGCGGTCCTCGACATACCGCGCATCAGCGAGGCCATGCACCGCGCCGTGCGCAACGCGGGCCTGCCTGGCGTCGCCGCGCAGGCCGTCGCCGCCGTCGACATTGCCCTGTGGGACGCCAAGGCCCGCCTGCTCGGCCTGCCGCTGGTCGGCCTGCTGGGCGCCGCCCGCGACGACGTGCCGGTCTACGGCAGCGGCGGCTTCACCACGTACGACGCCGAACGGCAGGACCGGCAACTGCGCGGCTGGGTCGAGGAGGAGGGCATCCCCCGCGTCAAGATCAAGATCGGGGAGTCGTGGGGGCGGTGCGAGGAGCGGGACCGGCGACGGGTCGCCCTGGCCCGCGCCAGTATCGGAGACGCGGCCGACCTGTACGTGGACGCCAACGGTGGCTACAGCGCCAAACAGGCCCGCCGGGTCGCGGGCGCGCTCGCCGACGAGGGCGTGACGTGGTTCGAGGAACCGGTCTCCTCCGACCACTTGACCACGCTGGCCGCGATCCGCGCACAGGTGAGCCCGGACGTGGCGGCCGGCGAGTACGGCTACACCCTGCCGTACTTCGAACACATGCTGGCCGCCGGTGCGGTGGACTGCCTGCAGGCCGACGTCACCCGGTGCGGCGGCATCACGGTCTGGCTGCGCGCCGCCGCCCTCGCGCAGAGCCGCGGCATCGACCTGTCCGGGCACTGCGCCCCGCACGCCCACGCCCACGCCGCCGCCGCGGTGCCCAACCTGCGCCACCTGGAGTGGTTCCACGACCACGTCCGCATCGAACGCGTCCTCTTCGACGGCGCCCTCGACCCCGGCGGCGGCACCGTCCACCCGGGCCGCGACGGCGCACCCGGTCTGGGACTCACTCTGAACGCCGAACGGGCGCTGCCGTACCGGGTGGGCTGAGCCAGGAGACAGCACCATGAGCACATCCTTTCCACCGCACGCGCTGCACGACTACGCGCTGCTGGCCGACGGGGAACGCGGCGCCCTGATCGGACCGGACGGCGACATCAGCTGGCTGTGCGCACCCAGCTGGCACGACGACGCCGTCTTCGCCTCCCTCATCGGCGGGCGGGGCGTCTACGCCGTCACCCCGCGGGCCCGGTACGTCTTCGGCGGCTACTACGAGGAAGGCACCCTCGTCTGGCGCAGCCGCTGGGTCACCACCGAGGGCGTGATCGAGTGCCGCGAGGCCCTCGCCTTTCCGGGCGAGCCGGGCCGCCTCGTCCTGCTGCGGCAGCTGCGCGCCGTCGACGGACCGGCCCACGTGCGGACCGTCCTCGATCCGCACGGCGACTACGGCCGGGCCGCCGTCGCCTCCGCACACCGCGGTGAAGATGGCGTCTGGCACCTCAACACGGGCCCCCACCGTCTGCGTTGGCAGGGTGCGCCGTCCGCCGTCGCCCGCGAACAGGGCCTGATCGCCGACCTCCTCCTGAATCCGGGCGAGTGCCACGACTTCGTCCTGGAGTGCTCCTCCTCCCCGCTGCCCCGCGCGCTCCCGAACGCCGAACAGGCGTGGACCGCGACCGAGGAGGCGTGGCGGCAGACGGTGCCCGCGCTGGACCGGACGATCGCCAAGGGAGACGCCCGGCGCGCCTTCGCCGTACTGCGCGGCCTGACCACCCACGGCGGCGGCATGGTAGCGGCGGCCACCACAGGGCTGCCCGAACGCGCCGAGGCGGGCCGCAACTACGACTACCGCTATGTGTGGATCCGCGACCAGAGCTACGCCGGTCAGGCCGCTGCCGCCGCCGACAACCCGGAACTCCTCGACGCCGCCGTGCGATTCGTCGGCGAACGGCTGCAATCCGACGGCCCGCACCTCGCCCCCGCCTACACCGTGCACGGCACGGCCGTCCCCGGCCAGCGGGAGCTGGACCTGCCCGGCTACCCCGGCGGCTTCAGCCGCGTCGGCAATCGCGTGGGGGAGCAGTTCCAGCTCGACTGCTTCGGCGAGGCCCTGCTGCTGTTCGCCGTGGCCGAACGCCGGCACCGGCTGGACGCCGACTCCTGGAAGGCCGTCGACATCGCGGTGCGCGCCGTCGCCGAGCGCTGGCGAGAACCCGACGCCGGCATCTGGGAGCTGGCCCCCCACATGTGGACCCACAGCCGACTGATCTGCGTCGCCGGGCTGCGCGCCGTGGCCGCCGCGGCCCCACGCCATCCGCTCGCCGACGCCTGCACCCGGCTCGCCGACACCGTCCTCGCCGCCACCTCGGCGACCTGTGTGCACGCGGACGGACACTGGCAGCGCACGCCTCAGGACCCGGCGGTCGACGCCGCGCTGCTGCTGCCCGGCGTACGTGGCGCACTGCCCGCCGACGACCTCCGCACTCGCGCCACCCTCGCCGCCTGCCGGGACCACCTCACCCAGGACCACTTCATCTACCGCTTCCGCCATGACGACCGGCCTCTGGAGGAGGCCGAGGGCGCGTTCCTGCTCTGCGGATTCGTCATGGCACTGGCCGAACACCAGCAGGGCCAACTGGTCGGCGCGCACCGCTGGTTCGAACGCAACCGCGGTGCCTGCGGGGCGTCGGGCCTGTGCGCGGAGGAGTTCGACATCGCCCAGCGGCAACTGCGCGGCAACCTCCCCCAGGCGTTCGTTCACGCCCTGCTGCTGGAGACCGCCGCCCGCCTCACCCAGGACCCGGACCCGCGCGGCTCGCGCCGCGGAGAATGGAGCTGACCGTGCCCCCGACCGTCGTCATCACCGGCGCCAGTGCCGGCATCGGCCGTGCCACCGCCCGCCTCTACGCCCGGCGCGGCGCCGACGTCGTCCTCATCGCCCGCGGCCGTGCGGGGCTCGACGCCGCCGCGAAGGAGGTCGAGTTCCTCGGCGGCCGGGCCCTCGTACAGATCGCCGACACCGCCGACGCGCGGCAGGTCGAGGCGGCCGCCGAGGCCGCGGAGCAGGCCTTCGGCGCCATCGACGTATGGATCAACTCCGCGTTCACCAGCGTCTTCGCGCCCTTCGACGAGATCACAGCCGAGGAGTATCAGCGGGTGACCGACGTGACCTACCTCGGCTTCGTCAACGGCACCCGGGCCGCGCTCGAGCGGATGCTGCCCCGCGACCGCGGCACCATCGTGCAGGTGGGCTCCGCCCTGGGAGAGCGGGCCATCCCCCTGCAGTCGGCGTACTGCGGAGCCAAACACGCCATCAACGGCTTCACCTCGTCGCTGCGTACCGAACTGCTCCACCGCGGCAGCAACGTGCGTGTCACCGTCGCCCAGATGCCCGCCGTCAACACACCACAGTTCTCCTGGGTGCTCTCCCGCCTGCCCCGGCACCCCAGCCCCGTCCCGCCGATCTACCAGCCCGAGGTCGCCGCCCGGGGCGTCCTGCACGCCGCCGACCACCCCCGCCGCAAGCAGTACTACATCGGCGCCACCACTGTGGCGACCATCTGGGCCAACCGCCTCGCGCCCGCCCTGCTCGACCGCTATCTGGCCCGCACGGCTTTTGACTCCCAGCAGACCGACCGCAGGCCCCCGACCGGCCGGAGCAACCTGTTCCAGCCCGTCGATCAGCCGGAAGGCAGCGACCACGGCGCGCACGGAATCTTCGACGACTCGGCGCACGGCCGCTCCTGGGAAGCAGCCGTCGCCCGTCACCCCGCGGCTGCCGCCTCCGCCCTCGCGGTCGGTGTCGCCGCCACGGCGAAGGCCGCGCTGCGCCGGCGCGGCCACGCAGGGACCTCGTAAGGAGGACGTGCATGACCAGATACGCCTCAGACCCGCGAAGGACGCCCGAGGACAGACCCCGGCAGCGTCCGCGTCGGCGGGCCGCCCGCACCCGCCTCGACGAGGCGACCGACATCGTCGCCGTCGTGGGCGGAACGACACGTGAGCGGGCCCGCGCCGTGCTCCGCGCGATGTCCGCCCGCACCCGCATCAAGGAACGCCAGGTCGCCGACCTCGTCGTCGAATGGGCGGTTTCCGGTCACCTCCCGGCCGATCTGCGCAGCGAACTGAGGCACCAGCTCGACGGCCCGCGCGACGCGCGGACAGCCCCCTCCGGGCAGAGCACATCCCCCGCTCGACAGGGCGGTGACACGGAAGGGGGACTCCATGCCACAGCGTGGCACCGATCCGTCCGACGCCCCCTCCGGGAGGGAGAGAGCGCACCAGGAGCTCGACCGTGAGGCCGAGGAGGTGACCGCCGCCGTGCTGGCCGCCTCACGGCTGTTCGTGGCGATCTCCGCGCGCGCCCTGGACGCGACCGCGAGTGCCCTCACGCTGCCGCAGCTACGGGCGCTGGTGGTGCTGGACACGCAAGGCCCGGTCAAGCTCGCCGCGCTGGCCGCCACACTCGACGTCAATCCTTCGACGGCGCTGCGGATGGTCGAGCGCCTCGAAGCCCTCCACCTCGTCGACCGCAGGACCAATCCCGCCAACCGGCGCGAGGTCGTCCTGAGTCTCACATCCCCTGGACACGAACTGGTGGGCAGGGTCCTCGCGCACCGGCGCCGGGAGATCCGCGGTCTTGTGGAGCGGCTGCCCGACGGGGAACGTACGGCACTCGTGGCCGCCCTGCGCGCGCTGACGGCGGTCGCGGGCGAGATCGGGCTCGACCCGTCGCAGGACGTGGGCCTCATCGGCGGCCTCGTCGACGAGCCGCTCGACCCGGCCTCGCCCGGCGCCCCGGGCGACGCGCGGCACGGGCTCGGTTCATGACCTCCCGCCTTCGACGACGACGGAGGGGTACTCACGTGAAGAATTCGGTTCTACTGATGGAGGTGTGATCGTGGGGACTCACCCGGACCGCATCGAGAATCCATGGGGCACGCGCACCCCCTACGACTCCGGCACCCCGTGGCCGGCCCGCGCCGACGGCCACCTGGAGGCCGGGCTGACCGAGGCCGACGTGGAGTCCTGGGTGCAGTCCGCCTCGCTGCTGCACTCCAACGGCGACGCGATGGACATCGCCGTACGAGGAGGGCGGATCGTGGGCGTACGCGGCCGGACCAGCGACCGGGTGAACCGCGGCCGGCTGGGCCCGAAGGACCTGTACGGATGGCAGGCGAACGGCTCCCCGGACCGGCTGACCCGGCCGCTCGTGCGCGACGGCGGACGCCTCGTGGAGTGCGACTGGGACACGGCGATGGACCGGATCGTCACCCGCTCCACCGACCTTCTTGACCGGCGAGGGCCGGGTGCGATCGGCTTCTACACCACCGGGCAGCTGTTCCTGGAGGAGTACTACACGCTGGCCGTGCTCGCCCGCGCGGGCATCGGCACCCACCACCTCGACGGCAACACCCGCCTGTGCACGGCCACCGCCGCCGAGGCGCTGAAGGAGACGTTCGGCTGCGACGGGCAGCCCGGAACGTACGACGACATCGACCACGCCGACGTCTTGGCCCTGTTCGGGCACAACATGGCCGAGACGCAGACGGTGCTGTGGATGCGGGTCCTGGACCGTCTCGCGGGCGGCCACCCGCCCCGGCTGGTCTGCGTGGACCCGAGGTTCACGCCGGTGGCCCGGCGCGCCGAGGTTCACCTCGCTCCACGGGCGGGAACGAACGTCGCGCTGCTCAACGCGCTGCTGCACGAGGTCATCCGTACGGGCCGGATCGACCGGGACTACATCGAGGCACACACCGTCGGCTTCGACGAACTGGCGGCGCGCGTCGAAGCGTGCACCCCGCGCTGGGCCGCCCGGATCTGCGATGTGCCGGCCGCGCAGATCGAACGGGCGGCGGAGATCCTCGGCGGCGCCGAACGGCTGACGTCCACCGTCCTCCAGGGCGTCTACCAGTCCCACCAGGCCACCGCGGCCGCCCTCCAGGTCAACAACCTGCACCTGATCCGGGGCATGCTCGGCCGCCCGGGCCGCGGTGTGCTCCAGATGAACGGGCAGCCCAGCGCCCAGAACACCCGGGAGTGCGGCGCGGACGGCGACCTGCCCGGCTTCCGGAACTGGCAGAACGACCAGCACGTCGCCGACCTGGCCGAGGTGTGGAACGTGACTTTGCGGACCATTCCGCACTACGCGCCGCCCACCCACGCGATGCAGATGCTCCGCTACGCCGAACAGGGCTCGATCCGGATGCTGTGGATCACCGGCACCAATCCGGCCGTCTCCCTGCCGGAACTGTCCCGGATCCGCTCCGTCCTCGCCCAGGAACGGCTGTTCGTGGTCGTCCAGGACCTGTTCAGGACCGAGACCGCGCAGCTGGCGGACGTCGTGCTGCCCGCGGCGACCTGGGGGGAGAAGACCGGCACCCTGACCAACGCCGATCGCACCGTGCACCTGTCGGAGAAAGCCGTCGAACCACCGGGCGAGGCCCGGGCGGACCTCGACATCTTCCTCGACTACGCCGCCCGTATGGACTTCCGCGACAAGGACGGCGGCCCGCTCATCGACTGGCACGACCCGCAGACGGCGTTCGCGGCGTGGCAGCGGTGCAGCGCCGGGCGCCCCTGCGACTACACCGGCCTGAGCTACGACCGGCTCCGGTCGGGCAGCGGCATCCAGTGGCCGTGCAACGAAGAGGCCCCCGAAGGCACGGCCCGCCTCTACACCGACGGCATCACCTTCGCGGACCCCGACATGTGCGAGAGCTACGGCAAGGATCTGGTCACGGGAGCATCCGTCGAGGCGGTCGAGTACCGGTCACTCAATCCCGACGGCAAGGCGGTCATCAAGGCCGCGGAGTACCTGCCGCCCCATGAGGACACCTCACCCGACTTCCCCCTCCAGTTGATCACCGGCCGCACCGTCTACCACTTCCACACCCGTACGAAGACCGGGCGCGCCCCCGAACTGAACGCCGCCGCACCCGACGTGTGGGCCGAGATCTCCCCCGCCGAGGCCGCCGCACAGGGTCTGTCCGACGGCGATCTGGTGCAGGTCAGCACTCCTCGCGGAGCGGTGCGCGCCAGGCTGCGGACCACCGCCGTCCGTGACGGCATGGTCTTCCTGCCCTTCCACTACGGCTACTGGGACACGCCCGCCGGTCATCGTCCGCCGGACGACGGCGCCGGGCGGGCCGCCAACGAGTCCACGGTCACCGACTGGGACCCTGTCTCCAAACAACCCCTGTTCAAGGCGGGCGCGGCCCGTGTCACCCTCGTTGCCCGTCGCGACGCCGCCCCGCGCTGCGAACACGCCGGGAGCGAGCGGGCCGGGAGCAGGACATGAGCGGCATCGCCCTCACCCTCCGCGCCCTGCACGACGGTGAACGCGGCCTGGAGCAGGACCTGGTGGCCGCCGCCGAGCGCCATCGCGCCGACCATGAGATCCACCATGTCGCGACCGACCTTGCCCGCTGGTCGCGCGAGCACAGCACCCGGCTCGCCGAGCTGGGCCGCCACTACGACCTCGACCTCTCCGGACCCCCGGACGACCCCTCACTGGGCGCCCTCGCCGCCCTGAGGGAGAAAGCCGCCGAAGCGCTCGGCCGCCGCCCGGAGCCGGGCCTGCTCCTCCTGCACGACCTGCGTGATCTGCATCTGGCCGCCACACGCAACTCGCTGTGCTGGGAGATGCTCGCCCAAGCCGCCCAAGCCGCCCAGGCGACCCGGGACGAGCGCCTCCTCGAACTGACCACGTTCTGCCATCCGCGGACGCTCCGACAGATCCGCTGGACCCACACCCTGATCAAGGAGCTGGCACCCCAATTGCTCACCAGCCTGTAGCGCCCTCGCAGGCCGTCAGTCGGCTGCCGAGCGCCGGGTCGTGAGCGCGATCAGCGCGGCCACCGCTGCCAGCGCAGCCACGCTGGTGAGGGCCGTGGGCAGGGAGAACCAGTCCGCCATGAAGCCGATCGCGGGCGGCCCCAGCAGCATGCCGCCGTAGCCGAGTGTGGAGGCGATCGCGACGCCGCTGGGCCCGGCCAGGGCGCCGGCGCGTTCGACGGCGACCGGGAAGATGTTGGCGAGTCCGAGCCCCGTGACGGCGAAGCCGACCAGGGCGGCCCACACGGACGGGGCGAGTGACCCGAGCAGCATGCCGGCGGCGGCCGTGCTGCCGCCCACCACCAGCGTCGGCGTACGCCCGAGCCGCTCCAGCAGGGTCGTCCCGCCGGCCCGGCCGATCGTCATGGCGAGCGCGAAGCACGAGTAGCCCGCCGCCGCGATGCCCGGATGAGCCTTGAGGTCCTGTTCAAGGTGCAGCGCGCCCCAGTCGGCCAGGGCTCCCTCGCCGTACGCCGTGCAGAGGGCGATCAGACCGAACACGCCGACCAGTCGACGGGTGCGGGCGTCCGGACGCCGCGGGGCGCGTACGTCCTCCCGCGGACGATCCGGCGGCGCACCGGGGGGATCCTGCCGCAGCAGCGTGCGGCCCGCGACGGCGGTGACGAGCAGGCCGATCAGCGTCAGACCGAGGAGATGGCGCGTGGGCGAGAGGGATCCCGCGACGAGTCCGCCGAGCCCCGCGCCGATCATGCCGCCCAAGCTGAAGGCCGCGTGGAAGCTGGGCATGAGGGGGCGGCGCAGCGTGGCCACCAGATCGACGGCGGCGCTGTTGAACGCGACGTTGATCCCGCCGTACGACGCGCCGAACACGAACAGCACGGCGCCGAGGGCGAGTGCCGAGTGAGTGAGTGGGGGCAGGGCGACGCTGAGGCAGAGCAGTACGGCGCAGACCACGGTGACCTGGTGGCTGCCGTAGCGGCGGCAGAGCCGTCCGGTCAGCGTCATGGTGAGGACGGCGCCGGCGGAGACGCCGAGGAGGGCGAGGCCGAGGGCGCTGGCGGAGGCGTGGGTCTGGTCTTTGATGGCGGGGATGCGGACGACCCAGCCGGCGAAGACGAAGCCGTCGAGGGCGAAGAAGACGGTGAGGGCGATGCGGAGGTGGGTGAGGTCGTTGCCGTTGCCCGGCACGGCGTTGCGTATTCGGGATTTGTTTATTAGCGGCACAAAATCAGGCTAGGAGGAGCGCCGGGGCGGGGCAAGGCCATTCGCCGGGCCGCAGGTGCAATCTGCCGGCAATCGGCGGGGGCGCACGGCGGGCGCCGTCGATTCGATGATCGGTGCCTCGGCTGCTACGGAACGCTCCGGCCGTCGCCGGAAACTCGCGGTGACAGCTTCCGTGTCGGTCTTGTCGACTGAAGCATCCAGGGACGACGCGACGGCATCGTCGCCACGGCTGGGGCTGCGGCACCTTCGGCGCGCATCTGCCTACGACTGCGCCGTTGGTGCCGTCCCGGTCGAACGCTCCGGTCGGACGAGGGCCGCGTACCGGGGACTCGGACCGCGAGACGACGATTGGCTGAGGAGAGGGCCGCCACGGCGCGATGCCGGTGACCATGACGTCGGGCGCGGTCACGGCCGCGATCACCGCTTACTCGGCCTTGGCGTTGCGGCGGCCGCGGGGGCGCGCCGCGCCGGACGGTGGCGGACATGTGTCTTGTGTCTGCGACGACGCGATGGAACGCTTCCTGTCCGCCGGCCGCGACCACGGAACGGCATCGGCTCGGCAGGGGCTCACGGTGGCGATGACGTCGTGGCGCCGGCCGGGTGGACGGATGGGGGAGCGGACGGATGGAGTTGGAGCTTCGACACCTGCGCGTACTGTGCGCGATCGCCGATGCGGGGAGCGTGGGCCGGGCCGCGTCGGACCTGGGTTACTCGCAGCCGGCCATGAGCACCCAACTCCGGCGGATCGAGCGTTACTTCGGCGAGTCGCTGTTCGATCGAGGGGCGGCGGGGGTGCGGCTGACAACGTACGGCATCGAGGTCGTCGCTCAGGCGCGGGATGTCCTGGCCCGTGCCGCCGCGATCGGGTGCCGTCCGGCCGCCGAAGCCACGACAACCCGTCGGACCTTGCGCGTGGCGGCGACCAACTCCCCGGTGCTGTCGGGCATGGTCTCCCGGGTCCGGGCCCGGCTGCCGGATGTCCCGCTCGCGGTGAGCAGTGTGTACGCCTCCTCGCGGATCGTCGAACTCCTGGAGCAGGGGGCGGTGGACGCGGCCGTAGCCGCGGACTACCCCGGTATGGAGCTGAAACACTCGGACGCGGTGACGCACCGCGGCATCGTCACCGAGCCCACGTTCGTGGCACTGCCGTCCCGCCATCGCCTCGGACACCGCGCTCAGATCTCGCTCGCCGATCTGGCCGGGGACGCGTGGTTTTTGACACCGGACGACGGAGCCGGCTGGCCGCGCGTCTTCTACACCGCTTGTGAAGCGGCCGGTTTCTCGCCGGTCGCCGTGCATGAATTCCTGGGCGACCAGCTGCAGTTGCAGAGCATGATCGGTGACGGCCTCGGTGTGTCCGTCGTACAGGCGACGCTGCGGCCGATCCCGGATGTGGTGATCAAGCCGCTGATCGGTACACCGCTGTGGTGCCGTTACGTGCTGGCCTGGCGGCGCGACGCGGTTGCCGGGGAGGTGGCGGAGACGCTGTTCCACTCCGCCACCTCCGCGTATCGCGAACTCATCGGCCAGTCACCGCATTTGAGGACGTGGGCCGCGCGCACCTGGAGCGTGACCGGGTCGTAGAGCGGTTCCGCGTGTTATGGCTCTCCGGTGCAATGTGCTATGTCACACGCCATTGTTGGGGCGGGTCGGTGTTGAGAAGGTGCCACACACGCCTCAACACCCGTATCGAGGCGCATCCATCCGTGGAGGAGTCCAGATGCGCTACCGCTTCGCGCTGCCGAGACGCACGGCCGGTGCTCTCGCAGTCTGCGTCACCTTCGCCGGCCTGCTGACGACGCCGGCGCTCGCGGCACCCCCGGCGCACGACGGCACCACCCCGGTGACCGCGTCCCGGAGGGCGACGGCACCCCCGCCGCCGACCGGCTCGACCCTCGGTGTCGCCGACCGTCCCGCCGTGCAGGGCCGACCGCTCACCGCACCCCAACTGCCTCCCTTGGCGCCGACGCCCTCCCCGGCCCGTCCGAGCGCGGGAACCGGCAGGCAAGCCACACCGAAGGCGACCTCCTGCAGTCCGGCCGACTTCGCCGGCAGGACCGGACCCGCACTCGTCGCGTTCGTCGAAGCCTCGACCACGGCCTGCGTCAACACGCTGTTCGCTGTCACCGGTACCGACGCCCGCGACATCTTCCGCCAGTCCCAGATGGTCACCATGGCGAAGGCCTTCACGCGGGAGGCGCAACGCTATCGAGGCGACAACTCCTCCCAGGTGTGGCAGCTCGTCCTGTTCCTGCGTGCCGGCTACTACGTGCAGTCCAACAACCCGGCCGATGTCGGCCCCTACGGCGCGACCTTGGCCGGGGCCACCACACGCGGCCTGGACGCCTTCTTCGCGAACCGGCACTCCAGGGATGTCACCGCGGCGAACGGCGACGTGCTGGGAGAGGTCGTCATCCTCACGGACAGCGCCGACCAGCAGGCCCGCTATCTGAATGTCTACCGGCGGGTGCTCAACGGATACGACAGCTCGTACGACGGCATCGACAGCATGGTCGCGGCCGTCAACGACGTCTACACCCCGCTGTGGCGCGGCAATTGGAACACGGACTACGTCAACGCGGTCATCGCCGACCCGGGCGTCGTGCGGACCCTCCACACCTTCGCGCTCAAGCACGTGGAGCTGCTCGGGACCGACCGCGCCTTCCTGGACTCCAACGCCGGGATGAACCTCGCCCGCTACGTCGAACACCCGGAGTTGCAGACGACGGTCCGGCCCCTGGCCAAGGACCTGTTGAACGCGTCGGAGATCACCGGTCCCACGGCTGGACTGTGGATCGCGGTGGCGACGCAGGCCGACTACTACGACCGCCCCAACTGCTCGTACTACGACGTCTGCGATCTGACCGGCCGGCTGACCAGGGCGGCCCTGCCGATCACCCACACCTGCGACGCGACCCACACCATCCGGGCCCAGGCGCTCACGTCCACCGAGCTCGACGCCGTATGCGCCAACCTGCTGGGCCAGGACCCGTACTTCGACAACCTCGTCAAGGACGACGGCCCCATACCCGGTCAGTACGTGTCGACCCTCCAACTCGTCGTCTTCGCCAGCCGCGCGGACTACCAGACCTATGCCGGGGCGATCTTCGGGGTCAGCACGAACAACGGCGGCATCACCCTGACGGGAGACCCGTCCGACCCCGCCAACCAACCGCTGGCGCTCATGTACCAGAAGAACGCCGATGACGGCTTCACGGCCCGGATCTGGAACCTCAACCACGAGTACACGCACTTCCTCGACGCCCGCTACGACATGAAGGGCGACTTCACCCAGGAGACGTCGGTGCCGGACGTCTGGTGGATCGAGGGCCTGGCCGAATACGTCTCCTACGGCTACCGAGGGATCACCGATGAGCAGGCGGTCGCGGAGGCGGGCCGGCACACCTACCGCCTGAGCACGCTGTTCCAGAACACCTACGCCAACAGCGACGTGACCCGCACCTACCCGTGGGGCTACCTCGCGGTCCGCTATATGTTCGAGAAGCACCCGGCGGACATCCAGCGCATGCTCGCCCGTTTCCGCGTCGGCGACTACGCGGGCGGATACGCCGTCTACGACTCCGACATCGCCACCCGCTACGACGCCGATTTCGACGAGTGGCTCACGGCCTGCGCGGCCGACGCCTGCTCCACACCCGGCCGAGCGGGACTCCGCGCGGCGTTGGCGCAGGCCTGGAAGCCGTAGCCGGTGCACCGCCGCCCAAGAGGGCGGCCCGCGGCACCCGGCCGATTCGCCCGGCCGGGTCCGCTGCGGCTTCCGGAACCTCCGCGCCGCTTTGGACGCCCCGCCTGCGGCGCCGGCTCCCGCGCCACCGCCCTTGCGAGGGTCCGCAGGCTCGTCGAGTCCGCCCAGCAGCGGTGGCGGGCCGTGAACGCAGCGCACCTTGTCGCCCTCATCCGGGCAGGCGCCCGATTCCAGCGTGGACACCTCTCGAACACCCTGAGGCGATCGCGGCGCGAACACCGTGGATCCGCGCCCGGAAACACCGGCCGACGGCTCCGCACCAGCTGAGGCCGCGCGTGGACCGCCTCCGGGCCACTGGTAGGTGGACACCGGATCACATGAACAGACATGAGAGTCCACCGAGTTGGCCGCATTGTCAGTTCCGTCTGCCATGATCCGGCCCGTGCTCTACGACGCCCTGGCGGCCGAATCCCGTAGAAACGGGTGGTCGGTGCGGGTGTGGGTGCGGAGCGGGACCGGCTCGTACGGCTGACCCTTCGGCCACCGTGCCGGCGAGCCGTGGAACGGATGCCGTCCAGACATGCGCGGACGTACGTCTGGTTTGCGTTGATGGTGCGTCAGTTTCTCCAATTCCCCATGGAATACCCGGGGTTACACCGGCGGGACCGAAAAGACTTGCTATCGTGCTACTCGTTGGTAGTAACTGCATGGGGGGTCACGAGGAGCCGGCGTACACATCGCTGCCGCTCCTTGGGCGGGTTGGTCGAGACGGACGGTCTGGCAAGGGGGCCAGGCGGGCCGCGACTTCACCGCGTACGCGTCACGCGGCCTTCGCATTCCAGTTCCTCGCCCATTTACCCGAACAGGTGAGACTCGTCATATGGCTCGTTCCCTGGTCGATTTGCTGACCGTGCATGCCTCGCAACAGCCCGACCGGACCGCCTACCGCTATCTCGTCACAGGCGACTGTGACGAAGGGATCCAGGACATCTCGTACGGGCGTCTGGCCGGCCGGTCCCGGGCCGTCGCCGCCTGGCTGCAGGAGCGCGGCCTGGCCGGTTCCCGCGCCATGCTGCTGTATCCGCCCGGCCTCGAGTTCATCTGCGGCTACCTGGGCTGCCTCTCGGCAGGCGTCGTAGCCGTGCCGGGGGTGCCTCCGCAGGGCAGGTCGCAGAACCACCGCGCCCTGATCCGGATGAAGCGCCTGATCGCCGACGCGGACGTGAAGGTGATCCTGGGCGGCCGTGAGGTGATCGCCGCCCTGGGCGCCATGGCGGAACACCTGCCCGAACTCGCCGACATCACCTGCGTCGCGACCGAGGACATACCCGACGACGCGGCCCACTCCTGGCGCCAACCCGACCTCACCGCCGACTCGGTCGCCTTCCTCCAGTACACCTCCGGATCCACCTCCGCCCCGCGCGGCGTGATGGTGACCCACGGGAACCTGCTCGACAACGAACGGGTGATCACGGAGCGGATGGGCCACACGCCGGACACCATCGCGGAGCACGACCACGAACTGTTCGTCAGCTGGCTGCCCGTGTACCACGACATGGGCCTCATCGGCCCCGTCCTGAACACGGTCTACCTCGGCGTGACCGCCACGCTCTTCTCGCCGCTGCACTTCCTGCAGCAGCCCCGGCGCTGGCTGACCGCCATCAGTCGCTACCGCCCGCACACCAGCGGCGGTCCCAACTTCGCGTACGAACTGTGCCTGAAACACGCCACACCCGACCTCCTCGACGGCCTCGACCTGAGCTCGTGGAAGGTCGCCTTCAACGGCGCGGAACCGGTGCGGGCCGCCACCCTGCGGCGGTTCACCGAGACGTTCGGGGCGGCCGGCTTCCGCCGCGAGGCCCTGTACCCGTGCTACGGCCTGGCCGAGGCCACCCTGATGGTCACCGGCAGCTCGGTCCAGGCCCCGCCCACCCTGGTCGAGGCCGCCGAGGCAGGGCCGCACGCCGGCGCGGCGGACGCGGCGACGGTCGGCTCCGGGCGGCCCGGCCCCGGCACAACGGTGGTGATCGCCGATCCCGAGCGGCAGGAGGAGCTGCCCGAGGGTGAGGTCGGGGAGATCTGGGTCGGCGGGGCGAGCGTCGCCAAGGGCTACTGGCGCAACGCCCTCGCCACCCGCGAGACCTTCCGGGCCACGCTGAAAGACCGTGAGGGCCGCTTCCTGCGCACCGGCGACCTCGGATTCCTGCGCGACGGCGAACTGTTCGTCACCGGCCGCCTCAAGGACCTGATGGTCATCGACGGACGCAACCACTACCCGCAGGACCTGGAGCTGTCCGCCGAGATGTCCCACTGGGCGCTGCGGCCCGGCTGCACCGCCGCGTTCTCCGTGGACACCGGAGTGGAGGGCGAGCAGCCCGTCGTCGTCGCCGAGACCGCCTCGGAGGCGACGGGCGAGTCCGAGAAGATCATCGACCTGATCCGCAGCGCGATCGGCGAGGCCCACGGTCTGTCGATGCGCGACGTCGTGCTGGTCCACCCCGGCACCATCCCCAAGACGTCCAGCGGGAAGATCCAGCGCCGCGCCTGCCGGGACGCCTATCTCACGGGCACCCTCTCGACGGTCGGCGGGCCCGCCACGAGATGACGTCGCAGGCCGTCGGCGCGAGCCCGCGTCGGCGGCCCGACGGTCCTTCCAGGCCGTGCGCCGGTTTCCTCGGTCGTACGGCATCCGAATGCGCCCTCCGACGGCCGTAACACCCGTACACCGCACACTCCAGTCGCGCCAGTGGCACCGGTCATTTCGGCCGCCGTGCAGAAACCGCCTGAGCCCCGAGTTCACGAGGACACCTGCCCAGATGCCTGCGAACGAGCCCGAGAAACTGTTCACCGAGTTGCCCGTCACGACCGCCGCGGGCGTGCGAGGCTGGCTGACGTCGGCCGTCGCCGAGGCGGCCGGGCTCGACCCGCTGACCGTCGACCCGGACCGCCCGATCGCCGAATTCGGTCTAGGATCACGCCAGTTGGTGGCTCTGGCCGCGGGCCTCTCCGAGCGGATCGGCCGGTCCCTGGAGCCGTCCCTCGTCTTCGACCACCCCACGATCGCGGCGCTCGCCGAGGCGGTCTTCGACGAAAGGCCCGCCGCGGCGATGGCGGCGGACCCGGCGCCGGCGGACGCACCCGTACGGGCGGACGACGACATCGCGATCATCTCCATGGCCTGCCGCTTCCCCGGCGACGCGGACGACCCCGAGGCGCTGTGGCGGCTGCTGGCCGCGGGCGAGGACGCCATCACCGAAGTGCCCGCGGGCCGTTGGGACACCCAGGGGCTCTACGACCCCGACCCGGAGGCCACCGGCAAGGCGTACACCCTGCGCGGCGGCTTCCTGGACGGCATCGACCGCTTCGACGCGCACTTCTTCGGGATCTCACCGCGCGAGGCCGCGGCCATGGACCCCCAGCAGCGCCTGCTGCTCCAGACCACCTGGGAGACGATCGAGCGGGCCGGCATCGTCCCCGAGACGCTGAACGGGAGCTCCACGGGCGTCTACATCGGCCTGTACGACAGCGGATACCTGGCGTCGGCCGCGCTGGGCCAACTCGACGGGCACGTCGGTACCGGCTCGGCCTCCAGCGTGGCCTCCGGGCGCATCGCCTACACCCTCGGCCTACAGGGCCCGGCCGTCACCGTCGACACCGCCTGCTCCTCCTCCCTCGTCGCCCTGCACCTGGCGGCGCGGGCGCTGGCGAGCGGGGAGTGCGACCTGGCGCTGGCGGGCGGCGCGACGCTCCTGGTGACGCCGCGCGGACACGTCGAGTTCAGCAGGCTGCGCGGGTTGTCGCCCTCGGGGCGGTGCAGCCCCTTCTCGGCCGACGCGGACGGTGTGGTGTGGGCCGAGGGCTGCGGGCTGGTGCTGCTCAAGCGGCTCGCGGACGCACGGCGGGACGGCGATCGGGTCCTCGCGGTCCTCAAGGGGTCCGCGATCAACCAGGACGGCCGCAGCCAGGGCCTGAGCGCCCCGAACGGCCCCGCACAGGAACGGGTGCTGCGCGCTGCCCTCGACGCCGCGGGACTTCGGCCGGACGACCTTGACTATGTCGAGGCCCACGGCACCGGTACGCGGCTCGGCGACCCGATCGAGGGGCGGGCGCTCGCCGCCGTCTTCGGGCCGGGGCGCCCGGCCGACCGGCCGCTCCGCATCGGCTCCCTCAAGTCCAATATCGGCCACACCCAGGCCGCGGCGGGCATCGGCGGCGTCATCAAGACAGTCCTCGCCCTCGGCCACGACCTGCTCCCGGCATCGCTGCACGCCGAGAGGCCGACCGAGCACGTCGGCTGGGCGGACGGCGGGCTGCGCGTGCACAGCGGTCCCCAGGCGTGGCCGCGCGCCGACGCCCGGGTGCGACGGGCCGGGGTGAGCGCGTTCGGAATCAGCGGCACGAACGCGCACGTGGTCTTGGAGGAGGCGCCGGAGGACCTGGCGGGTCGGACAGTCCATCTGAGGCCTGCCGAGCAGTTGCCCGGTGGGCGGCCGGGTGTCGGGCAGTCGACCGGTGGGCAGCCGCGTGTCGAGCCGGCGCCGGCGCAGCGGCTGACCGCCGCGTCGGCGCCTGCGCAGCGGCTGACCGCCGCGCCGACGCGCCCCCAGCGCTCGACCAGTGAGCTGTCGGCCGATGAGTCGGACGTGGCTGAGCAGTTGGTGGGTGAGCAGTCGCCTGTGGAGCCGAAACTCGCCGACCGGGCGCCCGGAGCGGTGCCCTTCGCAGTAGAGCCTCCCGCGGAGCAGGGCTTTGCCGACGAGGCGCCCGCAGTGGTGCCGCGCGCAGTGGAGCCTCCCGCGGAGCAGGGCTTTGCCGACGAGGCGCCCGCAGTGGAGCCCCCCGCAGAGCAGCGCCTTGCCGACCGGGCGCCCGGAGCGGTGCCCCTCGCAGTGGAGCCTCCTGCGGAGCAGCGCCTTGCCGACCGGGCGCCCGGAGCGGTGCCCCTCGCAGTGGAGCCCCCCGCGGAGCAGCGCCTTGCCGACCAGGCGCCCGCAGTGGAGCCCCTCGCAGTGGAGCCCCCCGCCGAGCAGCGCCTTGCCGACCAGGCGCCCGCAGCGGAGCCCCTCGTAGACCAGGCGCCCGCAGTGGAGCCCCCCGCTGATGAACCCCTCGCGCAACCGCCCGGGAAGATCCTCTTCCCGCTCTCCGCTCGCACCCTGCCCGCCCTCCGGGGGCAGGCCGGCCGTCTCCTGGAAGTGCTCGCGGCGCAGCCGCAGTCATCGCTCCCCGAAGTCGCCGCAACGCTGGCCCACCACCGCACCCACTTCGAGCACCGAGCCGTCGTCCAGGCGGGCGGCCGCGACGAACTGCTGACCGCGCTGAGCGGACTCGCCGAGGGACAGCCCGACAGCGACGCCGTCCTGGGCCCCCAACAGGCGCTCGCCGCAGGCAAGTTGGCCTTCGTGTTCCCCGGCCAGGGTGCCCAGTGGGCTGGAATGGCGAGCGACCTGCTCGACCGCTCGCCGGTGTTCGCGGACGAACTCGACCGCTGCGACGCCGCCCTGCGCCCGTTCACCACGTGGTCGGTGGCGAGCGTCCTGCGCGGTGACGCGGGCGCCCCGCCCCTGGACCGCGTGGACGTCGTCCAGCCGGTCCTCTTCGCCGTGATGGTGTCCCTGGCCGCGGTGTGGCGGGCCAGGGGCATACGGCCGGACGCCGTGATCGGGCACAGCCAGGGCGAGGTCGCCGCGGCCTGCGTCGCCGGGGCGCTCAGCCTCAATGACGCCGCCGCGGTGGTCGCCCTGCGCAGCCGGGCCCTGACCGAGCTGTCCGGCACCGGCACCATGGCCGTGGTCGCGCTGCCGCACACGGAGGTAGAGGCCCACCTCGCCGAACTCGGCGGCCGGGTGTCCGTCGCCGCCGTGAACAGCGGCCGGTCGACGGTGATCGCGGGTGACGTCGAGCCCCTGGAGGCACTGCTCACCGACCTCGACCGGCAGCAGGTGTTCACCCGCCGCCTCGACGTCGACTACGCCTCCCACAGCGCCCGGGTCGAGCCGGTCCGCGCGACGATCCTCGACGAGCTCGACGGCATCATCACCTACCCGACCACTGTCGCCTGGTACTCCACGGTCACGGGCGAGCCGGTCACCGAGGAGCTCGAAGCCGACTACTGGTACACGAACCTGCGCGAACCCGTCCGCTTCGGGCCCGCAGCGGAGCGCATGGCGGCCGACGGCTACCGGTACTTCGTCGAACTCAGCCCGCATCCCTCCCTGCTCACCGCCGTCCGCACCGTCGCCGAGGAGACGGGCCGCGACCTCGTCACCGTCGGATCGCTCGGCCGTGACGCGGACGGGCCCGACTGCCTGGACCGGGCCGCAGCCGAACTCCACGTCCACGGACGGCGGATCGACTGGCGCCGCCTGGTCCCCGACACCACACCGCTGGACCTGCCGACGTACGCCTGGGATCAGCAACGCCACTGGATCGATCCGGAGTCCGCCGCAGGTGTCCCCGCTCTGTTCGACCGCACCGCGCACCCGCTGCTCGGTGTCCAGTTGCAGTCGGCGGACGAGACCCGCTGGACCTTCCGCAACGAGTGGTCCCCGGCCACCGCCGACTGGTTGCCCGACCACGCCGTGTTCGGGCGGACCGTCGTCTCCGGCACGACCCTGATGGAACTGTGCCGCGCCGCGCTCGCCGTGGCCCGCCCGGACGATCCGGCTGACGTCACCGACCTGCTTCTCCTGTCGCCCCTGACCCTGCCCGAGTCGGGCACGGCCGAGGTGTCCGTGGAGGTGGCCACCGCGGGTCCCGTACCGGAGATCACCGTGCACAGCCGACCTCGCGGCCAGGGGGCCACGGGCTGGACCCTGCATGCCACCGCATCGGCGGACGCATCCGCTCCGGTGTCGGCCGGGCAGCCGCCCGTGTGGCCGGAGGCGGCCGATCCGGCCTGGAGCCCGGGAACGTACGAACGGCTCACCGCGCTCGGCCTCGGCTACGGCCCGGCCTTCCAGGGGGTACGGGCGGCCGTCGAGATCGGCGACGCCCACCTGCTGGCCCGGCTTTCGCTGCCGTCCGTGGCCCGCGACGCGGCCGACCCCTACCCGGTCCATCCGGCGCTGCTGGACGCCGCGCTGCACGTGGCCGCCGCGTTCGACGCGTCCGACGACCGGGTGCTGCTGCCGATCGCGGTGGGCCGCTGCGTCCTCCCGTCCGGCGGCGCGAGTGACCTCACGGCGTCCGTACGGCGGACGGGTGGCTCCGGCACGGACCTCACACTGGACGTCACGCTGTGGGACGCCGACGGTCTCCCCGCGGGACGCCTGGAGGGTGTGCGGCTGCGGGCGGCGGACCCGGCGGACCTCAACGCGGCCTCGGGCAACGCCAGGCACCTGTACGAGGTGGCGTGGACCGCCGTATCCGACAAGCCCGCCGATGCGCCGGGCACCGAGTGGGCTGTCGTCGGCGACCGGTCGGACCCGGAGGTCGCGGCAGCGCTGCGCGGCCTGGAGACGGCGGGGATCCAGCCGCGCGAGGCGGGCGCCGACATCCTCGTACGGTTCTGGCCGCGCCCGGCAGCGGATGCCGAACCGTCCGCGGCGGCACAGGAGTTGGTGGCCACGGCACTGGCCGAACTGCGGGCGCTGATCGCCCTCTCCCAGGACGAGGCGCCGACGCGGACCGTCTGGGTGACCCGCGGCGCGATCGCGGCCGGTGAGGGGGACACCGTGCCGGGCCTCGCCCAGTCGGTGCTGTGGGGCCTGGCCCGCAGCGCCCGCACGGAACATCCGGACCTCGGGCTGACCCTGCTCGACATCGAGGGCTCGGATCCCACGCATGCCCTGCCGACTGCCGTGGCATACATCGATGAGCCCGAACTCGCTTACCGCGGCGGTGCGTTGCTCGTACCACGACTGATCCGCGCCCGCACGCAGGACGTCCTGCGGATCCCGGCCGGGGACCACTACGAGCTGACCGGCCTCCCCACGGACCCCGCACTGCGGACGGCGGAATCCCGGGCGCTGGCCCCGGGGGAGGTGAGGATCCAGGTCCACGCGACCGCCGTCCCGGTCTCCCGTGACGCGGCGCCGTGCGCCGGTGTGCTCACCGAGATCGGGGCGGACGTCGATGATCTCGTCGCCGGACTGCGGGTCGTCGCCCTCGCCGACACCCCGCCCGGCTCCGAGGCCGTCGCCGACGCGCGGCTGGTCGCGGTCCTCCCGCACGACCTGCCGTTCACCACGGCGGCGGCTGTGCACCTCGCGCCCGGCGTCGTCAGCGAAGGCGCCGATCCCGACCAGCTCGGCGCGGCCCTTCGCGCGGCCGCCTGCGGACCGGCTCGTCCGTTGCGCCCCCAGGTGGTGCCCGTCACCGCCGCACGCGAGGCGATACGGCGGCGGATCGCGTCCGGTACCCCCATCGTCCTCGACCTGGTCGGCCGACCCACCCTGGTGCCCACCGACGGCACCGTGCTCATCACCGGTGGCCTGGGCGCGATCGGCCGCCATATCGGCCGCCTCCTCGCCGAACACGGCGTCCCACGGTTACTGCTGACGTCCCGTCAAGGAACCGACGACCCGCGCGCCGCGGAGGTCGTCGCGGAACTGACCGCGCTCGGCGCCGAGGTCGAGGTCGCGGCCTGCGACATCGCCGACGGGGACGCGGTGGCCGACGTACTCGGCCGTATCGGCGAGGAGATGCCGCTGCGCGGCGTCGTGCACTGCGCCGGCGTCCTGGCCGACTCGGTGGTCGCCGAGCTGACGCCCGAACGCCTCGCGCAGGTGCTGCGCCCCAAGGTCGACGGCGCAGCCCATCTGCACCGGCTCACCGCCGATGCCCCGCTCGACCTCTTCCTGCTGCTCTCCTCGGCCGCCGGCGTGGTCGGCAACGCGGGCCAGGGCAACTACGCCGCCGCCAATGTCTTTCTGGACCAACTGGCCCACCACCGACGGGCCCTGGGACTGCCCGGCGTCTCGATCTCCTTCGGCGCGTGGGCGGGCGAGGGTCTCGCCGCCGAACACGCGGACCTGGAGCGGATGGCCCGCCTCGGCCACCGCGCCCTCACCCCGGACCAGGGCCGCGACCTCCTCGAACTCTCCTTGCGGCGAGGCACACCGCACCAGGTCGCCTGGGCCCTGGACCTGCCCCGCCTGCGCGAGACCACGACAGCCGCGGGCGGCACGGCGACGGCGCTGTGGCGCTCGCTGCTGCCCGCGCCCCGTACCGGCCAGGACGGCGGCGACCGTCTGGCCGACCGCCTGGCCCGGCTGCCGGACGCCGAACGCGCCGAACGTGTACTGGCCTTGGTGCGCGAGGAGGCCTCCCGCGCCCTCGGCCTGCGCTCGGCGGAGTCCGTCCGCCCCGATCAGCCGCTGCGCGAACTCGGCATGGACTCGGTGACCGCGGTCGAACTCCGCAACCGCATCGGCACCCGCATCGGCGCCAAGCTGCCCGCCACTCTGCTGTTCGACCATCCCACCCCGGCCCGGCTCGCCGAGTACCTGCTGACCACCGCACTCGCGACGGGCGGCCGTACGACTCGGAGGGCCGCGCCCGAGACCCGGCCGGCGCGCACGAGCCGGTCGGCGTCCGACGAGCCGGTGGCCCTGGTGGCCATGGCATGCCGTCTGCCGGGCGGCGTCAGCGATCCGGACGGCCTGTGGCACCTGGTCGCCGAGGGCCGCGACGCGGTGGGCCCGTTCCCCGCGGGCCGCTGGGACGTCGAGTCGCTGTACGACCCCGACCCCGACGCCCTGGGCAAGTCGTACGCCAGGGAAGGCGGCTTCCTGGACGACATCGAGTCCTTCGACGCGGGCTTCTTCGGCATCACTCCTAAGGAAGCGGCGGCCATGGACCCACAGCAGCGCCTGCTGCTGGAGACGGCGTGGGAGGCGCTGGAACGCGCCGGGATCGTGCCCGCCGAGCTGGCGGGGAGCACCACCGGGGTGTACGTCGGCATGTTCGGCAGCGACTACCTCGCGGGCTCCCGGCTCGACCAACTGGACGGCTACGTCGGTACGGGGTCCGCGCTGAGCGTGGCCTCGGGCCGGCTCGCGTACGCGCTCGGGCTGCACGGCCCGGCGCTGACGGTGGACACGGCGTGCTCGTCGTCGCTGGTGGCGCTGCACCTGGCCGCGCAGGCGCTGCGCTCCGGCGAGTGCGACCTCGCGCTCGCCGGCGGGGTGACGCTGATGGTGACGCCGGGGACCTTCGTGGAGTTCAGCCGGCTGCGGGGCCTGTCTCCGACCGGCCGCTGCCGCTCCTTCTCCGACGACGCCGACGGCGCCATCTGGGCCGAGGGCGCGGGCATGGTCGTACTGAAACGGCTGAGTGACGCGCGGCGGGACGGCGACGAGGTACTGGCCGTGCTGCGCGGCACGGCCGTCAACCAGGACGGCCGCAGCCAGGGACTGTCCGCGCCGAACGGTCCGGCCCAGGAGCAGGTGATCCGGCGGGCGCTGGAGCAGTCCGGGCTGGAACCCGCCGACATCGACTACGTCGAGGCGCACGGAACGGGCACTACGCTGGGCGACCCGATCGAGGCGAACGCCCTCGCGGAGGTCTTCGGCGACACGCGCCCCCAGCACCGGCCCCTCTACCTCGGCTCCCTCAAGTCCAACATCGGGCATGCGCAAGCGGCTTCGGGAGTGGCCGGCCTGATCAAGGTGGTGCAGTCGCTGCGCCACCAGACCCTGCCGCGCACCCTGCACGCCGGCACGCCCAGCCGCCACGTCGAATGGGACGACAGCGGGCTGCGTCTGCTGCACAAGGAGGTCGCCTGGCCGTCCTCGGGCGAGCGCGTACGGCGTGCCGGCGTGAGTGCCTTCGGGATCAGCGGAACCAACGCCCATGTCATCGTCGAGGAGGCGCCACCACTCCAGGCGGAGCCGACGCCCGAAGTCGCCCCCGGCAAACGGCTGTTCGTGCTGTCCGGGCGCAACGAGGCCGCCCTGCGCGGACAGGCCGCGCGGCTGGCCCGGCAGCTGACCGACGGCGCCGCCCTCCCGGATGTCGCCCACACCCTCGCACGACATCGCAGCCACTTCGAACGGCGCGCGGCGATCGTGGCGGGTGACCGGGACGAACTGCTGCCACGGCTCGACGCGTTGGCATCCGGACGGGCGCCGCTGGCGCCGCACCGCGAGGAGCACGCGGGCAAGGTGGCCTTCGTCTTCGCCGGACACGGCGGGCAATGGCCCGGCATGGGCGTGGAGTTGATGTCCGAGTCACAGGCGTTCCGGGACGAACTGACCCGCATCGACCGGGCAGTTCACCGTCACGTCGGCTGGTCGGTTCTCAACGCGCTGCGGGCACCGGAGGAGTTCTCCCCACTCGACCGGACCGAGTTCCTGCAGCCGGCACTGTTCGCCGTCAACGCGGCGCTGGCCGCCGCCTGGCGGGCGCTCGGCGTCCGTCCGCACGCCGTGGTCGGACACAGCCTGGGCGAGATCGCCGCCGCGTACAGCGCGGGCGCCCTCACCCTGGACGACGCCGTGAGGGTGGTGACCGGACGCGCCCAGGCGGTCGTACCGCTGGTCGGACAGGGCGGCATGCTGGCCGTGGAGCTGCCGCGCACGGAGGTCGACAAGCTGCTCGCGCCCTACACGGGCCGGCTGTTCGTCGCGGCGGTCAACAGCGCGCGCTCCACGGCCGTTTCCGGCGACGCCGACGCGCTGGCCGAGCTGCGCCGGCACCTCGACGAGCAGCGCGTCCCCGTACGTCGGCTGTCCACGCCGTTCGCCTCACACACCCCCTTGATGGATCCGCTGCGCGAAGAACTGCTCGACCGGTTCTCGGGCATCCGGGGCGCACAGACGGCCATCCCGCTGTACTCGGCGGTGTCGGCCGAACCTGTTTCAGGAGACCTGCTGGACGCCGACTACTGGTGTGCGAACCTCCGTGAACCCGTCCGTTTCGCGGACACGATCCGACGGATGCTGGACGACGGCTACCGCTACTTCATAGAGCTGAGCCCGCATCCCTCGCTCACCGCGTCGGTCGAGGCGGTGGCCGCCGAGGCCGGCATCGACGCGGTCGGCGTCGGCTCGCTGCGCCGGCAGCAGGACATACGCGATGTACTGCTGCACAGGCTGGGAAATTTGTACGAGGCCGGGCACGCGCCCGACTGGCCGGTGCTGTTCCCGCGGGGCCGCCAGGTCGGCCTGCCCACGTACGCTTTCGCTCGCGAACGGCACTGGCTCGCGCCCGCCCCGGCCACCGCGACAGGCGGTTCGCCGCTCCTCGGCACGCATGTCGAGGCCGCCGACGAGCCCGACCGGCACATCTTCCAGACCGACATCGCCCTGCGCGACAGCCGCTTCGCCTATCTGACCGACCACCGGGTCACCGGCGAGGTGTGGCTGCCGGGCGCCGTCTTCCTCGACATGGCCCTGGAGGCCGCGTCCGCACTGCAGGACGGCGGCGAAGTGCGCCTGGCCGACGTCAGGTTCACGCGACCGCTGCGTCTGGAGGAGGACCGGCCGGTACGGCTGCAACTGGCCCTGCGGCCCGCCCAGGACGGCTTCCGTGACTTCACCATCGCCTCGACAGTCTCCGGTGCACGCGGTACGCCGTGGGAGCGGCACGTCACCGGACGCGTCGCCGTCAGCGCCGCCGAACCCGCGTCCGACGCGGGGGAGTCGCCCGCCGCACTGCGCGAGCGGTGCGACGAAGAGGTCGATCTGTCGGGCGTCTACGCCCAGCTCGCCGCCCTCGGCATCGACTACGGCCCCGCCTTCCGAGGCCTGGACCAGGGGCACCGCACGGACTCCGCGGCGCTCGGCCGACTGGCCCAGCGGCCCGCCGCCGGCCATCTCCTGCACCCCGCGGTCCTCGACGCCGCCTTCCACACGGCCGCCCTGCCGGGCAACGCGCCGGAAGGCCGGGCGTTCGTGCCCGCCGGGTTCGGACGGCTGCGGTTCACCGGGCTGCGCACCACGCCCGTGTGGGCGACCTGCCGACTGCGTGCCCTGGACGGCGACACCGCGACGCTGGATCTGCGGCTCTGGGACGAGGACGAACAACTGGTCCTGGAGGCGGAGGAGTTCGAGCTCGCCGCACTCTCACCACTGGACGGCGCCCTCTTCGAGACCCGCTGGCAACCGCGCCCGGCCGCACAGGAGCCGCCGACCGAGGGCAGTTGGCTGATCCTGGCCGACGACACGGGCGTAGGAGCCGAACTCGGCGAACGGCTGGGCTCCTCGGTGCCGCATGTGATCGCCCGCAGGGGCGCGGAGTTCGCTGAAGAGGGCCCCGGCCACTACGTCCTCGATCCGGCCGACCCGCGGCAGTTGACCCGTCTGCTCGACGAGGCCTTCCCGGACGGGCCGCCCGAGCGGGTGGTCCAGCTGTCCGCGCTCGACGCTCCCGCGATCGAGGACGCCCCTACGGCCGAGTCGGCGGCCCGGCTGTGCTGCCTGAGCACCCTCCACCTGGTACGGACGCTCGCCGACCGTCCGCAGGGGCGGGCCCCCCGCCTCTTCGTCGTCGCCCGTGGCAGCCAGGCCGCCGGTGACAGCGCTCAGGTGACGCACCCTCAGCAGGCGCTCGCCTGGGGCTTCTCCCTAGCGGTGGCGCAGGAGTATCCCGAGCTGTCGACCACGCTCGTCGACCTGCCCGCCACAGGCGGGAGCGACGCCCTGTGGACACAGCTCCGGCACGCGGACGACGAACGGCTGGTAGCGCTGCGGGAGTCGGGCCGGCTCGTGCCGCGCCTGGCCCGCACCCGCCCGGACGTAGGTGATCCCCTCGAGATCACCCCGCACGGTGTCTACCTGATCACCGGCGGTCTGGGCGGCCTCGGCCGCGTCGTCGCCGAGCGGTTGGTCCACCGCGGTGCCCGCCGACTGGCCCTGATGAGCCGAGGCAGGCCCGACGCGGACACCGCGAGGTGGATCAACGGCCTCCAAGAGCGCGGCGTCACCGTGCACCTCGCCCGCGCCGACGTCGCCGACCGTGACGGCCTGACGGCCGCGCTGGACGCCGTACGACGGGACGTCGGTCCGATCGCCGCAGTCGTCCACGCGGCCGGTGTGCTCGATGACGCCATGGTGGCGAACCTGACGGACGAACGAGTCCTGCGCGTGCTCGCCCCCAAGGTCCTTGGCACCACCCTGCTCACCGAGTTGATCCCGGAAGCCGAGAGCCTGGTCCTCTTCGCCTCGGCGGCCGGCCTCCTCGGCTCGGCAGGGCAGAGCTCGTACGCGGCGGCGAACGCCTTCCTCGACGCCTGGGCGCATCATCTCTCCCGCGCCGACAGGCGGGCACTGAGCCTGGACTGGGGTGCCTGGACGGGCGTGGGCATGGTCGCCGAGAGCGGCACCCGGGCGGCCGAGACCAGCCGGTCCGGTCTGGTCGGGTTCTCCCCGCAGGACGGCGGCGAGCTGTTCGAGCGCGTGCTGTCCAGCTCCCGCCGCCAGCTCGCGCCCCTCGCCCTGGACTGGGAGATGCTGGCGCTCGACCCGGACGCGGCGCGGACCCGCCCGATCCTCGGCGATCTGGTCACCGTGCCGACCGGCCCCGCGGACTCCGACGATCTCGTCAAGAAGGTCTTCGCGGCGACGAATGACCACGATCGCGCCGCATGGCTCGAAGCGTATGTCCGGGCCAGGGCCGGCGAGGTCTCCGGAGGTGTCGTGGACGTGTCCGCGACCACCGCCCTGAAGGAGCTGGGCCTCGACTCCCTCATGCTGGTACGGCTGCGCAACGCCTTCGCCCGCGAGCTGGGCGCCGAACTGCCGACCGCCGAGGTGTTCTCGGCATCCGACGTCCGCAGCCTCGCACGGGCCCTGGGCGAGGTCCTGCCCGAGCGGGCGACGGTGGTGCGGGAGCAGCCGGGCGACATTCCGCAGGAGGTGCCGGAGAGCGAACTGCGGCCCGCGACCCGCGATGTCATACGGCTGTTGCGCAGTGCCCAGCCGGGTATGCCGGGCGCGGCGCACGGCGTCGGCCTCGCTGTGCGGCTCACCACGCCGACCACCCGTGAGACGCTCACCGGCATCGTCACCCGCCTCGCCGCCCGGCACGCCGCCCTGCGCACGGCGATCGTCAGCGGAACGGAAGGAGGATGGCAGCTTCGCGTGGACCGGGAGTTGAGCGAGCCGGTGCTGCGCTGGACGACGGTGGCCGACGAGGCCGAATTCGACGCGGCCGACCGGCTGCGGGAGCTTCTGGAACGGCCCTTCGAGCCGGCGAACCCGCCGATGTGGCGGTTCGAGCTGCTGGACGGCGGCAGGCGGGGCCAGATCCTGGTGTTCGGCGCGCACCACGCGGTCAGCGATCTGCAGTCGCTGCTGCTCGTGGCGCAGGAGATCGACGCCGAGCTGTCCGGCACCTCGCTCGGCGACACCGTCACCAACCGCGACATCGAGCTGCTGATCGAGGCGCAACAGACCGAGGACGCCCCCGGCGCCGACGCGGCCGAGTGGCGCGAGACCTTCCACGGCAGCGCGCGGCTCGACCTCACGCTCGCCCGGCCACGCCCTGCCGCGCGTTCGTACCGGGCCGGCAGTGTGACCGTGGCGATCCCCGACGGGCTCATGGAGCGGGTGTCGGCAGCCGCGAGCAGGCTCGCCGTCACGCCCGCCGCCTTCTGCCTCGGCACCCTGACCGTGCTGCTGGCTCGGAAGCGGCAGCGGGAGCGCTTCGTGCTCGCCGTGCCCGTGGACACACGCATCCACGCCGAGGCGTACGACGCGGTGGGCTTCTTCGGAGTGCCGGTGCCGTTCCCGGCCGAGGCCGCGGACGGGGAGCGGATCGAGGAGGTGCTGCGGCGCACCGACGGTCGCCTCGACCGGGTCCTCGCGAAGGGCGCCATGTTCTCGGACGTGCTGTCGACGCTGGCCCGACAGGGGCTGTACCGGGCGAACGCGCCGCTGGTGGAGGTGTACTTCAACTACGTACGTTCCTCCGCGGGCCGCCTCACCCACCTGGAGGTGCTGCCCGCCGGGACGGGCTACTCCGACCTCGACCTGATGATCACGATGACCCCGGACGCGGGCCGGATCAGGCTCGACCATAATCTCGACATCCTCGACTCGGCGACCTCCACCGAGCTGGGGGAGGAGTTCCTGCGGCTGCTCGCGGAGGCGGTGGAGGACCCGACGGCGGCGGTACGCATGGAGCGTACGGAGACTACGGCCGTGGAGGCCGCCCCGCGCCGCTCGCTCGCCCTGGCCGCCACCTTCGCCCTCGGCGATCTGCCGCAGCTGTGCGAGGCGGCACTCGACGAAGGGGCGCGGGACGGCGGCGCCCTGACGGTCGCCGAAGCGCCGTACCACCAGGTGCTCGCGAGCCTGCGGGACCCTTCCGGCGTCTTCGCCGACCCCTCCACAGCGCTGGGCGTGGTGCTGTTGCGGGCGGCGGATCTGGAACGCTTCGGCACGGTGGACGACGCGCTGCTCGCCGAACTGCGCACCGCGTACCCGGCCGCGCTCCGGGCCCTGTCCGAGCGGATCCGCCGGCCGCTGATCGTCGGTTTCCTGCCGTCGTCCAGCGCGGACGGCCGCTTCGCGCCATGGGAGCGTGACATCGCCGCCGAGCTGGCCGAGTCGCCCGGCATCGCCGTGCTCCGCCCCGACGACTGGACCCGGTTCCACGCCGTCGAGGAACGCTTCGACGAGCGGACCGAGCGGCTGGCCCACCTGCCCTTCACCCCGCACTTCCAGGCGGCGGTGGCACTACGGCTCGCCGACGTCGTACGAGCGGTGCGGCGCCCCGTGCCGAAGGTGATCGCGGTGGACGGCGACGAGACCCTGTGGGGCGGTGTGGCCGGGGAGATCGGCCCGGATGCGGTGGACCTGAGCGGCCCCCGTTCCCTGCTCGCGCGCCGACTGCTGCAGTGGCGTGCCGCGGGCGCGTTGCTGGCGCTGGTCAGCAACAACGACGAGGACACGGTCCGAGCCGTCCTGGACCGCCCGGACAGTCCGCTGAAGGCGGAGCACTTCAGTGTGCTCTCCGCCGCCTGGGGCCCCAAGTCCGGCCGGCTGGCCGAGGCGGCGCGCACGCTCAATCTCGGCTTGGACAGCTTTCTGTTCCTCGACGACAACCCGGTCGAGATCGCGGCAGTGCGGTCGGCGTTGCCGGAGGTGTTGTCGGTGACCTGCCCGCCCACGGCCCAACTCGACGAGTTCCTGGGCCGGTTGTGGCCGCTGGTCCCGGCGGCGGCGACGGCCGAGGACGCGCTGCGGGCACGGTTCTACGAGCAGGAGCGGGAGCGGGATGCCGTACGCGAACAGGCCGGTTTCGAGGAGTTCCTCGACCAGTTGGAGCTCGAGGTCGACATCCGGGCCCTGTCCGAGGCCGACGTCGAGCGGGCCGGCCAACTCGTCCGCCGCACGAACCAGTTCACTCTCCGCGCCCGCTCGGCCGACGGCGGCGACCTCGCCCGGTGGCGGGAGCGCGGCGAGGTGTGGACGGCCGCGGCGCGGGACCGATTCGGCGACTACGGCCAGATCGGCCTGCTCGCCATCCGTCCGGACGGCGAGCAACTCGACGTCCTCGCCTGGATGATGAGCTGCCGGGCGCTCGGCCGAGGTGTCGAGGAACGCCTGTTGCGGTGGCTGGCAGACCGCGCCGAACAACTCGGCTGCGCGAAGGTCCGGCTGACGGCGGAGCGCACGGCACGCAACGTACCGGCCCGTCGTCTGCTGGCGGCGCTCGGTGGCGGCGACCAGGACGACGAACGCTTGGAGTGCCTGGTCACGCCGGAACACCTGCGTGCTTTCCGGTCCTGGGAGCGGCGATGAGCGGCCGGCTTCGGCCTTGGAGGCAATGGCAGTGAGCGAGAGGACAGTGCACATCGTGGGGGGCTCTCATGCCTGAGATGAACGAGGACGTGTCCGTGTACGCCGGACAGCGAGCGGCCGCCGAAGCGATCGAGCGGGGTGGCGAAGGGCTCGACGTGGACGCGCTGCTGGCCAGGGTCAGGGGGACCGGCGCGCCGACACCGGCCGATGCGGGTGCAGGAGCCGGTGCCGGTTTCGCTGAGGAGTCTGTTCCGGGGGCCGCGCCGCCGGGTGCTGGTGGGGAGTCTGCTCCTGGTGCCCGCCCGGCCGGTACGGGTGCGGGGGCTGTGCCTGGTGCGCGACCGGCCAGTGCCGCTGAGGGGGCCGACCCGGCCAGTGCGGCTGAGGGGGCCGACCCGGCCAGTGCCGCTGAGGGTGCCGACCCGGCCGGTGCCGGTACGTACGCCCCTGCCGATACGTATCCGGGCGCCGACCCCGTCCCAGTCGTCCCGGACGTGGACGGCCTGGCCGACGCCATCGCCGCCACGGCGGGCCGCCATCTGCCCGAGGGGCACCTGGCGCCGGACGCCGACTTCTTCGACGCCGGGGGCACCTCTGTGGGCGCCGTGGAACTCGTCGCGGCGCTGGAGGACGAGCTCGGCATGCGGCTCGAGCTCGACGACGTGTTCGCCGACGCCCGGCCGCGCAGCCTCGCCCGGCGCTGGCTGTCGACCGCGCCGGCCACGGCCACCGTCCCGACCTCTGCCACCTCGGGGAGCCCGGCATCAGGCGCCCCGACGACCTCGGCGGCGTCCGGAGCCCTGGCGACCTCAGGACCGGTGGTATCAGTGGCCTCAGGACCGGTGGTATCAGGGGTCCCAGCGGCCTCGGCACGCGCGGTGTCTGGAGAGGCGGTGGCCTCGGGGCCGGTGACGGACCGGACGGTCTTGGCCCCGGCCATGTCGGGAACCTCCGTGACCTCGGCCGAGGCCCCGTCGGAAGCCCTTGAGTTCAGGGCGACTTCGGCCCCGACGAGCGCCGCGAGCGGCATTTCGCCGACTCCGGCCGTGCTGCCGCTCTCCGCGGCGGGCACCCGGCCGACCTCCGCTCCGAGCACGCTCCCTGTCCCGTCCCCGCGCACGCCGCCCGCGCTGACGGCCACCCCGGGGGCCGCCGAAGCCCCGTACTCCACCGCCCGTCGCGAGGACTTGAACCAGATACTCGCCGACCTCGCCCTCGCCGACCGCCTGCCATGGGCAGGCTCGCCCGAGCCACTGCGGCCCCGCCGGATCCTGCTGACCGGCGCCACCGGCTTCCTCGGCAGCCACATGCTCCTCGATCTGCTGCGGCACAGCGACGCCCACGTCTACTGCCTGGTGCGTGCCGCCGACGAAGAGGCGGCCACGGCGCGGCTCGGCGAGGCGCTGAAGGGCTACGAGCTGCCCTGGTCGTCGGAGATCCGCCGCCGGGTGACCGTGCTCCCCGGCGACATCCGGCGCCCGCGCCTCGGCCTGTCCGACGACCTGTGGAACACACTCACCCACGAGCTGGACAGCGTCGTCGGCGTGGCCGCGGCCGTGGACTTCCTGCGCGGCTACCAGTCACTGAGGCAGAGCAACGTCGTCGGCGCGCTGACCCTGGCCGAACTGGCGGCGACCGGCAGGCCGAAGCCGCTGCACCACATCTCCTCGATCGCGGTGTTCAACGAGGTCGGCATCGCCGCCATGGGCGAGGACGACCCGCTCGCCCACGCGGACCGCCTCATCGCGGGCTACGACCAGACGAAGTGGGCCGCGGAGGTCGCGCTGCGGCGGGCCCGCGACCACGGCCTGATCGTCACGGCGCTGCGCCCGGGCGGCATCGGGGGCCACACGAAGACCGGCGCCTACAACCCCCAGGACCTCAGCAGCGGTCTCATCTCGGCCTTCGGCCGCTTCCGCACTGTGCCCGCCTTCCGCTGTCTGAACGCCGCACCCGTCGACTGGGTGAGCCGGGTCGCGGTCGGCGTCATCTGCGAACCCGACGCCTGGGGCTACGACTACAACCTGACCGGCGTGCCCAACACCCTCGACGACGTCGTACGGGACATGGCGATGGGCGGCATGCACGTCCGCGTACAGGACTGGGACGAGTGGCGTACGGACGCCCTGGCCCGGCTGGAGGCCGACCCGATCCCCGAACTGGCCTTCCTGGCGAGGGTGTTGCAGAGCCCCACCGCCCTCAAGCTGTGCGAGGCCACGCTGAAGGGGCCCGCGGCCATCGCCGAGCGTACCGACGCGTTCGTCGAGGCGCTCGGCCTCAAACCCGCGGCCCGTTACGACGCCCAGGCGCAGCTGAGGACATTCGAGCGGCTCGCCGGCGACGGCCTCGCCCGGCTACCGCACAAGGACGACCAGCCGTACCTGTGGTTCTCCGAGACGACCGAGGGCGGCGTGGGCCCGGTCGGCGCCGACGCCGACACGCCCTGCTCGATGGCGCTCACCCTGTCCATCGCGAGCATGTACCAACTGGTGAAGGAGCGCCGGGTGGACGTCAGCGGCACGCTGGTGTGCACGGCGGTGCACCCCGAGCCACTGATCGTGGAGCGCGGCGACGTCTGGATCCGCCCCGAGGAGGGCATCCCGCAGCGGCACGGACTGCGGCACCAACTCCTGCGCTACCGGCTGTCGTTGCGGGCCGCCGACGGCGGGCGCTGGTGGCTGGAGGGCCACAAGTACGCCCGGGCCCGGCGCGACCTGTGGCGGCAGACCCGCGCGCTGAGCGTCGAGATCGGCCGCGAGGGCGAGCCGGCAAGCCTCGCCGGCGAGGTGGTCGTGCCCGCCGACAGCTACGTACGCGACCAGGTCGACGGCATCAAGGTCGACCCGCGCCTGACCAGCCAGGAGAAGCGCGCCGCCAAGATGACCTGGCTCGCCTGGTTCGGCGTGGAAATGGGCCGCGGTCTGCTCGGCCCCTTCGCGCGGGCCGCCGCGGACCTCCTCGACCTGCGCCGCACCAAGACCCCCTCGGAGCCCACCCGATGATCCTCAAGGCCACCAATTCCCGGACCAGGCCGGCCCTTCGCAAGGTCAGGAGCACCACGGCGCTGCGCCCGCTGCACCACCGCCTCGATCCGGCAGCCGTCGAGGAGATCCCCTTCCGGGCGGGCGACGGCGTACGCCTCGGCCTGACCCGCATCGACAGCGGTGAGACGGACCGCCCTGCCGTACTGCTTCTGCACGGGCACACCGCGTCCGCCGACATGTTCCTGCTGCCCGAGACCCGCAACCTGGTCGACGTCCTGCTCGACGACGGCTACGAGCCCTGGCTGCTCGACTGGCGGGGCAGCTGCCGACTGCCGTACAACGAGACCGGCCAGAAGTACACCTACGACGATGTCGCCGTCTACGACATCCCCGAAGCCGTCTCCCACATCCGGCAGCGCATCGGCGACCGGCCGCTGTTCGTGGTCGCGCACTGCATCGGCTCGCTCACCCTGTCGCTGAGCATGACGGCGGGGCTGGTGCCCGGGCTCGCGGGTGTGGTGTCGCAGGGCGTGTTCCTGACGCCGAAGCTCGCGGGCAGGACCTCGCTGCGGATGTCGGTGGCGGGGGAGTTGCTGAAATCCCGTATCGATCACGTGCCCGTCGACTTCCGCAAGGTGGGCTTCTGGTCGAAGTACACGCCGCTGTTCGCGCTCGCCTCGCGGAAGGCGAGCTGCCCGGATCCGACCTGCCAGATCCTGCACAACTCGGCATGGGGCACGGGCGCGTCGCTGTTCGTGCACGAGCACCTGACCGAGGCCACCCACGACCGGCTCGCGGAACTCCTCGGTCCCGCGCCGCTGTGGATCCTGCCGCATCTGCGCCGGATCGAGCTGGCCCGCACCGTGGTGCGCTGGCACGACGGCGACCACCGCTACCGGGCACTGCCGAACAACGCACTCGACGCGGCAGCCCGTATCGACACCCCTGTCCTGCTGCTCGCGGGCAGCGAGAACGGCCTGTGGCTGGACTCCCAGAAGCTCTGCCATCAGGTACTGGCCCGCCGTCAGCCGCAGTTGGACGTGGCATACACGGAGATCCCCGGCTACGGTCACCTCGACACGTTCCTCGGCCGGGGCGCCGCCCTGGACGTGTTCGGACACATCCTCGACTTCCTCGGCAAACGGCGGTGACGGCGTCCGGGACGACCGGCTACCGTACCCGTCAGTAACCGGAGCACACCTCAGGAGGCGCCCCATGCCGCAGCTCGAAGTCGACGGCGCAGCACTGACGTACGACGACGAGGGCCCGCGCGACGGCGACGGCGTGCCCCTCCTGTTCGTCCACGGCTGGACGGCGAACCGGCACCGCTGGGACCACCAGGTGGAACACTTCGCCGGGAAGCGCCGGGTGATACGCCTCGACCTGCGCGGGCACGGCGAGAGCGGCGGGGCGGGAGTGCGGACGATCGAGGAGCTGGCGAGCGACGTCCTCGCCCTCCTCGACCACCTGGAGGTCGAACGGTTCGTCCCCGTGGGTCACTCCATGGGCGGGATGATCTCGCAGACCATCGCCCTCTCCCACCCCGAACGGGTCGAGCGCATGGTGCTGGTGAATTCGATCGGCCGCATGACCTACAGCCGGGGCCGAGGCCTGGTGATGGCGGCGTCGACGCTGGTGCCGTTCAAGCTGTTCGTCGCCGCCAACATCCAGCGGGCCTTCGCCCCGGGCTATCCGCGCGAGGAGATCCGCAGGTATGTGCAGGCGTCCGCGGACACGCCCCGGGAGGTGGTCATGACGCTCTACGGCGCCATGCGCGCCTTCGACGTCCTCGACCGGGTCGGTGAGATCCGGGTGCCCACGCTGCTCGTGCACGGCTACCACGACATCCAGCTGCCCGTCTCCCAGATGCTGCGGATGGCGAAGGCCTACCCGGACGCGGTCGTGCGGATCCTCGACGCCGGGCACGAACTGCCCGTGGAGAAGCCGGCGGAACTGACCTCGGCGCTCGACTGGTTCGTGACCGGCCGAGCCTGAGGCTCCTTCCGCTGCGGCAGACACCCTTGACAGCGTGCGTACTGTTTCGCCACGTTTGAGCCTCGCCCAACAGCTCGAATCGTCGACCGTCAATCGTCGATCGCGGAACGAGCGCGTACACGGCGTGGATCTGCAGACAACCGAAGAAGTGGCAGGACGCGGACAGCGCGTCACAGGGGGAGTGGCCGGCCATGCGATCCATGAGTAAAGATGCGTGCGAGGTGCACATCACGATCCACCGGCTTGACGAGCTGAGCGTCTCGCTCCGCCAAGCCTGGCACCGGGCGATGGACGAGTCGCCCGAATACGCCAACCCCTTCCTCTCACCGGAGTTCGCGACCGGGATCGGCAGATACCGCGGTGGGGCGCGGGTGGCGGTCCTGCATGAATACGGGGAGCCCGTCGGGTTCTTCCCGTACGAGCGCAACTCCCTCGGTGTCGGCCGGGCCATGGGGCTCGGTCTGTCCGACTGCCAGGCCCTGGTGCACCGTCCCGGAGTCACCTGGGACGCCCAGGAGCTGTTGCGGGCCTGCGGGCTGTCCATCTTCGAGTTCGACCACCTGGTCGAAGAGCAGAAGCCGTTCGGCAGACATGTCACGGGGATGTTCGCCTCCCCGGTGATCGACCTGGAGCACGGCGAGGGCAGCTACGCGGAGTGGCTGCGCGGCGCGTACCCGGGGCTGGCCAAGACGACGCTGAAGAAGGAACGTCGCATCGGGCGCGACCTGGGCGAGGTGCGGTTCGTCTTCGACGAGCGCGACCCGCGCGTGCTGCGCACGCTCATGCAGTGGAAGTCCGCCCAGTACCGCAGGACGGGACGGATGGACCGGTTCGCGCGGCCGTGGATAGTCGACCTGGTGGACCACCTGTTCCAGGTCCGCGAGGAACACTTCACCGGCGTGCTGTCCGTGCTGTACGCCGGCGACCGGCCGGTGGCCGCGCACTTCGGACCGAGATCCCACACGGTGTTCGCGTGCTGGTTCACCGCGTACGACCCGGAGTTCCGCTACTACTCGCCGGGGTTGATCATGCACCTTCGGCTGGCCGAGGCGGCCCGCCGGGACGACGTGCGGCTCATGGATCTGGGGCGCGGCGACAAAGAGTACAAGGACTGGCTCAAGACCCGGGAGCTGCGCGTGGGCGAGGGGTTCGCGACCCGTCCGCACCCGGTGGCGGCGGCGCACCGACTGTGGCGCAGACCGGTGCGCGGCCTGCGGAACACGGTCCTGGCCCATCCCACGCTGCGGGAGTCGGCCGACCGGCTGCTGAAGACGGTCGGCACGTGGCGCACGTCGGGCCGCGCGGACTCGGGCGCAGCGGGACCCCGCGCCCGCTGAGATCCGGCGGACCAGGGAACCCGGTCCTCGGTGCCCGGCGTGCTGATCGCGTACGCCGTCCAGCGAACCCGGTCCTCGGTGTCGGGCGTGCTGATCGCGTACGCCGTCCAGCGAACCCGGTCCTCGGTGTCGGGCGTGCTGACCGCGTACGCCGTCCAGAGCCACCCGAACCGCCGCCCCAGCGACCGCCTACCGCCATGCCCCCCCGCGCCGTTCGCCGGCTCGAACGCCTACGTCGTTCTCCTGCGGCGCCCCGGCGCCAGATGTTCCTGGCCGCCGTCACACGGCGACGACCCCCACCCCCGCCTCCTCGAAGCGCCGCACCGTCTCCTGCCCCACCGCCGCGTCCGTGACCAGCGTGTCCACCGCGTCGGCCGCGCAGATCCGGGCGAAGGCGCGCTGCCCCAGCTTGCTGGAGTCGGCGGCGACGATGACGCGCTCGGCGCGCTCGCACAGCAGGCGGTTGATCGCGGCCTCCGCCTCGTCGTGGGCGGCCGCACCGTGCGTGGCGTCGAAGGCCACCACTCCGAGCACGGCGACGTCGAGGGTGATCTGGCTGAGCACGCCGTCCGCGAGGGGGCCGATGAGCTCGTACGACTGCGGGCGCGCGACCCCGCCGGTCACCACGATCTTGAACTGGGGGCGCACGGCGAGCTCATTGGCGATGTTCAGCGCGTTCGTGACGACGGTCAGCGCGGGGGAGCCGGACGCGAGATCCGGGCGTACGGCCAGGGCACGCGCCACCTCCGTGGTGGTCGTGCCGCCCGTGAGGCCCACAGCCTCGCCCGGTGCGACGAGGTCGGCCACCGCCTTGGCGATGCGCTGCTTCTCGGAGGCGTGGCGGGCCGTCTTGTAGCGCAGGGGCAGTTCGTACGAGACACCGTGGACGACCGCGCCGCCCCGGGTGCGGACGAGCATCTGCTGCTCGGCGAGCTGGTCGAAGTCGCGCCGGATCGTCGCGGCCGACACGTCCAGCTGGGTCGCGGCCTCCTCGACATCCAATCGCCCCCGCTCCACGAGCAGTTCCAGCAGCGCCTTCCAGCGGGCGTCGCGCGACATCCGCACTCTCCATTCCTCGATCCTCAGCGACCCTAACGCACCCCACCCGGCGCTCGAATGCTTGATTGTGCTCGAAAGCTCGCTATATCTTGCAGGAACAAGCATCAGTGGGAGGGGTACGGCATGTCGCATGTCGAGAACGAGCTGAGCAGCCAGCCGGAGTGCTGGATACGCGCAGCCGAGCAGGCCGCCGCGCACGGAGGAGCGCTACCCGCGGCGGGGGAGCGGGTCGCGATCGTGGGATGCGGCACCTCCTTCTTCATGGCGCAGGCCGTGGCTGCCCTCAGGGAACAGTCCGGGCAGGGCGAGACGGACGCCTTCGCCGCGTCGGAGTTCCCCGACGCCCGCTCGTACGATCGCGTGGTCGCGTTCACGCGTTCGGGGACCACCACCGAGGTGCTCGAGCTTCTCGGGCGGCTTCGGGGGCGTACGCGTACGACGGCCATCACCGCCGACCCGGACACGCCGGTGATGGAGTGCGCGGACGACGTCCTCGTGCTCGGCTTCGCCGACGAGCGGTCCGTCGTGCAGACCAGGTTCGCGACCACCGCGCTCACCCTGCTGCGTGCCCACCTCGGCCTGCACAGCGACGCCGTCGTCGCCGACGCGCGCACGGCGTTGGCGGCTCCGCTGCCCGAAGGGCTCGTCGACTGCACGCAGTTCACCTTCCTCGGCCGCGGCTGGACCGTCGGGCTCGCCAACGAGGCCGGACTCAAAATGCGCGAGGCCTCGCTCGCCTGGACCGAGGCCTACCCGGCGATGGAGTACCGGCACGGCCCCATCAGCATCACTACCCGGGGCACCGCCACCTGGATGCTCGGTGAGGCGCCGGAAGGGCTGGCCGAACAGGTGCGGGCGACCGGCGGACTGTGGGTGGACGGCGGTCTCGACCCGCTCGCCGAACTCGTCCGCGCCCAGCGGCTGGCGGTCGCGCTCGCCGCCTCCCGTGGGTTGAACCCCGACGAGCCGCGCCACCTCACCCGCTCGGTGATCCTCAGCCCGACGGCCCGCTGAACCGGCCCAATGACCCGCTGAGAAGGAGGAGTTGTGCCACTCGCAGCAACCGGTGACCTGGTTCGGGCGGCCGTCGACACGCGGACCGCCGTCGCCGCGTTCAACATCATCACCCTTGAGCACGTCGAGGCCGTCATCGCGGGCGCCGAGTCCATCGGCGCGCCCGTCGTCCTCCAAGTCAGCGAGAACGCGGTGAAGTTCCGCTACGGACGGCTGCTTCCGCTGGCCCGTGCCGCCACCGCGGCCGCCGAACGCGCCTCGGTGCCGGTCGCGTTGCACCTCGACCACGTCCAGAGCGACGACCTGCTGCGACAGGCGCCCGGCGCGGGGTTCAGCTCCGTGATGTACGACGCGGCACGGTTGCCGTATGCGGAGAACCTCGCCGCGACCCGGGCCGCCGCCGACTGGGCACACGCCCAAGGGCTCTGGATCGAGGCGGAGTTGGGGCAGGTGGGCGGAAAGAACGGCGCGGGGCCGCTCGACGCGCACGCGCCCGGCGCCCGGACCGACCCCGCCGAGGCCCGCGCCTTCGTGGCCGACTCCGGCGTGGACGCCCTGGCCGTGGCGATCGGCAGCTCGCACGCGATGACCACGCGCACCGCGGCCCTCGACCACGACCTGCTCAAGCGGCTCACGGCAGCGCTCGGCGTGCCGCTCGTCCTGCACGGCTCCTCCGGTGTGCCGGACGACGAGCTGACGGCGGCCGTCGCGGGCGGCATCGCCAAGGTCAACGTGGGAACGGCGCTGAACATCGCGATGACCGGCGCCATCCGGGAGTTCCTCGCTGCCCACCCCGCGGCGGTGGACTCACGCAAGTACCTCAGCGTGGGGCGGGAGGCGATGGCGCGCACGGTCGCGCGCCTCATCGGCGTACTACGCGGCTGACGGCAGGTGGCAGGCGGGAGGCGGGAGGCGGGAGGCGGGAGGCGGCAGGCGTGAGGCGGAGCGACCGGTCGACGTCAAGCGGCGTCCGTCTCGACCAGCCTCTCGAAGAAGAACTCGTGCTTGAGGAACGACACGTCGTACTCGTGCCCCGGATACGGCGGGATCAGCTGCGCCGCCTGGAACAGCCGCCAGCCGTCCTCCAGGGCGCGCACGCCCGTCGTGTACGGGGGTTCGTCGCTGTCCCCCGTAGTGGGCGACGTACGCCCGGTGCCGTCGTAGACCGACCAGCCCACCACGTCCGAGTCCAGCGCGGAGGTGGCCAGGTACAGGGCCAGGACTTGCTGACGCGTGCTCATGCAGCGCTCTCCTGAGGACGGTTGGAGACCCGGGTCACCCAGTGGTCCAGGTCGAAGGAGTCGTCCCCGGTGAGTGAGCGCCACAGCACGACGCGGTTGTAGACCTCAAGTCGGGCCGTGGCCGGTTCGTACCACGAGAAGGTCGTGGCCAGTTCCCCGGCAACCCGGGGGTCCCCGAGATCCGAGGTGTCCCACAGACGCCGCTGCGGCACCGTCGGATTGAAGCGGATCTTGAACATGTAACGGACCGCGTCACTGTCGTTGCGTCGTCCGCCGTGCCACAGCCCATGGTGCAGAAACACCACGGTGCCGGCCGGGCAGACGAGCCGACTCTGTCCGCGCAGGTTCTGGTAGCGCCCGGTGTCCGACTCGTTCGTGCGCCGCAGATGGCTGCCCGGGACACTGAGGGTGCCGCCCATGTCGAGGGTGATGTCGTGCGGGTAGTACATCAACTGGACATCGAAGGCGTCCGTGCGCGCATCGGTGATCGCGTCTCCGTGCAGAGGCTGCGCCTGTCCCTGGCGGGGTTCGCGGATGTGGACGGCGTGATGGTCGACGGCGGGTCCGGGACCGACGAGACTGTGCAACGCCCCAGCCACAGAAGGGAGTTCCAGAAGGCGGCGGACGAAGGACCCGTCCGGGTAGGCGTCCGGGACGGGACTGCCGTACGGCACACCGGGCAGGCCCTCGCGCAGCACCGTGATCCCCTCGGCGTTCATCTCTGGCGGCACCACGGCGTCCAGCCGCAGCGAGCCGTGGGCCACGAAGTGCGCCATCCGCACCGAACCGAGCAGAGGGCCGCCGGTCGTGTACTCCAACGTGTTGGTCATGCGATCCAACGTAGGACCGGTTCGCGGACGGGCGCGTGGGCCCCACTCACCACTACTGGTAGTTTTTCACCATGCGGGAGACGGAGCTGCACCTAGGTGAGCCCCCCGCCGTCGTCAACGTCGGCGTCGGCGTGCACGGTGTCGCGAGCCCCACGGACGTCTTCCGGCTTCCGGAGCTGTGGCAACTGCACCTCTACCAGTACGACGCTGAGCTGACCGTGGACGGCACGTCGCACGTCATCCGTCCCGGCCGCGTGAGCCTCGTACCGCCCGGCACCACGGTCCGCTACCGCTACCAGGGCCGCTCCGAGCACCTCTACGCCCACCTCCGCATCACCCCCGCCGGTCCGCCGCGCACCATCCCCGTCATGCAGGACACCGGTCCCGAACTCGCCACGCTCTCGGGCCTGTTGCTGCACGCGATCGCCGCCGCCCCCGGAGCGCCCGAGCGCACCCGCGCCGAGATCTGGACCGCGCTGTGGCGCATCGCCGACCTCACGCCGCCCGCCGTGCCGAATCCGGGCCCGCATCCCGCGGTGAGCACCGCGATCGCCCACATCGAGGCTCACCTCGCTGCCCCGCTCACCGTCCCCGGGATCGCCCGCGCCGCCGGGATCTCCCACAACCACCTCACCCGGCTCTTCCGCGCCGAGACGGGCATCACGGTCGTGGCCTACATCCGCCTCCGCAGACTGGAGCGCGCTCACCACCTGCTGCGCGCCTCGACGCTGTCCATCCCGGCTGTGGCGGCCTCCGTGGGCATCACCGACCTGCAGGCCTTCAACAAAGCGTGCCGCCGCGAACTCGGAGCCGCACCCCGCGTGCTGCGCGGGGCTACTTCTTGACGGCCCTGAGGACCACGAACTTCGCGTCGCTGGCCACGAGTTCACTGTTGCCGAAGAGGCGGCGCAGCTTCAGGTGGTAGCCGAGATGACGATTGCCGATCACCCACAGCTCGCCGCCCGGCCGCAGGGCCCGCCGCGCCTCCGAGAACATCCGCCAGGCCGTCGTGTCCGTCGTCGCCTGATGCGAGTGGAACGGCGGATTGTTGACGACGAGGTCGACGCTTCCGGCGGCCACGCCCGCCAGCCCGTCGCCCACCCGGAACTCCGCGGCGCCGCCGGCGTTCGCCCGGTAGGTCGCCTCTGCCGAGGCCACCGCCTGGTACGACTCGTCCACGAACAGCACCTCGGCCTCGGGATTGGCCAGCGCCATCGCCGTACCGACCACCCCATTGCCGCAGCCCAGGTCGACGACCCGCTCGGTGCCACGGCTGCGCGGCAGGTGCTGGAGGAGGAACCGGGTCCCGATGTCGAGACGGTCGGCGCAGAAGACGCCCGCGTGGTTGACGACGGTGCGGCCGGAGACCGGACCGATGCCGTCGGGAAGCTGGTAGCTGTACGGCCACGGGCTGGCGTCCCGCGCGATCCCCGGGTACGGGGTGCAGAAGATGAGCCGCGCCTTCTTCTCGGCCAGCGACGTACGGGTCGGGCCGATGATCCGCTCGAAGAGGCGCAGGGTGGAGGTGTGGATCTCCTTGACCATTCCGGTGCCCACGACGACCGTCCCCTCATGCACGCCGGGCGCCAGCCGGTGCAGCTGGTCCTCCAGCAGGGCGAGGCTCTTCGGCACGCGGACGAGCAGCACGTCGACTCGCTCGGGAGGGGCGTCCTGGGTGGTGAGGAGCCGTACCGAATCCTCCTCGACACCGGCCCGCGCCAGATTCGCCCGGGTCGCCTCGTGCGCGAGGAAAGAGTCGGTGATCTGCGTCGGCCGATGCGCCGACAGCGCCGTGGCCAGCGCACCCCAGCGGTCGCCGACGACCACGACCGACCCGGTCAGCGGGGTCCCGCTCTCCGCGAGATGCCGCAGCAGATAGGTGTCGGCGGCGTCCCAGGCACGCAGCCGGTCGCGGGGGTCCTCGGGGAAGCGGGCCAGCGCGTACTCGCCCCACGGTGTGGTCATACGGTCGTTCATCGTGGGTCAAGGCTAAGCGACGCCGGCCGGTCCGGGTGCGCGAGGATGGGCTCATGGCGATGGACGCGGAGCTGTTTCCCCGCAGCCGGGCAGAGATCGCACCCGCAGCGGTGCACATTCCGGACTGGCTGGACGCCGACGGCCAACGGCACCTCCTGGAGGCCTGCCGCGCCTGGGCCCGCCCACCGGCCGGCCTGCGCACCGTCCGCACCCCCGGCGGCGGCACCATGACCTCCCGGCAGGTCTGCCTGGGCTGGCACTGGTATCCGTACGGGTACGCGCGCACGGCCGTCGACGGCGACGGCGCTCCCGTCAAGCCACTGCCGGACTGGCTGGCCGAGCTGGGCCGGGACACGGCCAAGGACGCCCTCGGCGCCCGGGCCGCGCCGTCCGCCCCCTACGACATCGCGCTGATCAACTTCTACGACGCCGACGCCCGCATGGGCATGCACCGCGACAGCGACGAGAAGTCGGACGCGCCCGTCGTGTCCCTGAGCCTCGGCGACACGTGCGTCTTCCGGTTCGGGAACACGCGCTCGCGCGCGCGGCCGTACACGGACGTCGAGCTGCGCAGCGGGGACGTATTCGTGTTCGGCGGGGCGTCCCGGCTCGCGTACCACGGGGTGCCGAAGGTGTACGCGGGCACGGCGCCGCCCGAGTTGGGGCTGACCGGACGGCTGAACGTCACGCTGCGAGTGAGCGGCTTCTGAGCCCGCGCCGCTCCGCCCCTCGCTTGGCGGCCGGGCGGGTCACCGAAGGAGCGGATCATGGGAGACTCGCCTTCATGAACGGCAAGGCGGGCCCCCGGGCGGCGGGGGAAGGGAACACGCGGACGCGGCTGGACCGGGGGCGCGGGGCGCTCGGGCCGGCGCTGCAGCTCGTGCACACCGGGCGTGCGCCGACGCGTGCCGTGCTCACCGCCGAGCTGGGGGTCACCCGGGCGACCGCGGGCGCGGTGGCCGCGGAGCTGGAGGCGCTGGGGCTGATCCGGGTCGACGCACGGCCCGGCGCGGCGGCCGGTTCGCAGGGACGGCCCTCGCACCGCCTCGAGGTCGCCGAGGACGGGCCCGTCGCACTGGCCGCTCAGGTGCACGCCGACGGCTTCCGCGCCGCGCTGGTCGGCCTGGGCGGCCGGATCGTCGCGACCGCGCCCGGCTGCGAGACCGTCGACGCCGATCCGGCGAAGGTGCTCGGCTCGGTCGTCGAGGCCGGTGCCGAGCTGCTGCGCGAGACCGGTCGGCGCTGCGTGGGCGCCGGACTCGCCGTGCCCGCCGCCGTCGCCGAACCCGAGGGCCTCGCCCTCAACCCCCTGCACCTGGCCTGGCCCGCGGGTGCCCCCGTACGCCAGATCTTCGCCGAACGGGTGCGCGCCGCCGGAATCGAGGGACCCGCTTTCGCCGCCAACGACGTCAACCTGGCCGCCCTCGCCGAGCACCGGCACGGCGCGGGCCGCGGCGCGCGCGACCTGCTGTGTGTGGCCACCGGACACCGGGGCGTCGGCGGAGCCCTGGTGCTCGACGGGCGCCTGCACACGGGCAGTTCGGGGCTCGCCCTCGAAGTCGGCCACCTCACCGTCAACCCCGACGGCCGCCCCTGCTACTGCGGCAGCCGCGGCTGCCTGGACGTCGAGGCGGACCCGCTGGCCTTCCTCATCGCGGCGGGCCGCGACCCCGGCCCCGAGGTGTCGCTGCTCCAACAGGCGAACGACCTGATCCGCGCCGACTACGCCGATCCGTCCATCCGCACGGCCACCGAGGCGCTGATCGACCGGCTGGGCCTCGGACTCGCCGGCCTCGTCAACATCCTCAACCCCGACCGCATCATCCTCGGCGGACTGCACCGCACCCTGCTCGACGCCGACCCGGGCCGACTGCGCGCCGTCGTCGCCGACCGCAGCCTGTGGGGCCAGAGCGGAGGCGTACCGATCCTCGCCTGCACCCTGGACCACAACAGCCTGGTGGGAGCGGCCGAGTTGGCGTGGCAGCCGGTGCTGGACGATCCACCGGGGGCGCTGGCCCCGCTCTGAGGAGGCGGACGCGCCCGCGCCGGCCTAGGACCATGAGGCGGCGAAGGCGCGCCCGGGATTGTCGGTGAGGATGCGGTCCACCAGGTCCTTGCCCAGGGCGAGTTCGAGCCTCGGGCGTACACGCCGCAGCAGATACGGCATCCCCGGGCCGCCGTTGACCGAGCGTGCCGCGGCGGTCGTCGTGTCGCCGCCGAGAAGCAGCCGGTGGCCGAAACCCGCGTCGGCGAGGGCCCGTACGGCGTCCGGCATGCGCCAGTCGGTGGCGTGATGGGCACGGGAGGGACCGTCGAAGGCCAGATACGCCCCCGCCTCGGCGGCCTCGCGCTGCACCAGGAAGTCCGGCGAGCGGTTGAGATGGCCCAGGATCACGCGGTGCGCGGGTACCCCCAACTCGCCGCACAGCAGGTCGAGTACATCGAGGGCGGCCGTGCCCAGCTCCAGGTGCACGGCGATCGGCGCACCCGTGGCGTGGTGGGCCTCGGCCGCGGCGGTCATCGTCCAGCGGGCGTGCGCGTCGAGGGCGTGGAAGCCGCCGGCGACCTTGATCAGCCCGGCTCTGACGCCGGACGTGCCGATGCCCGACGTGAGTTCGCGGACGAAGACCTCGGCGAGCCTGCCGCGCACCTCGGCGAGCAACTCCGCGGTGTAGTGCGCCGCTTGGTGCAGTCCCGTCGCGGCCACCACATGGACGCCGGTCTCGCGCGCGAGCAGGGGCAGGTCCGCGGCGCGCCGGCCCAGGCCGTACGGCGTCCACTGCACCACACTTGTGCCGCCCTGTGCGCGGAACGCGGCCAGCTCGGCCCGTGCGGCGGACCGGTCGCGCAGTTCCTGGCCGGGGAGTTGGGCGCTGCCGAAGAAGAGGTGGTCGTGCGCGTCGCACACGCCCAGCTCCTCGGGGCGGATGTCGCCGAGGACCGTACGGACCGTGCTCACCACTGTCGGCCCCGCGGCAGCCGGTCGCGTTCCGGCGCCGAGATGTGCAGCACCTGGAAGACCTCACCCGAAGCCTTGGGGGAGTCGTGGTCCCAGAGCGAGAAGTGCACCAGCTCCCAGTGCCGGGGATCGACGGCGGCGGCCGCGCAGACCGCCCCGTCCAGCGCGGCCAGCCGCCCGGCCTCGCGTACCGCCTCCTCCATCACCACCGACAGCTCCACTCCCTCGGGTATGGGCTGCCGTCGCCGCACCGCGACCTCGGCGGCTGAGCCGGCGGCGACCCCCTCCTCGTACGCCAGTCCGGTCCAGTGCTGCACCACCGGTCGCCCGAAGTCGTTGACGAGCCCCTGGAACGCACCGCCCCACAGAAAGGAGTTCACGCCCTCGCCGGAGTTCCACAGATAGAACGGCGCGTACTGGTTGACCGGGGAGCCGTTCAACCCGCGCTCGCGCATCAGAAACGTCTTGAATCCGAGCCCGTCCCAGTCATCGAGCAGGTGCCCGATGCGGGAGACGCGGCCCCGGATGATGTCCATGTCGTAATCGGCGGGGAAGGTGAGCTCGTACTGCATGGCGTGCATCGGAATGCCCTTCCTGTTGGTGTGCGTCCGCGGGAACTCCCTCAGCGGAGAGGCGAGAGGAGGGCGAGCAGTCCGCGGACGCCGGTGTCGAAGGCGGCTGATGAGCCGGACGCGCGGGCCAGCACATAGCCGCCCTGGACGGTCGCGAGGATCGTCGCGGCGATCTCCTCCGCGTCGAGCGTGGGCGCGAACTGGCCCTGTTCCTTGCCCTCTTCGACGATTCCGGCCAGGCGCTCGCGCAGCCAGTCGATCGTCTCGTCCACCGGCGCGCGCAGCTCGTCGCTCGCGATCACCTCCGGGTCCATCGTCAGCCGCCCGACCGGGCAGCCCCGCAGCACGTCACGCTCGCGGCGCAGATACGCCTCGATGCGCTCGTACGGCGATCCGGGCGAGCTCAGTACGTCCTCGGCGGCAGCCCGCAGTTCCTCGGCGGTGCGGCGGATCGCGGCGAGCGCCAGATCGTGTTTGTCCTTGAAGTGGTGGTACATGCTGCCCTGTCCGGCGCCCGCGTGCTGCTGGATCGCCTTGGGGCTGGTGCCCACGTACCCGCGCTCCCACAACAGCTCGCGGGTGGACTCGATCAGTCGCTCCGGAGTGCTCATGACGACACTGTACATACTAGTAGGTACAGAAGTCGAGGGTCTTCGGGAGCAGTGGACGACGCCCCGCGTACTCCCGCGGAGGTACGCGCACGGCCGCTGGCCGTACGACGACTTCGGCCCCTCCCGGCGCCAGTCTCGAAGCATCGCAACAGGCCCGACCGAGGAGATGACTTCAGATGCAGACCCTGGCGAACTGGGACGGCGGCCCCGGCCCGTGGATCCTCTTCTTCCCGCTGATCTGGGCGGCCGTCGTGATCGGCGTCGTGACCGTCCTGCGCCGCACCGTCGGGCGCGGTCGCCGCGGCCCGTGGGGCGCGACGGGCGGCTTCGGTCCGGTGGGCGATTCACGCCCCACCGGCGACTCCCCGATCGCCGTGCTCGGCCGCCGCTTCGCCTCCGGCGAGATCGACGAGGACGAGTACCGGCGCCGGCTCTCCGTCCTGGACGAGCAGTTCGGCCGTACGGGCAAGGGAGGTGCGGCATGACCACAGCGACCGTCACCCGGGGCGCGGCCCGCGTCGCCGACGCCGTCAAGGTGTACGGCTCCGGGGACACCGCCGTGAGGGCCCTGGACGGGGTGAGCGTCGGCTTTCCCGCCGGACGCTTCACCGCGATCATGGGGCCCTCGGGCTCCGGCAAGTCCACCCTCATGCACTGCGCGGCGGGCCTGGACACGCTCACCTCCGGGGCCGCGTACATCGGCGACACCGAACTGGGCACCCTGGACGACCGCCGCCTGACCCTGCTGCGCCGCGACCGCATCGGCTTCGTCTTCCAGGCGTTCAACCTCGTCCCGACGCTGACCGTCGCGGAGAACATCACGCTGCCGATGGATCTCGCGGGAGCCGGGCGCGACGGTGAGTGGATCGACGCGCTCGTCGACGTCGTCCGCCTGCGCGACCGGCTCCACCACCGCCCCAGCGAACTCTCCGGCGGCCAGCAGCAACGCGTCGCCGTGGCCCGGGCGTTCGCCGGCCGGCCCGATGTGGTCTTCGCCGACGAACCCACCGGCAACCTCGACTCCCGCTCCGGCGAGGAGGTCCTGAACCTCCTCGGCCGGGCGGTGCGCCAGATGAACCGTACGGTCGTCATGGTCACCCATGACCCGGTCGCCGCCGCGCACGCCGACGAGGTGGTCTTCCTCGCCGACGGCCGCCTCGTGGACCGGATGGAATCCCCGACGGCCGACAAGGTCCTCGACCGGATGAAGGCCTTCGACGGCTCCGAGGGCGGCTCCGGCGGCCTCATCACCCAGGGGGCGCCGTCATGAACGCCGCACTGCGCATCAGCGTCTCGTCCCTGCGGGGCCACAAACGCCGCTTCGCGGGAACGTTCCTGGCGGTGCTCCTCGGCGTCGCGTTCCTCGCCGGAACACTCGTCATGGGCGACACGCTGCGGACGAGCTTCGACACCATGTTCGGCAACGCGACGAAGGGCACCGACGCCGTCGTCCGCAGCGCGGACACCATCACCACGCCCGGGGAGAGCCAGGGCGTTCGTCAGCCCGTCGACACCGCCCTGGTGAGGACCCTCGAGCAGACCCCCGGGGTCGCGGCAGCCGTGCCCGACATCCAGGGCGCGGGCCAGCTCGTCGGCTCCAACGGCAAGCCCATCGGCGGCCAGGGCCCGCCCACCCTCGCGGGAAACTGGATCGACGACCCGAAGCTCAACGCGTACCGACTCGCCGAAGGCCGCGTCCCCTCGAAGTCCGGCGAGGTGGTCGTCAATCGCGGCGCCGCCAAGAAGGGCGACCTGAGGATCGGCGACACGACGACCCTGCGCACTCCTGATCCCGTCCAGGTGACGATCGTGGGCCTCGCGACCTTCGGCGGCGAGGACGGCATGGCGCAGGTGACCTTCACCGGAATGACGCGGGCCGACGCCGAGAAGTACCTCACCGCGAAGCCCGGCGAGGCGGCGAGCATCCGCGTACGGGCCGGCCCCGGCGTCAGCCAGCAGAAGCTGGTCTCCAATCTGACACCCGTGCTTCCCAAGGGAGTTGAGGCCATCACCGGCCAGGAGTCGGCGCAGGAGAACACCGACATGATCTCCAGCCAGTTCCTGACCGTCTTCACCACCTTCCTGCTGGTCTTCTCGGGCATCGCGCTGCTCGTCGCGACGTTCTCCATCCACAACACCTTCGCGATCGTCGTCGCCCAACGCACCCGTGAGAACGCCCTGTTGCGCGCCCTCGGCGCCTCGCGCCGCCAGGTCACCGTCTCGACCCTCATCGAGGCGAGCGTCGTGGCCGTCGCCGCGTCAGCCGCCGGACTCGCGGGCGGCATCGGCATCGCGGCCGGGCTGCAGGCACTCTTTCCGGCCATCGGATTCCCGTTCCCCGACGGAGACTTGGTGATCAGCGGGCTCTCCATGGTGCTCCCGCTGGCGGTGGGCATCGTCGTCTGCCTCGGCTCCGCGCTGCTGCCCGCCGTACGCGCCGGACGCACCGCTCCGCTGGCCGCGTTGCGCGAGACGGCCGTCGACCAGTCCGGGGCCTCGCGCGGACGCGCCGTGGTCGGCGGTTGTCTGGCCGCGCTGTCGGTGTCCGTCACCCTGTCCGGCGTACTCGTGAAGCCGTCCCTGTGGCTCGCCGGCCTCGGAGCGGTGCTCGCCCTCGCCGCCTTCGTGGTCCTCGGCCCCGTCGCGTCATCGACGGCCGTACGGGTTCTCGGCGCGCCTCTCGACAAGCTGCGCGGCGTCACGGGAGGGCTCGCCCGGCGCAACGCGCTGCGCAGCCCGAAGCGGACCGCCGCCACCGCGAGCGCTCTGATGATCGGGGTCGCCGTCGTCTCGCTGTTCACCGTCTTCGGCGCCTCGCTGAAGGCCACCATGGACCAGACCGTCTCCCGGTCCTTCGCGGGCGACCTGGCCGTCAGCACCCCCTCGTTCGGAGCCGGAGGCAGCGGACTGAGCCCGAAGCTGGCGCCCGCCATCGCGCGGCAGCCGACGGTCGACAACGCCGTCGGTCTGGGTCGCGGTGTCGCCGAAGTCGACGGCGAAGGGCGTGCGTTGACCGTCACCGACCCGGCCACGCTCGGCAAGGTGTTCGACCTCGGCAACGTACGCGGCTCGCTCGACGACCTCGGCACGGACGGCATCGCCATCACTGAGAAGGAGGCCGACAAGCAGCATCTCAAGGTCGGCGGCACGGCCCACCTCGCCTTCACCGACGGCAAGAAGGAGCCCTTCACCGTCCGCGCGGTCTACGGCCACTCGGAACTCGCCGGCGACTACGTCATCACCCGCGCCGCCTGGGCCCCGCACCGCACTCAGGACTCCGACACGCTCGTCGCCGTCTCCTTCAAGGACGGGGTGAGCACGGCCGAGGGCAAGGCGGCGGTGCGGACGGTCGCCGAGCGGTACGGCAACCCGGAGGTGCAGACCCGCGACGAGTACGCGCAGTCCTCGGCCGGCGGCATCGACATGATGCTGACCCTGGTCTACGCGCTGCTCGCCCTGGCGGTGCTCATCGCCCTGCTCGGCATCGCCAACACACTCACGCTCGCGATCCACGAGCGCACCCGTGAACTCGGTCTGCTGCGGGCTGTCGGACAGACCCGGGCACAGTTGCGTGCCATGGTCCGCTGGGAGTCGGTCCTGGTGGCCGCCTTCGGCACGGCGGGCGGGCTCGCGCTGGGCGCCTTCCTCGGCTGGGTGCTCGTCAAGGCATCCGACGGCCTGTCGGACAGCGCTTTCGCCTTCGCGATGCCGCCCGTGCGACTCGCCGTCGTGGCCCTGGTGGGCCTCGCGGCCGGAGCCCTCGCGGGCCTGCGCCCGGCGCGGCGGGCGGCACGCATGGACGTGCTGCGCGCCATCGCCACCGAGTGAGCCACAGCTTTGCGTCCGGGATGCGCCGGACGGGGGTCACCGCCCGGTCAGCCGGCAACGGCGGACCGGGCGGGAGCGTGTTCCGGCCTGTGTCCGTCGCGCCCGTCGAGGGGCTGCCTGCGCGTGGTCTCGCGGGCCGTGTCGTACGACAGACGGACGGGGGCCGCCACCACGGGCGTCGGCGCCGGAAGTGTGAACCACACGACCTTGCCCGACTCGCCGTCGGGACGCACTCCCCAGCTCTCACTCACCGCGGCGACCATCGAAAGGCCGCGGCCGCAGGTGGACGTGGGGTCCGCGTCCCGGACCTCGGGAAGGCGGGGGTCGTGATCGCGCACCGAGACCGTCAGCCGGTCGAGCAGCAGCTCGATCTCGACGGTGCACAGTTTGTCCGGCTGGGCGTGCCGGTGGACATTGCTCAACAGCTCGGTCACTCCGAGCGCGGCCCGGTCTATCAAGGGGTCCAGATGCCAGTAGCGCAACTGCGCAGAGACGATTCTGCGGACCTGGCCGATCCGCGACGGCAGGGCTTGGAGCTCCACCGTGCAATGCCTGCTTGGCTGGCTGATCACGGCTGCGACTCCCCGAATTGAGGTCCGGAAGAAGACGGAGATCGGATCCAGCAGAGTGGCTGAGTGGAACGGCCGCCTGCTGAGGTGGCCGGCGGGCTGGTTCGCAGCGTTATCGCCGGTAAACCCAGAGTGATGTGAGAACAGAGTGACTCAGGGGGTACGGTCCCGCAACTCGCGGCACCCTTCAGCCGTGGCGGCGACGCTGCGGTCCTCGCGCCAGGGCCGGCCGCACCGCGTACCGCTTCAGTTGTCGTGTCCTGCTGCTGATCTCTCGCCTGACCTGCGGTGGGCGCATTGCTCGAGCCGGGGTGGGGCGCGCTGCTCGAGCGGGGGTGGGTGCCTTGCTCGACCTGTGGTGAGTGCCCGGCTGTCGCGCGCATTGCCCGAGCCGCGGCGCTGGGCGGCTGCCCGGCGCTTGGCATGAGCGCCGAGGGCCGGCTGCCCGGTGCTCGGCTTGAGCGCCGAGGGTCGGCTGCCCGGTGCTCGGCATGAGCCGCGGCGGGTGCTCCGCTGCCACGGCACCGCTTCAGCCGCTGCGCCCCGCCGCCCTGCGTACTGCGTCGATGAACCGGCGCGCCGAGGGCGGCCCCGGCCTACCGGGCGCGGGGTCGTGCTCGCCGAGGGTGAGCGAGTACCGCGTGCCGTTGACGTCCGCCAACGCCCGGTCCTCGTGCGCGAACCAGGGCTTCGTCGCGCGCACCGCCTGCACCGGCGCACTGTCGATCTCGCTGCCGTAACTGGTGAGCAACTGCAGCCTGCCGTCGCTGATCCGGACCTGCCCGGCCCGGGTGAGCGAGCGCAGCCTCTTCCCGATCCGCACGCCCGTGGCCGTGAACTCCGGCTCCGCCATGATGCCCCGCCCCCTTGTGCGCTTCGGCTGTGACCTGTCGTGATCCCGCGTCGGTCCGTGATCCAGTGTGCACCCGCCGCGGACCGCCCTCCCACGCTGCGGTCGGCGGGGCGGACACGTCCCGTGCGGTGCAGTCTGCCCGCAGGCACCGGCGAGCACCAGTGCGCATGCCGAGGTGGCGGGCGCGGCGGGAGCACGCACCGGGATGCGCCCCCCTCGTACGGTCCGCCCGCCCCAGGGCTGCCTTTGGGCTGCTCAAAGCTGTGTTTATGCAGGTGAGAAGCGTGCGGAAGGTGTTTATGATCGAGGCGTCCGACCAGCTGAACCGGCGTCGGCACGATGCGTTAGGAGCCCGCCGTGAGCAGCACCCAGCAGACCACCCGGACCGGCGAAACCCTCGACGTCGACCACAGCGACGCGGAGTACCGGACCTGGCTGAAAGAAGCCGTACGCAAGGTCCAGGCCGACGCCAACCGTTCGGCCGACACACATCTGCTGCGCTTCCCGCTGCCCGAGCACTGGGGCATCGACTTGTACCTGAAGGACGAGTCGACCCACCCCACCGGCAGCCTCAAGCACCGACTCGCCCGCTCGCTCTTCCTCTACGGACTGTGCAATGGCTGGATCCGGCCCGGCCGGCCCGTCATCGAGGCGTCCAGCGGCTCGACGGCCGTCTCCGAGGCTTATTTCGCCAAACTCATCGGCGTGCCCTTCATCGCGGTCATGCCGCGCACGACGAGCGCCGAGAAGTGCCGTCTGATCGAGTTCCACGGCGCCCAGTGCCACTTCGTGGACGACTCGCGCCGGATGTACGAGGAGTCCGCCGCCCTCGCGGCCGAGACCGGCGGCCACTACATGGACCAGTTCACCTACGCGGAACGGGCCACGGACTGGCGCGGCAACAACAACATCGCCGAATCCATCTTCCGCCAGCTGGAGTTGGAACGTTTCCCGGAGCCGGCGTGGATCGTCGCCACGGCCGGCACCGGCGGCACCTCAGCGACCCTCGCCCGCTACGTCCACTACATGCAGTACGACACCCGTATCTGCGTCGCCGATCCGGAGAACTCCTGTTTCTTCGAGGGCTGGACCACCGGCGATCCGGACGTCACCTGCGACTCCGGCTCGCGCATCGAGGGCATTGGCAGGCCGCGCATGGAGCCGAGTTTCGTGCCCGGCGCCATCGACCGCATGATGAAGGTGCCGGACGCGGCGAGCGTCGCCGCCGTACGCGCCCTGGAAGCGGCCATAGGCCGCAAGGCGGGCGGCTCGACCGGCACCGGCCTGTGGAGCGCGCTGAAGATCGTCGCCGAGATGGTGGCTCAGGGACGCACGGGCAGCGTGGTGACGCTGCTGTGCGACCCCGGGGACCGCTATTTGGACAAGTACTACTCGGACGCGTGGCTGGCCGAACGGGGCCTGGACATCGCGCCCTACACGGCGGCGATCAGGTCGCTGCTGCAGACGGGCGTCTGGCCGAACTGCCACTCGAGCGCCTGACGGCCGCCGCGCGGTCCTGCGTGCGGTCACGAGGGTGCGCGGTCACGAGGGCGTGCGGTCAGATGGGCGTGCCGACGGGCGTGCGGTTATGGGGCATGCGGTCGGCCGGGCGTGCCAGCGTGCGGGTGTGCCGACGTGCAGTCGGGCGAGCCGGCAGGCGTGTGGTCATGGGACGTGCGGTCGGGCGGGTGTGCCGGCGGGCGGTCAGGTGGGCGTGCCGGCAGGCGTGTGGTCATGGGCCGTGCGCAAGGGCGGGAGTGCCGTCAGGCGGCCTGCGCTCGGGCGGGTGTGCCGTCAGGCGGCCTGCGCTCGGGCGGGTGTGCCGTCAGGCGTGTGTCGATGCCAGCCGCTGGTCCAGCGCCGTCATCGCGGTGCGGAAGGCGCGGCCCAGACCCGCCCGACCCAGCACGAGGGCCGCGCGGAAGGGGGCTGTCCCGTCGGCGGCGAAGGTCCACCGCACCCGCGTGCCCGTCCCGGCGGGCGTGAGCCGCCACTCCTCGACCAGGGCGCGGGCGCCCGGCGCGTTCGTGACGTCCACCCGGTACGCGTACACCTCGGGGGCCTGGGTCACGAGGACGGTCTCCTCGAAGCGTGTGCCGCCCCGCAGCCGAACCTCGCGCCCCGTGCCCTCGGCCGTCGGCCGGGCGAGTGTCACGGCCGAGAACCACTCGCTCCAGCCGGGTGTGTCCTCGGCCAGCGCGTGGAAGACCGCCTCAGGAGCTGCGGTCACCTCCCGCGCGAACACCAGACGCAGCGGAGCGGTCTCGACGAAATCGGGTCCCACCGGACGCAGACGGCGTGCCATGAACGAAACCCCCTTGCGGGAACCGAGTCCCGGACGGCAGCGGGCGATGACCAGGGCGCGCCCGTACCCCGGGCCACGCGAACGGTGTCGCCGGCGGTGCGGGCAGCGTCACCATAGCTGGCGGGCCGTCAGATGTCTGTACCGTCTCCGGGCTCACCGGCCACCACCAGCCGCCTGAGGTGCTCCGCGATCTCCACGCGAGCCTCGGCGGGCAGCCCGGCGTCGGTGACCAGTGTGTCGACCTGTTCGAGCGCGGCGAACGAACTGAGGCCCACCGTGCCCCACTTGGTGTGGTCGGCGACCACGACGACACGCCGCGCGGACTGCACGAGCCGCCGGTTCGTCTCGGCTTCCGCCAGGTTCGGCGTCGACAGGCCCGCCTCCAGCGATATCCCGTGCACACCCAGGAACAGCACATCGAAGTGGAGCGCCGCGATCGCCTGGTCGGCCACGGGCCCGACGAGGGAGTCGGACGGCGTACGCACCCCACCGGTGAGGACCACCGTGGCGGCGCCCTGCCGCTGACCGGACGTGCGCTGCGCCGAGTGGAACACGTCCGCCACGCGCACCGAGTTGGTGACCACGGTCAGGTCCGGGACGTCAAGGAGCTGATGAGCCAGCGCGTACGTCGTCGTCCCACCCGAGAGCGCGATCGCGGAGCCCGGCGCGACCAACTCGGCGGCGGCGCGCGCGATGTCCTCCTTGGCGGTCAGCTCCAGACCCGACTTGGCCTCGAAGCCCGGCTCGTGCGTGCTCGCCTCGACCACCGGCACCGCGCCGCCGTGCACCTTCTCCAGGACGCCCTGGCGGGCGAGGGCGTCGAGGTCGCGGCGGACCGTCATGTCGGAGACGCCGAGCTTGCGGGTCAACTCGTTCACGCGGACGCCACCGCGGCGGCGCACCTCGTCGAGGATCAGGGCGCGACGCTGCTCCGCGAGGAGGTTCTGATTCTCACTCACGTCCGCTCCGGTCCCTTCGCCGCTGTCTGCCCGACACTCCGTCCGAACCCACTCCCACGTGGACATTCTCCTTGTCCGAGGTCTGGAGGACGTCCCATCCTCGCACGGCTCACCGACAGTCGCGCCACTGCCCGCACGGACACCGGGCCCCTCCTGTGCCGCCGCTGTCACACGTATCGGGGAGATTCCGTGACTTCACGTGTGCGCACCCCCAGGAATGGAGAACCTTGTGCCTGCACATGACACAGGCGACACGCGCGTCACGGGGGAAGTGCAGAACAGTGGAACGTGCACCGGAACATGCCTCGACGGGGGAGCCCGACAGCCCCGCAGCACGGCCCGAAGTGGCCGAGACCGCCCTGGAACTCCTGGTCCACGGAGTCGGCGGCACCACGCCCGAGGAGATGCTGAACGATCCACGGACCGTCCGGATCACCGGCGACGCGACGGCGGCCGTCTACCGGCGCGTCGACGACGCCGACGCCGAGCGGCGCCCCGACGACTACCGCGGCAGACCGGTGCGCGAGGCCTACGTCTGGTGCAACCTCACCTCCGGCAACGGTGCCCGCGCCCTATGGCTGCTCCTGCTGCCCTTCATGGTGGTCAACCTCGCGCACTGGATGCGCCCCACCACCCGCGGCCACCGGCGGACGGTCCGCCTCTACGGCCTCCTTGTCCGCCTCACCGGACTCACCCTCACGGTCCTGCTGGTCGCCGCCGCCTGTGAGGTGGCCCTCGACCTCACCGCCTGGCAGTGCGCAGGCAACGGCGCCTGCGCCCGGGAACACTCCTGGCTGGGATTCCTCTCACCGGCCGTGTCCGGCGACGGCTGGTGGAGCCAGCCGGGCCGTCGCCTCGCCCTCGCCTGCCTGGTGCCCGCCGCGCTGACCGGCCTCCTGTGGTACCTCTCCCACCGCACCTGGAGCGCGTACGAGTCGCAGCAGCCGATGTCCCGCAGCGCCGAGCCCGACGAGGACACCGGCCGCACCGCGCTCGGCCGCCCCGGCTTCTGGTACGGGCGCCGCCTGGTGGCCCGGCTGCGCGCCGCGCACACCGCCGCGGGCTTCCTGACGGTCGCCGCGGCCGTGGGCACCGCCGCGGCCCGCCACGACCGTGCCTCCGGTGGCCCCGCCCTACTCGCGACGCTGGGCACGCTCCTGTACGCGATCCTCCTCGTCGGCGCGGCCGTTGTGCTGTGGGTGGTCTGCCGTCGCGGCCGCAGCGAGAACCGGCTGGACCACGAACTGGACCAGAGCCTGGTACGCCGGCTGCCCCTCGGCTCCCTCGCCCTGCTCGCCCTGACCCTGGTGTACGCCGGATGGCCACGCCCGGGCTGGCACTCGGCGGGGCGACTGCCCGGCGACATGACGTTCGGCGGCATCGCCCTCGTCCAGGGCCTGCTGGTCATCGCGCTCGGCGTGGTGGCCCACATCCTGTACCGCACCCGTCCTGATTCGCGCACCGCGATGCGCGGCCTGGCCGGTCCGGCCGTCGCGATGCTCGCCTGCGCGCTGGGCGGCGTGATGTCCGGAGGAGTGTCCCAGCGCGTCGCCGACTGGCTGGACGGCACCCGGCACTCGATCCCGGGGCCGCCCGTCCTGCTGACCTGGCAGGCCTCTGCGATCCCGCCGCTGCTCGTCGTCCTGCTGGCCCTCATCGCCTGGCTGGCCTGGCGCACCTGGCAGTTACGCGGTCGGGAGATGGGCACCGTGGAGTTCGACTACCGGACAGAGCCCAAGGACACCGCCCGCACCCGCCGTATCGCGAGCACGCGCGCGATGGCCGCGCTCACCGACCGGACGCCCCTCATGGTCGGCGTCATCTCGTCCGTGACGCTGCTGCTGGGCGCCGGAGCCCTGGCCGGCGCCCTCGGCACCCAGGACGCTCCGGGCGAGGCCGCGCGCGGGACGTACGGCTTCGTCCAGGGCGCGGCCGAGACCGCGCAGGCGCTTGGGTCCTGGCTGATCGGCCTCGGCTTCATACTGTTCGTCACCTGGGGCCGGCGCGCCTACAAGGACCCCGCCGCCCGCCGCACCATCGGCATCCTCTGGGACGTCGGCACCTTCTGGCCGCGTGCCGCCCATCCCTTCGCACCGCCCTGCTACGCCGAGCGCGCCGTGCCCGACCTGACCTGGCGCATGGCCACCTGGACCCATTCCACCGGGGGACGACTCGTGCTCTCCGGCCACTCCCAGGGCAGTGTGCTGGCGGCCGCCGCGGCCTGGCAGCTCAAGCCGTCGGTCCGCAAACGGGTGGCGCTGCTCACCTACGGCTCACCACTGGAACGCCTGTACGGGCGCTGGTTCCCGGCGCATTTCGGCCCGGCCGCCCTGACCTCGCTGCACCGCGAGGTCGCCTGTTGGCGCAATCTGTACCGGCTGACCGACCCCATCGGCGGACCTGTCCGGCTGCCCGGCGACTGCGGTCCCCAGGTCGACCACGAGCCACTCAAGGACCCGCTCGCCTACGGCCGCACCGAGCGGCATCCGCTGCCGGCGCCGATCCTCGGCCACTCCGACTACCAGGCGGATCCGGCCTTCGCCGGGGAGCGGGAACGCCTGCTGGCACGGCTGCGGCCGGATGTGCCGGGACCACGCCCCCAAGCTGATGGTCAGGGCAGCTCCGGGAGATCCTCCGCGTAGAGGAGGGTGAGGTCGTCCGTGCTCGGCTCGTCGAACTGGGCGACCCGGCCGGCGTGCCGCTCCACCATGGCCTCGAAGGTCTGCCGCGCGGTGCGGCCGTTGCCGAACGCCGGTCCCTTCGGGACAGCCGTGAAGTACTTGAGCAGCGCCTCGGCCGCGCCGGGAGCCAGCCGGTACTCGTGCTCCTCGGCCTGCTGCTCCACGATCCGCAGCAACTCCTCGGGCGCGTAGTCGCTGAAGGTGATGGTCCGTGAGAAGCGGGACGCCACACCGGGATTGACGGAGAGGAACCGCTCCATCTCGGCCGTGTACCCCGCGACGATCACCACCACCGCCTCCCGGTGGTCTTCCATGAGCTTCACCAGCGTGTCGATGGCCTCGCGGCCGAAGTCACGGCCCGAGTCCTCCGGCGAGAGCGCGTACGCCTCGTCGATGAACAGCACACCGCCGCGCGCCCGGTCGAACGCCTCCTGGGTGCGGATCGCGGTGGAGCCGATGTGCTCGCCGACCAGGTCCACGCGGGACACCTCGACGAGATGGCCCTTCTCCAGCACGCCCAGCGAGGCGAGGATCTCGCCGTACAGCCGGGCGACCGTCGTCTTGCCGGTGCCGGGGGAGCCGGTGAAGACCAGATGGCGGCGCGCGGACGCCGCCTTGAGCCCCGCCTGCTGCCTTCGGCGGCCCACCTCGATCATGTCGGTGAGGGCCCGCACCTCGCGCTTGACGCTCTCCAGGCCCACCAGCGCGTCGAGTTCACCGAGTACGGCCTTCGACGTACGGGCCTGCTGCACGGGCTCCGCGGCGGCGACGAGCGGTTCCTGCTCGGTGGTGCGCTGCCCCGGGATCGCGCCCAGCAGGCTCAAGGACGGGCTCGACGTCTGTACGGCCGTCTCGTGCGCCGGGGGCCGGTGTCCGGCGCTCTCGTCGCTCGAGCAGTCCTCGACGATCGGTCCGCCGCCGGGTGCGCCGCCGCCGTCGGCGAACTCGTAACCCCCGCGCGCGCACCGCTCCGTACGGCATTTGCGCAGCGTCGCCCGGCAGCCGTCGATCACATGGAAGCCATAGCCTCCGCTGTCTGTCACCCGGCAGTTGAGGAAGCTGCCCCGGCCGCCCGCCGACACATAGAAGCCCGCCTCGGCGGGCGAGGTGACCGTGCAGCGCTCGATGGTGGGATCGGCGCCCTTGGTGACGATCACGCCGGTCTGCGTGCCGTCCACGGTGCAGCCGGACAACGTGCCGCCACTGCCGTGGTCACGGAACCAGGCGCCCGTCGCGGCGTCCCGGATACGGCAGTCGTCCAGTTGCGCGGTGGCGCCGTCACTCACCGACACGGCGGTGTTGCGTACCTGCGAGAGGTCGCTGTCCACGACGTCCGCGCGCGAACCGCGGTCGAGGACGAACAGGGCGTCCGGCACGTCGTGCACCCGGCACGAGTCGAGCACCGCCGTCGCTCCGTCGCTGACCCACACTGCGGGATAGTCGCCCGTACTGTCGAAGATCTCGCACTGGTTGGCGTCCACGCGGGTGCCCGGGTCCCACACCGACAGGCCGTTGCGCCCGAACTGCCGCACACTCGTACGCGTCAGCGTGAGGACCGAGCGTGAGCGCAGGTCGACCGCGTTCTCCGGGATGTCATGGATTCGGCAGTCGGCGAGGGTGAGCACCGCGTCCGTGTCGAGGGTGACGCCGTCCGCGGTCGTGCGGTGCACATCGCAGTCGGTGAGATGAGCCGTGGCCCGCCCGGTGATCTGCACCCCGGACCCCTTGACCTCGTACACCTCGCAGCCGACCGCTTCCAGCGACGAGTTCTCGCCGGTCGCCGACAGGCCCGCACCGGACGTGTGGTGCACCCGGCAGCGCTCCAGCCGCGGACGACCGCCCGCGCGCACCGCGACGCCCGACTGGCCGGCCGAGACGACCTCGCACTCCTCGAACACCCCACCGCCGCCGTCCAGTACGGCGATGCCGATACCGGCCGGATTGTCGACCGTGCAGCGGCGAACGGTCGGACGGGCGCCGCCACGCACCTCGATCCCGGCCGCGGACCGCGTGACGATCCGCACGTCCAGCAGTTCCGGAGTGCCCTCCTCGACGAGCAGGGCGGGCGCGGCCGAGTCCTGGCCCTCCACATGCAGGTCCTGGACCACGGCCGAGGCACGCACGGTCAGCGGCACCCCGTCCACCGGCGCGATGCGCACGGAGCCCGGGGAGCCCTCGGGGCCGCGCAGCGTCACCGCGCGCTGCACCACCAGGTTCTCCCGGTAGGTGCCGGGAGCGACGGTGAGAACGTCGCCGTCGGCGGCCGCCTCCAGGGCGGCGGCCAGCGATGCGTACTCACCCGTGCGGCGCCGCCACCGCGAGGTGCCGGTGTGCGTCACCTGGACCGTGCCCTGTGCCATGGCGCTGTTGTGCCCCCACCTCGTCGTACGCGGGTCCTGCGAGGCCGTACTGATGCCCCGTCGGGATCCAGGTCCCTGCCGGACAGCCTCTCACGACGGTGCCGAACAGTTCGGCCGGTCCACCGTAGCGTGCGCGGGGACGCCGGGTTGACCGGAGCGGGAAGGCCGTCAGCTGCCGGTGTCGGCCTTGCCCCAGTCGGGACCCGCCTTGTCCCACGCCCGATCCCAACAGGCGTACCGCCGACGGACCATGCGCCAGACGATCAGCCGCCTGCCGCCCTCGATGAGCCCCGCGGACATCAGGCCCGCGCCGAATCCGGCCAGCACGGCGTGCGTCGTCGCGGTGGCACTGTCCAACGGCCGGCCGACTATTCGCCCCTGCAGATCGGTCCAGATCGTGAAGTGGTCGCCGTGGTGCGGTGACTTGAGGGCGGCTATCACCGTGCCGTGCTGCGCGGTGCCGTCCGGTGCTGTCCAGTTGGCCAGTACGCGGCTGTGGGGGTCGAGTGACGACGAGGTCTCCGGATCGGGATCGAGCGGGCTGTGGGACAGCTCCTTGACGACGGTGGCGGCCACCTCGTGGCGGGCCTGGCGCTGGTCCCGCACGGACTGCTGCAAGGCGTCCTGGGCCGAGGCACCGACGACGGCGCCGAGGAGGGGCGCGGCGAGGAGGATGAGCACCATGGCGGCCAGGGCCAGCCAGGCCTCGACGAGATCGCTCGTGCGGCGCAGCGGATTGTGCCGCCAGCGCCAGAGTCCGCTGATTGCTCGCACCGTCCCGCACCCCCTTCCGCCTCCGTGATAACCCGCAGCGGAGCCGTTCACGCGAGAGGTCGGGGAAGAGAGAGCGAAATCACCCTTCCCCTGGGCCTCTCATGAACTTCTCACTCACTCTCAACGATCCTGTCCGTGGCGCGGGTTCCCTCCCCGCGCCCCCGTTCGCCGAACTTGATCGCGCGGACTATTCGAGGACGGTGACCGGATCACCCACACGCACGGTGCCGGGGGCCTCGGGCACCAGGTTCTGCCCGAAGGCGAGCTGGCCGCCGAAGCGGCGGTGGCGTCCGAGGGTGCGCAGCGGTTCCTTGCCGCGCTCGGCGGTGACCTGGTCGGTGGTGGTCACGACGCAGCGGCCGCACATCTTGGCGACCCGGAAGGTGACCTCGCCGATGGCGATCCTGGACCAGTCGTCCTCTGCCCAGGCCTCCGTGCCGCGGACGACGGCGTTCGGCCGGAAGCGGTTCATCGGCAGGGGGCCCTCATGGGCCTCATCCCCTTGGGCGATCAAGGAGTTGAGGGCATCCAGCGAGGCGAGTGTGGTGACGAGCAGCGGAAAGCCGTCGGCGAAGCTGACGGTCTCGCCCGGGTGCGCGAAGTCCGGGTCGACGGGACGGCGCGTGGCCGGATCGTCCATGTGGACGAGGCGCACCTTCGCCCCCAGGTAATCGCTGCACCACGCGTGCGCGGCCTCGTCCGCGAGGACGGCTTCCACCTTGTCGCCGAAGATCTCCACGGCCGTGGTGCCCATCGGCGCGGGCACGGATACGTTCACCGGCTCGCGCCCCTGCGCCGACAGCCGTACGCCGCCGCCGGGCAGCAGCTCGGCGGCGGCCAGTGCCAGACGTGGATGCTGGCGTTGTGTGACGACCTTTCCCCCGTCGTCGATCAGTACCCAGCGTCGGTCCCCGGCCAGCCCCCAGGGCTCCACGGCGGCTTCCCGGGGCGACTGGCCCCGGAACGCCTTGACCGGATGGACATGGATCGAGTGCAGCTCCGCGTTCCCCATGACCGCAATGGTGCCAGTCGGCACCGACAATCCGGCAGGAGGACTCAGTAGCCGCGGTACTGCTGCCCGTTGTACGGATCCTGGTAGGGAGCCGGATTGGGGCGGGGAGCCGCGGGGCGCATCGCCTCGTAGCCCGTGCCGGTCGCCATCGGGCGCTGTTGTTGCTGGCCGCCCGGATAACCACGCGGTCCCCCCGCCTGCTGCGGGATGTACGGCGCGGGGGCCTGCTGCAGCGGAGCGGGCTGATGGGCCTGCGGGTAGCCGTAGGAGGGAGCTTGATGGGAGGGTCCGGCCGGCAGCGCGGGCAGCGCCGACGGAAGTGCGGGGAGGTGGCTTCCCGTGTCGTATGCGGCGGGAACCCGGATCGGAGCGATCTGGGGGGTGCCCCGCTCGGCGACGAGGGAGTCGTAGATCGGGGTGTCCTGGAAGGCGGAGTAGTAACCGCCGCCATAGGTGGAGCGGGGGGAGGTCATGGCACATAAGTTAAGCCCACGATGTGCCGGTTGGGGAGACCGATAAGAGGGTTGTTTTCCGTGTCGGCAGTGACGTGGGATCCCCAATGCGAGCGAACTCGGCAAAAAAGGACGCCAAAGAGCCTTCGGATCGTGTAAAAGCCGAGTTCCTGGCGGGTTACCCGCGGTTGACCACGGTCTTCTGGTGCGGGTGATGGGAGTTCAAGGGGCGGGGGATTAGGTTTGGCGGGACGGGGCCGCCGGACCGCGCGAGACGCGGCCGGCGCGGAGACACGTGATGGGGGCGTACATGTCAATGCCTAAGGGATCGAATGTTCCTGTCCCGACGACCGCACTGCGCGTCGAATTGGGATGGCGTTCAGGACCGGGGGTGCCCGATGCGGACGCCTCCGCGCTGCTGCTGGTCTCCGGGAAGGTCCGTTCGGACGGCGACTTCGTCTTTTACAACCAGCCCGCGCACTCCTCCGGCGCCGTGCGGCACGAGGGCAAGAGGGATGTGGGCGGCCAGGTCACCGACGCGCTGCTCGTGGACCTCGCGCGCGTGGAGTCCGCGATCGAGAGCGTGGTGGTGGCCGCCTCTGCGGACGGCGGCGCCTTCGGGCAGGTGCCGGGCCTTTGCATCCGGGTGCTCGACGCGCAGCGGGGCACGGAGGTCGCGCGCTTCGACAGCGCCGACGCGACCGTCGAGACGGCCTTCGTGCTGGGCGAGTTCTACCGTCGCCAGGGTGCCTGGAAGTTCCGCGCCGTCGGGCAGGGCTACAGCAGCGGACTCGAGGGACTGGCCACTGACTACGGAATCACCGTGGACGAGCCCCAGAACGCGGCACCGCGGGCGCCCCTGCCACCCACGCCCGGCACCCGGGTCCAGGGCCCGCCGCCGCCCGTTGCCCCACCGGTGACCATGACCCCGCCCGTCACCCTGCCGCCGCCTGTGGCGCCCCCGCCCGCGCCCCCCGCGGCTGCGGTCCGCCTCTCCAAGGTGACGCTCACCAAGGAGGCACCCTCGGTCTCGCTCACCAAACAGGGCGGCACGTCAGGCGCCATGCGCGTGAACCTCAACTGGCAGACGCGCAAGCAGTTCTCGGGGTGGGGCAGCAAGCGCGGCCGGGCTGTGGCGATGCACGCGGACCTCGATCTCGACCTCTGCGCGCTCTACGAGCTGTCCGACGGCCGCAAAGGAGTCGTCCAGGCACTCGGCAACGCCTTCGGGGCGCTGCACCAGCCGCCGTACATCCTTCTCGACGGGGACGACCGCACCGGTGCCGTGGCCAGTGGCGAGAACCTGTCCATCAACCTCGATCACCAGCAGAGCTTCCGGCGCATCCTGATCTTCGTGACCATCTACGAAGGAGCCCGTTCCTTCGCGGATCTGCACGCCACGGTCACCCTTCAACCCCTGGGCGGCGCACCCGTCGACTTCTCGCTCGACGAGTGCACCGTGCCCTCGACCGTCTGCGCGCTCGCTCTCATCACCAACAACGGCGGCGACCTGGTCGTCCAGCGAGAGGCCCGCTACCTGGTCCCCGAGCGTGGAGTCAGCCCCCAGCGCACCGTCGACCGCGTCTACGGCTGGGGCATGAACTGGACCCCCGGCAGGAAGTGAGCGATCAGCCCTCGTCGAAGGCGGTGTCGGGGCGCGCGTAGGTGCGGCCCTTCCAGGCCGCGCCGCGCCCCCTGTAGTGCTGCACCGCGGAATCGACCGTCATGAGGAGGTACAAAAACGCCGTGACCGGCAGCAGCGGAGCCAGCCACAGCGGCTGCCGGTAGTAGCGGAGCATCGGAAGATACGTCGCCGTCATCAGGAGCCACGCGAGCCCTCCGGTCGTCGCCGCCCACGCGTTCCCCGCCGTGAGACCGACCACGAGTGCGACCGGCGGCACCAGATAGACCACGGCAAGACCGGCGACCGTGCCGGCGAGCAGCAGCGGATTGTGCCGAAGCTGGGCGTACGCGCTGCGGGAGACCATCCGCCACAGGTCGTGCAGCCGCGGATACGGGCGCACACTGTCCACCCGCTCGGCGAGTCCCAGCCAGATGTGGCCCCCACCGCGCTTGACCGCCCGGGCGAGGGCCACGTCGTCGATGACGGCATGCCGGATCGCGTCAGGAATCCGCGCCCGCTCCGCGGCGTCCGTGCGCAGCAGGACGCAGCCGCCCGCAGCCGCCGCCGTGCGCGCGCCCTTCACGGCGATCCGCCGGAAGGGATAGAGCTGAGCGAAAAAGTAGACGAACGCGGGTACGACGAGCCGCTCCCACACGCTCCGCACGCGCAATCGCGCCATCTGCGAGACGAGATCGAAACCGCCCGTGCGCGCCGCCGCCACCAACCTCCGCAGGCTGTCCGGGGCATGCGCGATGTCCGCGTCCGTCAGCAACAGATATTCGGGGGCACGCGCGCGTGCCAGACCGATGCCGTGGCGCACGGCCCACAGCTTCCCCGTCCAGCCCGCCGGTGGCTCCCCGGGCGAGTCGACGGTGAGCGGCAGCCCGCCGTGCCGGCGCGACAGCTCGCGGGCCAGTTCTCCCGTGCCGTCCGAACTGCCGTCGTCGACGAGGAAGACCTCGGCCCGCCCCGGGTAGTCCTGCGCGAGGAGCGACGGCAGGCTCTCGGGCAGGACGGCGGCCTCGTCCCGGGCCGGTACGACGACACAGACGGACGGCCAGTCCTCCGGCTCCCGTCGCGGCGGCAACCGCACATCCGTACGCCAGAAAAAACCCTGGCCCAGCAGCAGCCACAGCCACGCGGCCAGTGACCCCACGGCGGTCCACACAACGGCGCTCATCCGCCGCAGTCTGCCCCACCACGGCCGCCCCTCGAGGGGGATCGTCTAAGGTGACCGGGTGAAGATCGCGCTCATGGACTCCGGAATCGGACTGCTGGCTGCTGCCGCCGCGGTACGTCGACTGCGGCCGGACGCCGATCTGGTGCTCTCCTCGGACCCCGGCAGCATGCCCTGGGGGCCTCGCACGCCGGAGGACGTCACCGCACGCGCGCTCGCCGTCGCGGAGGCCGCCGCCCGGTACCGGCCCGAGGCGCTGATCGTCGCCTGCAACACCGCCTCCGTACGCGCTCTGCCCGCGCTGCGCGCCCGACTGGAGCCGGAGGTGCCCGTCATCGGCACCGTCCCGGCGATCAAGCCGGCCGCCGCGGGCGGCGGGCCCGTGGCGATCTGGGCCACGCCCGCGACCACCGGCAGCCCGTATCAGCGGGGCCTCATCCGTGAGTTCGCGGACGGGGTGAGCGTCACCGAAGTGGCCTGCCCCGGACTCGCGGACGCCGTGGAGCACGCGGACCAGGCCGCCATCGACGCCGCGATCGCCGCAGCCGCGGCCCGCACCCCTCAGGATGTAAGGGCCGTCGTCCTGGGCTGCACCCATTACGAACTGGTCGCCGAACGCATCCGGGCCGCCGTGCAGCGTCCCGGCCTTCCGCCGCTCGTCCTGCACGGCTCCGCCGGCGCGGTCGCCGCCCAGGCGCTGCGCAGGATCGGTGAGCTGCCGGACATTGAGGCACCCGCCGCCGACTCGGCCGTCACGGTGCTCCTCGGCGGTCGCGAGGGCGCGCTGCCGGCGACCGCTCTGACATATGAGGAAGGGCGCATCCTGTCGGCGGTCAGCCCCGCACGCTGACTGCCGTACACAGGCCGGACGTGCCGGTGGGTACAGTCGGTCGCCGGATGAACGCCCTGCGTACGAGGCGCGTCCTTGCGGAGCAGTAACGCTGCGCAACCCAGTGCCCGCAGCGCGGAACCTGAGTAGTCTCATAAGCATGAGGGACCACTCCCACGGCGAGAACAGCCCGCATCCGGAGATCTGGACCGGGCGTGCGACCAACCGCGTCCAGTGGCTGCCCGCGCTCGGCGGTGCCGCCTGTATAGCGCTCGGGATCGAGCTCGCCGTCGACTCGGTGTGGACGTCGGGCAGCGCCCCGCTCGCCATGTCCGTCGTTGGATGCATCGCGGCGGGACTGCTGATCCTCTGCGGCACGCTGGCGTTCGTGCATGTCGCAGTGAAGGTCGACAAGGACTACGTGGAAGTGCGTTGCGGCCACATCGGACTGCCGCGTCGCCGCATCCCTCTCTCGCATGTCGTCGGCGCCGACTTCGCGCCCCGCGTCACCCCGCGCCAGTGGGGCGGCTGGGGCTACCGCTGGCGGCCCGACAAGGGCACCGCCGTCATCGTCCGGCGCGGCGAGGGCGTAGTGCTGCGGCTCGGCGACGGCCACACGTTCACCATCACGGTGGACAACGCGGAGGCGGCGGTACGGGTCATCCGTGACCGGCTGCGGCCGAGCATTCCCGGCGCAGTGCACTGAGTCGACTCACGAGTGCGCGTGGCCGCCGGGCCGTGTTCATGACGCACCCGGCCCGTCCTCGCTCAGCGGCCGGGCCGTGGCGAGCCCGGCGAGCAGCCCCGCACCGGCCGTCACCGTGGTGAAGCTCAGCGCGTTGCCGATCGACGCGAGGGCGGCCAGCGCCGTCAGGGCCGCGCCCGCCGTCAGGGCGATCGGCGTGGACCGCGGAGTGCGCCACAGCGCGTACAGCACCCAGCAGAAGGCCGCCGCGAGCAGCGCCACGCCGATCACACCCTGCTCGGCCGCCTGCTGCAGGGGAGCGGAATGCGGCTTGCCGTCGGGCAGCAGTGACTGGGCGACCGTCGGACTGAGATCTCCGTAGCGACCGGGACCGACACCCAGCGCCGGATCGTGGCGGGCCAGGCGCAGCGCGTCGTGCCAGAGCAGCACTCGGTGCCGGGTGAGCCGGCCCTCCAGGGCGGCAGTCAGTCCGTCGGGCAGTGCGTTCTCGGCGATCGCCCAGGTGGCTCCCGTCACGAGTGCCGCGGCGAGCGCGAGGCCCGCGAGTCCCAGGGCGCGGTGGCGCACACGGGCGGCGGCGAGCGAACACAGCAGGACGCCGGCGCAGGTGACGAATGCGGTGGTGGAGCCCAGCACCGCCGCGGTGACCGCTGTCCCGCCGGCCAGCAGCCTCAGCGTCAGGCGCAGCGCCGGCGGACGCGCCGCCCAGGCCGCGCAGCACGCGGCTCCGGCCGAGAGCGTCAGCAGGGCGGCCGTGGCGCCGGTGTGTCCGAGCTGCGAGGTGATCTGCGGGCCGGGAGTGACGATCGCGAGGCCCAGTCCTGCCAGCGCACCGGCGCAGGGGGCGGCGACGGGCAGGAGCGCCCCGAAGATACGCCCCGAGGCGTAACCGGCGGCCAGGGCGAGCACTGCCAGCAGCACACCCTCGGGCCGGCCGTCGTGCGTGGCCCCCGTGATCAAGGACCAGACGGCGCACGCCGCGAGCACGATCACACCCGTGGCGTCCGAAGCGCTGCGTCTTTCGCCCTCGGCCGCAGAACCGGCCGCGGACGTCATCCCCGTGGACCCCACCCCGTCGCCCCCCGACTATGACGGGCCCCGGCCGTGGTGACCGCATCCGGCCGCACGTCAGAGGCTCGGGCACACCGTAACGGGTGATGTGGCGGTTTGTGGACATGTTGCGCAGGAACGTTGCAGCAGATGTGTGCGAAGGGTCCTGCCGGACCATCGGTCTCCTGCCGGGGGCGATGAGACCGTGCTGTCGGCGCCCAGCTCACCCGCCGTACACTCCCCGGGTGACCGCCACCGCAACCACCGTAGACGAGCCGGAACAGCTCGAACCCCAGGCCGCTCCCGCCTCGCGCGGGGCCGAGCGGGTGCGGCGTCTCGTTCCGGCCGCCGCCGCGGCGCTCTCCGGAGTGCTGCTGTACGTCAGCTTCCCGCCACGCACGCTGTGGTGGCTGGCCCTGCCGGCCTTCGCGGTCTTCGGCTGGACCCTGCGCGGCCGCACCTGGAAGGCCGGTCTCGGCCTCGGTTATCTCTTCGGCCTCGGATTCCTGCTGCCGCTGCTGGTGTGGACGGGTGTCGAGGTCGGCTCCGGGCCGTGGCTCGCGCTCGTCGCCGTGGAGGCGGTGTTCACCGCGCTCGTCGGCGCCGGCATCTCTGTCGTGTCCCGGCTGCCCGCGTGGCCGCTGTGGGCGGCGGCGGTGTGGATCGCGGGCGAGGCGGCACGCGCGCGTGCGCCGTTCGGCGGCTTCCCCTGGGGAAAGATCGCCTTCGGACAGGCCGACGGAGTCTTCCTGCCGCTCGCCGCGGTGGGCGGCACTCCGGTGCTCGGCTTCGCTGTCGTGCTGTGCGGCTTCGCGCTGTACGAGGTCGTACGGCTGGCCGTTGAGGGCCGCCGCACCCGGGTGGTCCAGCGAGGCGCGGCCACGGCGGCGCTGCTCAGCATCGCCGTCCCGGTAGGGGGAGCGCTTGCCGCGCGGACGCTGGTGAGCGACAAGGCCGAGAACGGGACGGCTACCGTCGCGGTCATCCAGGGCAACGTGCCGCGTGCGGGACTGGAGTTCAATGCCCAGCGGCGCGCCGTCCTCGACTACCACGCGCGCGAGACCGAGCGGCTGGCCGCCAAGGTGAAGGCGGGCAAGGTCGCCAAGCCCGACTTCGTGCTGTGGCCGGAGAACTCCTCCGACATCGACCCGTTCACCAACCCCGACGCGCGCGCCGTGATCGACGAAGCGGCCAAGGCGATCGGCGCTCCCATCTCGGTGGGCGGTGTCGTCGAGCGGGGCGGCAAGCTCTACAACGAACAGATCCTGTGGGACCCGGCCAAGGGCGTCGTCGACACGTACGACAAGCGGCAGGTCCAGCCGTTCGGCGAGTACCTTCCCCTGCGTCCGCTTCTCGGGGCCATCAACAAGAACTGGACGAGCATGGTGCGCCAGGACTTCAGCCGCGGCTCCAAGGCGGGCGTGTTCACCATGGACGGCACCAAGGTCGGCCTCGCCACCTGCTATGAGGCCGCCTTCGACTGGGCCGTGCGGGACACCGTCACGGACGGCGCCCAGATGATCTCGGTACCCAGCAACAACGCGACGTTCGACCGCAGTGAGATGACCTACCAGCAGCTCGCCATGTCCCGCGTTCGTGCCGTCGAGCACAGCCGCACCGTCACGGTGCCGGTGACGAGCGGTGTCAGTGCCGTGATCATGCCGGACGGGAAGATCACCCAGAAGACCGGGATGTTCGTGGCCGACTCGCTGGTCCAGAAGGTCCCGCTGCGTTACTCCCAGACACCCGCCACGAAGCTCGGGATCGTCCCCGAGATGGTCCTGGTGCTTGTCGCGGCGGGCGGGCTCGGCTGGGCGGTGGCGACGGCGGTTCGTGGACGGCGCAGCACCGGCGGCTAGGACGGGGCGCCCGGGAACGCGGCGGGGTAACGGAGTTGGCCCGTTAGGGTCGGGCCATGGCTACTCCCGACTTCATCCGCACGATCCGGGCCTCCGCGGGCCATCAGCTCCTCTGGCTCCCCGGCGTGAGCGCCGTCGTCTTCGACGACGAGGGCAGAGTCCTGCTGGGCCAGCGCGCCGACAACCGCCAGTGGGCGGTGCTCGCCGGCATCCCGGACCCGGGCGAGCAGCCCGCCGCCTGCGCGGTGCGCGAGGTGTACGAGGAGACCGCCGTGCGCTGCGAGGTCGAGCGGATCGTGAGTGTGTACGCCACGAAGCCCGTCGTCTTCGACAACGACGACGTCTGTCAGTTCATGGACATCACGTTTCGCTGCCGGGCCGTCGGCGGAATGGCGCGCGTCAACGACGAAGAGTCCCTCCAGGTCGGCTGGTTCGAGGTGGACGCGCTGCCCGTGCTCAATGAGCACAGTCAGTTCCGGATCAAGCAGGCGCTTTCGGATGGACCCACATGGTTTGACCCTATGACCTGAGCCTTAAGTGTGTGTGGCAACCACATCGGTTGAGGTGGGCGAGCTGCTTAGGGTCGAGGCATGACCGCGCCCAGCGCCCTCCCCGGCACCCACACTCCCGCACGTGACCTCGGCGGCCGCACCGCCCTCGTCACCGGCGCCGCAGGCGGCATCGGCCGCGCCTGCTCGCTGCGGCTCGCCGCCGCCGGAGCCAAGGTGAGAGCGGTCGACCGGGACGCCGCGGGCCTGGACGCGCTCGCCGAACAGGCGCACGGTCTCGCGGGCACCGTCGAGCCGCATGTCCTCGACCTCACCGACCTCGACGCGGCGGAGCAGGCCGCGGCGGGCACCGACGTCCTCGTGAACAACGCCGGACTGCAACTCGTGTGCCCCATCGAGGAGTTCCCACCCGACGTCTTCCACACCGTGCTGACCGTGATGCTGGAGGCACCGTTCCGGCTCATCCGGGGAGCCCTGCCCCACATGTACGGGCAGGGGTGGGGCCGAATCGTCAATGTCTCATCGGTCCACGGGCTGCGCGCCTCGGTGTTCAAGTCCGCCTATGTGGCCGCGAAACACGGTCTTGAGGGCCTCTCGAAAACCGCCGCTCTGGAAGGCGCGCCCCATGGAGTCACCTCGAATTGTGTGAACCCCGCCTACGTCCGCACCCCCCTGGTCGAGAAGCAGCTCGCCGATCAGGCGCAGGCGCACGGCATTCCACAGGAGCGAGTGCTCGCCGAGGTGTTGCTGCAGGACAGTGCGGTCAAACGGCTCATCGAGCCGGAGGAGGTCGCCGAGGCGGTGGCCTACCTGTGCGGCCCGCAGGCGGCCTTCATCACCGGTACGTCCCTGGCGCTGGACGGCGGCTGGACCGCGCACTGAGCCGGAAACCGACGGAGACCGAGGGAGCCATCCGGAGCCGATCGTGAGTTATCCACAGGGCCGTGGCGCCGAGCCGCGGATGAGCGATCCTGTGACCATGTCCAGCGATCACGTGCAATCCGCCGAGCGCTCCGCCGACAGCGCCGAGGCGCCGTTCTTGGAACTCCTGGCCAGGGGGGCGTCCGCCGACGCGTACGAGCAGCCCGTGCTGCTCGCCCGCGCCGACGGCCGGCCGCCCGGGCGCATCGCCGCGCTCGAGCGGGCCAAGCTGCTTGCCCTGCGGGTGCGCTCGGAGATAGAGGGACGGCGCCGCCGTGAGGCCGAGCTCTCCGCACTCTTCGAGACCGCGCACGATCTGGCGGGCCTGCGCGATCTGGACGCCGTGCTGCAGGCGATCGTGCAGCGGGCCCGGTCACTGCTGGGCACCGACGTGGCGTATCTGAGCCTGAACGACGCGGCCAGGGGCGACACGTACATGCGGGTCACCGAGGGTTCGGTCGCCGCGCGGTTCCAGCAGTTGCGGCTCGGCATGGGGGAGGGGCTGGGCGGACTGGTCGCTCAGACCGCCCGCCCCTATGTCACCGACGACTATTTTAAGGACGGACGTTTCCAGCACACCCAGAGCATCGACGCGGGCGTACGGGACGAAGGGCTCGTCGCGATTCTCGGCGTGCCGTTGATGATCGGGCCCCAGGTCATCGGGGTGCTGTTCGCGGCGGACCGCCGGGCGCGGGTCTTCGAGCGGGAGCAGATCGCCCTGCTGGGCTCGTTCGCCGCCCTGGCCGCGGCGGCCATCGACACGGCCAACTGGCTCACGGAGACGCGTTCCGCCCTGGACCGTCTGGGCCGCGCCAACGAGATCATCCGGGACCGGAGCGGAGTGATCGAGCGCGCGTCGGATGTCCACGACCGGCTCGCCGAGCTCGTGCTGCGCGGTGGCGGGGTCCACGACGTGGCCGCCGCGGTGTCGGAAGTCCTCGACGGCATGGTCGAGTTCGCCGAATCGAGCGACGCGCCGGCCGCTCCGTTGGAGGCATCCCGAGCCGAGGGCCACGCCGTGCGGCACGGAGACGACTGGATCGCCGCCGTGGCCGCCGGAGGCGAGCTGCTCGGCGCGCTGGTGCTGCGCGGGCATCCGGGCCTCGACCCCGTCGACCAGCGCACCCTGGAGCGCGCGGCCATGGTCACGTCACTGCTCCTGCTGGCCAGACGCTCGGCCTCCGAGGCAGAACAGCGCGTTCGGGGCGAGCTGTTGGACGACCTGCTGGACGCCCGCGACCGCGATCCCCGCCTGCTGCGCGAACGGGCCGCTCGCCTGCACGCCGACCTCGACGGCTCCCATGTGGTGCTGGCCGCCCGACTCGACGCCGGAGCCGCCGACGCCGACCAGGAGGCCTCCGCCCGCAGACGCCTGTGGTCGACCGCGTCCCATCTCGCCACCACCCGGCGCGGACTGGCCGCGGCCCGCCACGGCGGCACCGTCCTGCTGCTTCCCCTCGGGCCCGGTGACACCGCGACGACCCTGGCCCGCCGTACGGCCAGGGACCTCGGCACCGCCGTGCGCGAGCGAGTCACTGTCGGCGCCTCCGCGCCTGTCGAGAGACTCGCCGCCCGCCCCGACGCCGTGGCGGCGGCCTATGCGGAGGGGCAGCGCTGTCTGGAGGCCCTGCTCGTGCTGGGCCGGGCGGGAGACGGTGCCGCCGCTGAGGACTTCGGGTTCCTGGGGCTGCTGCTCGCCGGGGACCGGGACATCTCCGGCTTCGTCGAACGCACCATCGGCCGGGTCGTGGCGTACGACGAACGGCGTGGCACCGATCTGCTGCGCACCCTCGACGCGTACTTCGGGTGCGGCATGAGCCCGGCGCGCACGAAGGACGACCTGCATGTGCATGTGAACACCGTCGCGCAGCGACTGGAGCGAGTGGGGCGCCTGCTCGGGGACGACTGGCAGAGCCCGGCCCGGGCGCTCGAGATCCAACTCGCCCTGCGGTTGCACCGGTTGTCGTCGGCGACATCGCCCTGACCCCCGTACACACGCCGTCGGCATACGGGGGTCGTCGAGGGGCGGGGAGGGGGTCAGGCAGTACGGGCGTCCGCCGCCGGGGCCGTCGCGGGCCGGTCGTCGCCCGCGGCCTCCACGTCGGCCAGGTCGCGGTGCCGGGTCTCCTTGGCGGCTCCCACCGCGATCAGGGTCAGGACGGCCGCCCCGATCACGTACAGAGAGATCGGTGTGGAGCTGCCGTAGGCGGACAGCAGCGCGGTCGCGATGAGCGGGGCGGGCGCGCCCGCCGCGACCGAGGCGAACTGGGCGCCGATGGACGCCCCGGAGTAGCGCATCCGGGTCGCGAACATCTCGGAGAAGAAGGCGGCTTGGGGTGCGTACATGGCGCCGTGCAGGACCAGGCCGACGGTGACGGCGAGGATCAGGTTGCCGAAGCCGCCGGTGTCGATGAGGGAGAAGAACGGGAACATCCACAGGCCTACTCCGGCGGCGCCCAGCAGATAGACGGGCCGGCGGCCGATCCGGTCCGAGAGCGCGCCCCACGCCGGAATGACGGCGAAGTGCACGGCGGACGCGATGAGCACCGCGTTGAGCGCGGTCTGCCGGGAGACGCCGGCCGAGGTGGTGGCGTACACGAGGATGAAGGCGGTGATCACGTAGTAGCTGATGTTCTCCGCCATGCGGGCGCCCATCGCGACGAGCACGTCACGCCAGTGGTGGCGCAGTACGGAGACCAGCGGCAGCTTCTCGGGTTCCGCGGCCCCCGCGTTCGGCGCCGCCCTGCGGGCCTCGGCCCGCGCCAACGCCTGCTGGAAGACGGGTGATTCATCGACAGACAGACGTATCCACAAACCGACGACGACCAGAACGCCGGAGAGCAGGAACGGGACGCGCCAGCCCCAGGAGACGAAGGCGTCGTCCGACAGCGTGGCGGTCAGCAGCGAGAGCACACCGGTCGCCAGCAACTGCCCCGCGGGCGCGCCGGTCTGCGGCCAGGAGGCCCAGAACCCGCGCCGTTCGGCGTCCCCGTGCTCGGACACCAGCAGGACGGCGCCGCCCCACTCGCCGCCCAGCGCGAAACCCTGCACCAGGCGCAGTGTGGTCAGCAGCACGGGGGCGGCCGAGCCAACAGTCGCGTGCGTGGGCAGCAGGCCGATCGCGAACGTCGCCCCGCCCATCAGCAGCAGGCTCAGCACCAGCAGCTTCTTGCGGCCGAGCCGGTCGCCGTAGTGCCCGAAGACGAGCGCGCCCAGCGGCCGGGCGGCGAACCCGACCGCGTACGTCAGGAACGACAGCAGCGTGCCGACGAGAGGGTCGGAGCCCGGGAAGAACAGTTTGTTGAACACCAGCGCGGCGGCCGAGCCGTAGAGGAAGAAGTCGTACCACTCGATGGTGGTGCCGATGAGGCTCGCGGCGACGATGCGCTTGAGGCTCGTGGGTGGTGGGGGAGCGGTTGCTGCGGAGGCCATGTGCGCCACTTCCTCGTGTGCGGTGGGGACGGGTAGGTGTCGGCACACGGTAGGAAGGCGCAGGTCAGGCGCACATATGGCGGGACAACATACTTTGGGGGCGGAGTATGCGTGTTGGCCCTATCCCTGCCCGCGCAGCCGTCGCGGCGGATGGCGATGGCCACCGCCTGCGGCGGCTGCG